>PIVY01000532.1 GCA_003353795.1 bacterium
GGTACTCGACCGTGGCGGCGATGTCCCGCAGGACCTCCGTCTCGCGCCCGTGCAGGGTGACCGAGAAGGTCCGCGCCCCCACACCCCCGCCCTCGTCGTCGCCGAAGCGGTACTTGAGGCCGGCCTGGACCGGCAGGTTGTCGCGCAGATCCTGGCGCAGCTCCCGCAGGAACGCCTCGTCGAGCACGCCGTCCTCGAAGAAGAGCGTGATGCCGCCGCCATCGCCGACGTAGTAGGAGTAGATGTCCCGCACCTGGAGCTCTTCACGCCGTCCTTCGAGGTACTCCTCGGTGCGCGCCACGTAGGCACTGGCGAGGTGATAGTCCACCGGGTCGGTAAAGTCGAAACTGATGGAGAGGCTCTCGCGTCGCTGGCCCTCGTCGCCGAAGGGGTCGGCCTGGAATCCAGTCGCCTTCATCAGGGCGATGGTGCCGCCCATGAGCAGCGGCAGCAGGACCATCGTCGTCAGCAGCGGATGACGCAGCGCGGACCAGCACAGGACCTGCTGGTAGCCGCGTCGTAGTCTCTGCAGCCAGCGCGGCTCGCTGGGCATGGCGCCCCGACCGATGCGGGAGGCGAGCACCGGGATCACGGTCAGGCTCATGAGCAACGAGGCGATGAGAGTCACGCTGATCGTCACGCCGACCTCGGCCAACCACACGGCGATCTCGTCATTGCCGGTCACCACCACGGGCGCGAACACGATGATCGTCGTCAGGGTCGAGGCGACCACCGCCCGCCCCACCTCGCGTGTCCCGCGCAGGACCGCCACCAGCGGCGGCCGGCCCAGGTGCAGGTGGCGGTGGATGGCTTCGAGCACCACGACGGCGTTGTCGACGAGCATGCCGACACCGAGCAT
>PIVY01000533.1 GCA_003353795.1 bacterium
TTCGCCGCCGCGATCTGCCGCCGCACGTGATCGAGCAATTGCAGATAGCCTTTGAGCGTCGCGCGGGCGCTGTCGGGCAGCGTGGCATCCTTGGGCGCGATCAGCAGATCCAGGAATCGCCGACCGTCGCGGCCGAACAGATCCGACTGCTCGCGCAAAATCCCGTGTCGGTGCAGGATGGCGTGGATGCGGTTCTTCAGTGCGGTCTGCATGCGCACCAGCGTCATGCGGTAACGCAGCCATTCGCGCTGCTCGCGCACCTCCGGCGGCGCCAGCCTGATTTCCCACCAGCGCCCGCCTTCGGACCACAATTCGCTCAGCAGGTCGGCGTCCTTGCGATTCGATTTGGCCATGCCGCGCGCCCGGCGCCAACCGGCCACCTTGCTGCTGGAAGCCAGATGCGGATCCAACCCGGCGGCGGTCAGCTCGTCGCTCATCCAACCCCAGCCGAAGGTGCCCTCGAGCACGACCGGTGCGCCGCTCGGCCAGTCGGCGAGTTGTTCGCGCATCCGCGGCCGGTCGGCGTGTTCCAGCCGCTGTCGCCAGACGATCTTGCCTTGGCCATCGCGTGCGGTCACCTTGCTGAACTTCCTGTGGATATCCAAACCCAACTGAGTTACGCTCGCGTCCGTTCTCATGGCTGTCTCCTTTGGTTGCCGAACCAATGTGCCGGACAAGATAACGTCCGGCGGGAGACAGCCTTTCATGTGATTAAGTATTTGCATGGTTTCCTCGCGTCAATGTGGAATAACATTCGCACAAACGTGCCGCCTTTCCGTCCCGTCCGGATTCATGGGGCGTATGCTGCGAATTGGCTAGAATCGGACGGTTAGCCCGCACTCAGAATGAACGCCGTTT
>PIVY01000534.1 GCA_003353795.1 bacterium
GGATCTGGTCGAAGAAGAACTCGCCCGTGGCCGCGTCGCTGTCCTGCTCCCCGAGCGTGCTGGTCAGCGGGTTGCCGTCATTGGCCACGGAGAGGCCGCTGATGCGCACCCGGGAGCCAATCCCGACTTCCTCGCCGTTGGTCGTGCGGCCCGAGACGCTGCCCATCGGCAGGTAGTGAATGTCGGCCACCCGAATATCGCTGTCCGTTTCGAGTGTGACGCGTGCCCAGCCGAAGCCGTCATCGAGGAAGGCCTTGGGCCCCCCTTCTGGCAGATGGGGCTGGCTCCTTGCGATGCTCGCCGCGAGGATCGGATTCACGGTTTCGAGCGGGCTGGTGTAGTCATCGAGTTCCGGCGGGATGTCACCACGCGTATACGCCGAGCGCGGGTCGGTGCCAGCGTGCTGGGCCACGGCGTCGAGCTCGTTGGCCGGCGGCCCCGGCGCTTGAAGCAGGTAGCTTCCCAGCTCCAGATCACGGAACTCGAAGTTGCCCTCGAGATCTGCGATGACATAGATGTAGCCGGGCTTGTCGTCGCGCATGGTGGGGATGCGGACGGAGACATGGGGGACCGGATCACCGGCTGCGTCGCGGACCTGGCCCGCGATGGAGGCGCGGGCTCCGAGGGTGATGGCGGCGTTCACGGTCTGACCCGGGACCACAGTGACGAGGGTGCTGCCGCGGCGCAGCGTGTCGGGGTCGCCGGCCGCCAGCTCGTGGCTGCCTCCCGGCATGTTCTCCACCCGGAAGAAGCCAGCCGAATCCGTGTAGACGAGCTCGAGTCCACCTGCCACGACTGCGCCCTCGACCCGGGCGCCCTGAGCGTTCGTGACGATGCCCTCCACTGCACCGGCGCC
>PIVY01000535.1 GCA_003353795.1 bacterium
CGCAGATCCTCGAGACCAAGGGCCCCTGTGGGTTCGCTCGCGAGGGCGGCAGCTGGGTGGAAATCGACCCTTAGCCACATCCTCCACCTCACCCTCACGCTCGCCCTCACCGTCGCCCTCATGTGGGTCGTTGGAGCTGACCGAGCGTCCCATCCCCGGCCCCAAGACCGGCGTGGTGATGCCGGATCGGCTACGCCGGTTCGTGCTCGAAGGCAACCGGCTGGTGGAGCGGCCCCAGTAGGCGCGCTCAGATGGCGCAGAACCGGAGAACCAGACCGTGCCCAAGAAGAAGGTCATCCTCGCCAAGGAAGAAACCGACCGCCTCACCAACATGGCGGCGGCAGTCGGCGCCGGCATTGCACTGGTGCCCATTCCCGGCACTACGGCGGCCTTGAGCGGCATCGAGCTCCTCCTCATCGGCGCCATCGCCCGAGTGTGGGGGATTGCGCTCACGCCGGCATTCACCGAGGGCCTGGTGAGCTGGCTGGTGGCACGCCTCGGCGTCACCCTCGGCATGCATGTCGTCGGTGACTTGATCGGCGTCGTGCCCGGTCTCGGCACCGTCGCCAAGACTGCCATTGCCGCCGGCGCCATCAAGTTCATCGGGAGCTCCATGAACTACAGGTTCTCCCAACAGTATGGAGAACAACGCCACGCCCACGCGAGCGCTGAGGCCGCCAAGGACGACCTCGACGCCGCCGTCAGAAAGCTAGGGGCCAATTCCGGAAAGCTCGCCGAGGGCGCCAAGCGAGCCTTCGCCGGAGACGGGGCGCTGTTGGCCGCCACACTCAATGAGATATTCGGCCTCGCCACGCCCGAGCAGCCCAAGCCGCCACCCGTCAAAGAGCCCGCGCCG
>PIVY01000127.1 GCA_003353795.1 bacterium
TGGCGCCGTAGTAGGCGGGCAGGAGCGCGAAGTACTCGGTGCTGCCGGCGCCGCAGTAGGGAATGCCCAGCTGGTCGAGCCCTTCCATGGTGTCGAGCATGCCGATCTCGCCGTAGTCGGTGATGTGGTTGTTGCCCAGGGTCACCAGGTCGATGCCGGCGTACTGGATGCCGGTGATGTTCTGGGGCTCGCTGCGGAAGACCACGCTCTTGGTGGGATGCCGCGTACCGCGGTTGGTGTAGCTGACTTCGAGGTTGGCCACGTTGACGTCGGCGGCCTCGCCGAAGATGCCGAGGGTGGGCTCGAACAGGGCCTCGATGCCGTAGGTGTCGATGATGCCGCCGTTGTTCTCGTAGCCGCGGCCGGTGAACACATCGCCCACGAAGTTGACCGTCAGCGGTAAATCGTTTTCGCCATCCTCCACGCGCACGCGGCAGGTGTCGCCGCCGGCGAGACCCTCGGGGTCGGTGACCACCAGGCCCACGGTCCAGGGGTGATCGGCCTGCACGAGGAAGGTGTGGAAGGGAGCGGCGAGATCGCTGCCGGTGGAGTCGCCGAAGTCCCAGGCGTAGGTGAACTCGGTGCTGTCGAAGTCCTCCACCTTGGCGTCGAACTGCACGTCCACGGAGAGCAGGCCGCCGGCGGCCTTGCGCACCTCCTGTACCGACGAGAGGATGCGGGCGCGGGGGGCGTGGGGCAGGTCCTCGGTGACGTCGCGGATCTCGTCGAAGTAAGTGATGCCGGCCTGGTCGTCGTCGGCGTCGTTGACGTAGACGAGGCGGTCGATGACCGTGGGCGCGGAGCCGAAGGTCGTCAGCCAATCTTCACCGATGGGCAGCAACACAACGCGCCACTCGTCCTGAGGGAATGCGCCCTGGTAAACGGTCCACCAGTTGGTCGGTTCCTGCAGCTGGTCGCCCCAGAATGTGTAGAAGAGGACGTTGGTGCCGTCGCCGATACCGAAGGCCTGGATCTCGCCGATGCGATCGGCGCGGATGGCGATCTGCCAGACCGTGGTGTCGTTGACCGCCACGGCCGCATCGAGGAGCTGCTGCTTCCAGGTGTTGCCGTCCAGGCGGAGCGACTGCTGTCCGCCGTACGACTCGCTCACGAGGTCCCAGCCGCCCGGCTCGGCGTCCTGGTCCTCGTAGCTCTCGAGGTCGATGGTGGGAGCCTCGAAGTCCTCGATGAGGACACCTCGCGAGCCGGCCAGAACGGCCGGAGCGGCGAGGATCAGCAGCAGGGCGAGCGGCGCGACGATGCGGGGCGCGTCGATGCGAAACATGGGGAACCTCCGGTGAGTGCTCCCCATGATGATAACACATCCGCGCGTCGGGCCGCGTCGGGCTAGTCCGCGGGTAACGTGTCCGAGACCGTGAACGTGGCCTCGGTATCGTCCCAATCGCCACTGGGATCGGTGGCTCGGAAGGTGATGGTGACCACGCCGGTCCAGGTGTCGTTGGGCACCTCGACGGTGGCCACCCGGCCGGAGTCGATGGCCACCTGGAGTTCGCCCGCGCCGGAGTAGGTCCAGATCATCTGCTCGTCGGCGTTGTCCACGTCACTCACGAAGTCGTCGAGGTGGATGGACAGGAACGCGCCGCCCGGGCTGGTGGACTGGTCGGGCAGATCGGTGGTCTCTGGCGCGTCGTTCACCGGGGTGACCGTGAAGCTGACGTAGCGCTGGTCGTCGAGACCGCCGGGATCCTGCACGGTGAGGCTCACGGTGGCCTGACCGAACCAGTCGACACCGGGCGCGGTCACCAGCAGGCGCCGGTCGGCGTCGAGCTCGACGGTGAAGGGGTCGCCGCCGTCGATCAACCATTCCAGCGTGTCGTCGGCGTCGTCAGGATCGCTGACGAACATGTCGAGGATGAGAGGAGAGAAGGCGCCGCCCTCGGGCACGGTCTGGGCCGGGATGGGCTGGATGTACGGCGGATCGTTGACCGGCCGCACCTCGAAGAGGACCTGGTCCTCGTCCCAGGCGCCGTTGAGGTCGGTGGCCCGGAAGGTGACGATCTCGGCGCCGGACCAGTCGGGATCGGGCACGAGGATGGTGCACAGGTGCGTCACCGGATCGATGTTCACGGTCAACTCGATGCTGCCGCTGCTGTCCCAGGTGAGCTCACTGTCCTCGTGGTCGGGATCGTCGACATAGTCGTCGAGCATGACCACGGCGAAGGTGCTGCCCTCGGCGATGCCCTGATCCGGGATGCCGCCCACCACGGGAGGATCGTTGGAGGTACTCACGCTCAGGACCACCACCACCGGATTGGAGTACGCCTCGCCGTCATACGCGAGGTAGGTGAACTGGTCCTGCAGGATCTCGCTGCCGTCGTGGGTGTAGATGAACTGGCCGTCGGTAGCGAGATCGAAGTTCGCCGCATAGTCCGGTCCCAGGACCAGGACCGCCTCGAGGGGGTCGTCCTCGGGATCCTCGTCGTTGTCCAGGACGTTGCCCTCCACGGTTCCGCCCTCGGCCACGGGATAGAATTCTTCCTCGGCCACCGGCGCATCGTTCACCGGCGTGATCGACAGGCGCACCACGCCCGTGTCCGCCGCGCCGCCGTCGTCCCGGATGGTGTAGACGAAGCTGTCGACGGCCGCCTCGGCGCCGTCGTGGGCATACTCGAAGCTGCCGTCGGCGTGCAGGGTGACCACGCCGTGCCAGGGATCGTTGGCCGGCTGGAGCATCAGTTCGAAGGGCTCGTTCTCCACGTCGGTGTCATTGTCCAGGATACCCGGCGCCGTGACCGCGAGAGCCTCGCCCTCGACGCACGTGTAAGCGTCGTCCACGGCCAGCGGCGGATCGTTGAGGACACCGAAGAGAGCCGTGGACACGTTGCTGGTCACGTCGTCGTCCTGCGGCGACATGGCCACCACGCGTGCGGTGTTGCTGACGATCTGTCCCAGGGTCGACGCATTCACCGACACCGTGATGGTGAGGGTGACAGTGGAGTCCGCGGTGACCTGTCCGATGTCCCAGAGATGGCTGTCGAGATCGTAAGTTCCCTTGTCGGCCTGCGAGCCCACGAACGTGACCTGCGCCGGCAGCGAGTCGCGTACCACCACGTTCAGCGCGTCCCAGACGCCGTCGTTGTGAACGCTGATCAAGTAGTGGATGACCGCGCCTTCGTGCGGCGTCCGGTTATCGCCGAGGTCGACCGACTTGGTGACCACGAGATCGGGGCTGCCGTCGGGGTCCACCGTCTTGAGTTCGCCGTCGTTCTTGTCGCAGCCGCCGAGCGCCAGGAGCAGGACGCTCGACACCAGGAAAACTCCTGCCGCAACGCGGCGCATTCCGGTCACGATCTTCATGGCGCACCTCCGGTGCTAGAACACCATCAAGCCCACCGACGCCGACGGCGCCCACCCGTACCAGTGGTCGTTGTCGCCGTGATCGGCGAAGTAGTACATCAGTTCGACCTGACCGAGGAGGCCCAGGGCGAGGCGGCCGTTGCCCCCCACCATACGCCAGACATACCGTCCCTGCAGGCCGAGACCGAACATGCCGTAGCTCCGGTCGCGGTACTCGAGAAGCTCGGAACCGTCGTAAATGCCGCCGTAGCTTGCCGCTGCGGCCAGAACGCCCTGCGACCGCTGCCACTGACGGCCCAGCCCGAACGTGCCGTAGAAGCGATGGAACGTGAGATCGGAACCCGCACCCGAGGGCTGCACCGGTTCGAGGTGGTATCGGTTCTGGGCATAGGCGAGCGAGAGTTCCTGGAAGGTCACCGACGTCCGGCCCAGGTTGCGCCGCACGGGATATCCGAAGCGGTAGCAACCGATAACGCCGAATCCCGGCGACACGTCGGTGACACCGCTGAGCGCGTCGGCGTCGGTCCCGAAGGCGCCGCCCAGCATGAACGGCACCATGACGCCGCCCAGGAATCGCGGGAAGTCCTCGGTCTGGCCATCGTCGTCGGCAGCGGCGGCGGCCACTGGATCGGCCGGCGGCGGTGGCGGCGGCGGCAGGACGACCTCGAGTTGCTGGGCCGATACCCCACGCAGTACGGGCTCGGCGTCGGGATCGGTCGTGTCACCGCCGTACACCCACCCGTAGGTGGCGAAACGGACCGCGAGGTCGTCGCCGTAGATCAGCACGGCGTAGACTCCGGCGGGCTCGAGAAGGGAGCTATCGAGAGAGATCGATCCGGTGGGCGAGATGGGGAATTCCAGACACGGTGCATCCTGGGGGCAGAACAGCACCACACCCGAGGTCAAAGGACCGCCCTGCGCGTCGACCACGGGGACCTGCAGCAGGTCAATCCCGGCCAGCGCGTCCAGCGGACCCATCACCCACGCCATGAAAATCAGACTCCAGAGGAGTCCGACGCCTGTTCGTGGCTGCCGCCATCCGTGACCAATCCGCCACACGCGTAAACCTCCCTGGATACGCGGAGAATCGCGAGAACCCTACCTCATTTTATCCGGTTATACCATTCCCGAAACACTCTGATGATGGTTTTTCCCCTTTGACATGGGCCGATTCGTGCTAAATTTTCCTTGCGGCTCCAGATCCGGGTCGCCCGAGCTTCAGCCTGTGTCAAAGGTGTGAGAGTTTCGGTTTCAATGGACCCATGACGCAGGAAGGAAGCGACATGGATATCTACGTGGGTAACCTCCCCTGGACTTGCAACGACGACGATCTTCGTGACCTGTTCAAGAGCTATGGCGAGGTTGAAGGCGCCCGAGTGATCCTCGACCGCGAGACCGGCCGCAGCCGCGGCTTCGGTTTCGTCCAGATGCCCAACGCCGAGGAGGCCAACCAGGCCATCCAGGGCCTCAACGGTCAGGACCATAGCGGACGCCCCCTGCGCGTGAACGAGTCGCAGCCCAAGCCCCGTACCGGCGGTGGTGGTGGTGGCGGTGGCGGCTACGGCGGTGGCGGCGGCGGCGGCGGCGGTCGCGGCTGGTAATCCAGCCCCCGCATTTCATCGCTCGCGAGAAAAGGGCCCCCTGCTTCAGCAGGGGGCCCTTCTCGTGAAACGGTCGCCAGTCACTTCAACTTGTCGCCGTACTGCTCGCGGAACTTGGCCAGCTTGGGTGCAATGACCACCTGACAGTAGCCCTGGGTGGGATTGCTGGCGAAATAGTCCTGATGGTATGGCTCGGCCGGATAGTAGGCCCCCATTTCCACCACCTCGGTGACGATGGGCTTGTCGAAGACTCGATCACGCTCCAGATCCCCGATGATCGACTGGGCCGCCTCGTGCTGCGCCTCGTCGTGGTACAGGATGATCGACCGATACTGGGTACCGACATCGGCGCCCTGTCGATTGAGCGTGGTGGGATCGTGCACACCGAAGAAGACGAGCAGGATCTCCTCGAAGCTGATCACGGCCGGGTCGAAGACGACGTTGACCACCTCGGCGTGTCCGGACTCGCCGCTGCACACGGCGCGATAGTCGGGATTGTCGTCATTGCCGCCGGCATAGCCGGATTCGGCGTCCAGCACTCCGGCCATCTCCTCGAATACGGCCTCTATGCACCAGAAACAACCGCCGCCCAGGGTGGCGGTCGCGGTCTCGCGCGGGGTCTCCGCTGCCATGAGCTGCGTACCTCCGGTGGTGACCAGGAAGGCGACCACCAGGATCGCCACGAATGATTGCTGCGTCTTCATGCTGCCTCCTCGGCGACACGATGAGGACCGGGCCGGGGATCGAGCCGCTGTAACCGGACACACATGACCCGGGTTCCCACTCAGTTCTGCTGGTGCCAGGTCAGCGCCATCTCCGCCCGGTGGACCGGGCAGCGCTCCGCGTAGATGGCCGCCGTGCGCTCGGCGTCCAGGGGAAGCGCGTTGAGCAGGATGTCGGCCAGCAATCCCAGCGGCAACTCACCTTCGAGTCGGCGACCCCGCGGCGCCCGGGTGTGGATCGCATCCATGAGCTGCGGCGTCATGGTCTCCTCGGTACCCAGTTCGGGTTCGCGATCGGCAATGAGCTGCGCGTCGGTCTTGCGGTAGAGGCGGTCGCTGGGAACCTCGCTGACACCGACGCGGCCCAGGCCGAGAACCCAGATCAGGTAGCGACCGTCGGCCAGGGTCTCGTGGTGCACGATCTCGCCCAGTCCACCCACAGGCATGACCATGGGACCGGTTTCGGCGCGCGGTCCGTCGGGGCGGTAGGCGGCCAGAACCATGCGGCCCGAGGCGTCGAGGAGGTCGGTCACCATCTGGCGGTAGCGGGGTTCGAATACGTGCAACGGCGCGACCGCTCCCGGAAACAGGAAGAAATCCGGCAGGGGGAACAGCGGCAAGCCGCGCATGAGTTTTCCGGACGAAGTGATCATGACCAATCCCGGTGTTCGTTGTCTGCCAATAGATTAAGTCAAGACCGGCGAGGCCGCCCGCGAGAGGTCCGCGTTTCAGGCCTGCCCACCGGCACGGGCAGCGCACTCGCCCAGGCGGTCGAGTACGGCGTCGGTGAATGCGCTCGTGGTGACGCTGCGGGAGGGATCGCCAGCCACGTCGGCGGTGTGGCGACCGGCAGCCAGTGCATCGTGAACAGCCTGCTCCAGGGCCTGCGCCTCGGTGACCAGCTCGAAGGAATGCCTCAGCAGCAGAGACGCCGAGAGTAGTGCGGCCGTCGGATTGGCGCTCCGGCTGCCGGCGGTGCCTGCGGCCGCGCCGTGGGCCGGTTCGTAAATGCCGAACGTGCCGTCCCCAAGTGTGGCGGACGGCAGCAGGCCCGGCGATCCGGCCATGGTGGCGAGACGGCGGTGGAGACCATCGAACCCGGGGCCGCAGGCCAGGATCACGTCGAGTCCGGCAGGGCGGTCGTCGAGCCTTTGTTCGCAGGTCGCGAGGTCGAGGTGTTCCAGCGAAACGGCTGGATAGCCCTCGGCCACGGACGCGACCTGCGAACGCCAGTGTTCGTCGGCCATCCATTCCCGGGCCGGACCCAGCAGGCTCAGGCGGCCGCGGCGCCTGGCCGCGGCCCGCAGCGCCACCCGAATCACGCTCGGCAACTGGTCGTCAGGCGCAGCGCCGGCCACGACGGTGGCCTGGCCTCCCCAGCCGCCAACTCCGGCCCGGTCTCTCACCAGCAGCAGGTCCACGCCGGTAAGCAGGTCGGGCCGGATCGGCGCGAGTCGACGCAGGGCGGGATGGATTCGCACCGGCATGAGATTGCTGTGAAGCTCGTTGGCCCGGCAAAGGCGCCGCAAACCGCTCTGGGGCTCGCCATCGGCCGGGCCACTCACCGCGCCCACGAGGACGGCGTCGCAGATACGGCACGCCGCCACGGTGTCCGCGGGGAGCGCCTGGCCCGTGGCGTCCATGGCCATGAAACCCACCAGGCCCTCGACCAGGGCGAAATCGTGCCCGAACATCCGGGCTACCGATTCCAGGGCGCGTCGCCCCTGGGCGATCACCTCGGGACCAACGCCATCACCTGGTAGAAGCAGTATCCTGGCCTTCATGATACCTCCAAGACGAGATCACCCGTGTTTGTCATGGAGTAACCAAGATTCGGGAGACGGCAACCGGAGGAATCTTGTATGTTCGGATCCGGAGGCCGAATGCGGACGTTGAAACGGTATTCCCTGGTCTGGCGACTGTTGACCATCGTCGGCACCGCATTCGTGGTGACGACCCTGGCCGTGTTCCTGCTGCTGAATCACCTGGTCCGACATGAGGTGCAGGACAGCGGTCGCGAGGTCTACGCCCGACGCCTGGAGACGCTGGTCCGCACCCTCGAGTACGAAGCTGCCCGGCCCGGCGCCACCGAACTCTCCACTCTGCAGGCCGTCTCGGCGATCCACCCCACCGATCCCGCCGACTCCATCTTTCCCTTCGTGCTCGACGCCGCTGGGGCGGTGCTCGTTCATCCTTCCATCCCGGTGGGTGAGCTGGCCCAGCAGCTCCTGAAGACGTCCGGCGACGCGGACGTCTGGGTCGTCACCGCCGTTTGCGAATCGTGGAACTGGACCGTGGGTTTCCAGGTGCCTCGCGATCTGCTCGGAGCCGACGCCGACCGCATCGGTGGGCAGATGGCACTGGCGTGGGCAGGCGTGGCCTTGCTGGTGGCGGCAATCCTCGCCGCGGTGCTACGCCGGGAGACGCGGCCATTGCTCGACCTGGCCGATGCGGCCAGCGCCATGGCGTCGGGCAACCTCCAGCCCGACGTGCACGTGGACCATCCCGGCGAGATCGGCACCCTGGCCCGGGGATTCGTGGACATGCGCAACGCCATCAACCGTCAACTCGGCGACCTGCGCGAGAGCGAATCGCGGTATCGCCAGATCTTCGACGCCATGGCCGACGCCCTGCTGCTGCTGGACCAGGACGGCACCATCGTGGCCGCCAATCCCCGGGCTGCGGCCGCCTACGGCTGGTCACTGCCGCAACTGGTGGGCCGCCCGGTGGCGAGTCTGCTGCGCGAGAACGACCGCGAGCTGGCCCAGGCGCTGCGCTCGCCCCCCGCGGACCGTCCCCTGTCCCTGTCCGGCGTGACCTGCGACCGGGAGAGCCACGAGCTGGAAACCGAGATCGGCGCCGTGCGGCTGGCGTTCCAGGGCACGCCCCATGCCCTGGTGATCCTGCGTATCGTGGCCGAGCAGAGGCAGCTGGAGCGCCAGCTTCTGCAATCGCAGAAGCTGGAGTCGGTGGGCCGTCTCGCCGGTGGCATCGCCCACGACTTCAACAATCTGCTGACGCCAGTGCTGGGCTACACCGAGATGCTGATGGACAACGAACTGCTCGACGCCGAGGCGCGGTCCGACCTCGCGGCCATTCGTCGCGCCGGCGAACGCGCCCGCAACCTCGCCCGCCAGCTCCTGGCATTCAGCAAGCGGCAGGTCCTGGAGATGCAAGACATCGACCTGGGCCGCACGCTCATGGATTTCGAACCGATCCTGCGACGCACCTTGCGCGAGGACATCGAGCTGGTATTGAAGCCCGACGGTGGCGACCATCGCGTCCGCGCCGACATCAGTCAGATCGAGCAGATCCTGATGAATCTGGCCATCAATGCCATGGACGCCATGCCCGACGGTGGTCGTATCGAGATCGAGACCGAGTTTCGCGCCCTGACCGGCGAACAACTGTCGTCCGCCGACCCGGAGCTCGGTCCCGGTGACTACGTCGGTCTCGTGGTGCGCGATACCGGCCACGGCGTGCCGCCGGCCATTTTCGACCACATTGTCGAGCCCTTCTTCACCACCAAGGACGCCGGCAAAGGCACCGGCCTCGGGCTGGCCACCGTCCACGGCATCGTGCAGCAGCACGGAGGCCAGATCGCCATCCGCAATCGTGATGGCGGCGGCTGCGAGGTGACCATCCTGTTGCCCTGCCTGCCCGCGGTGTCCGCGACGGGCGACGTGCCGGACGAATCGGTGGCCGAGGTCGCGCGCGGAGCCGGCGAGGTCGTGGTGCTGGTGGAAGACGACGACATGGTGCGCGAACTGGTGGAGCGGCTGCTCACGAAGCACGGATACGCCGTGCGATCGTTCGCCACGGGCGACGCCTGTCTGGAAGCTCTCGTCGCCGATCCCGATCCGGCCGACGTGCTGCTCACTGACGTGGTCATGCCCGGCCTCAACGGTCCCGAATTGCGCGACCAGCTACACGAGGCGGGCCTGCTGTTGCCGGCGCTCTTCATGTCGGGATACACGGGCGACACGCTCTTGCGGCGCGGTCTGGCCGACGCCCGGGCGGATTTCCTGCAGAAACCCATCTTGCCCGAGCAGCTTCTGCGCAAGCTGAGCCACATGTTGAAGAGTTCGGGAACCGCCGGAGCCTAGTCCCGTCGGCGCACGTCCAGGAAACGTTCGGCCAGCTCGGCCGCGGCTTCCGGTTCGAGGCGTTCGGTGTTCAGTACCAGGTCGTAGCGGCGGGAGTCGGATACGTCGGCATGGAACTGGCGCCGTACGAACGTGGTGCTCTGACTGTCGCCGGCGCGCATGGCCGCACCCGCTTCCCGGGCGTCGACGCCGCGTCGGCGCATGATGTGCTCGATGCGATGGCGTTCGCCCGCCACCAGGCGTAGCCTCAGATCGGCGCGGTCGCCCAGCACGAAAGCACCGCCGCGCCCCTGCAGGACCACGCCGCCGGTTTCGGCCAGGATCTTGATTACCCGCACCAGGGCGATGGTGTCCTCGTCGTCCCGGCATCGATGCCGCGCGATCATGGCCTCGATCTCTCCGTCGAGGCGCGAGGTCACCTCGGCTTCCAGAATCGCCGCGACTTCCTGGCGCAAGCGCACGTCGCGCGCCACTAGGCCGATGACGTCGGGCTCCCAGACCTGGCAGTCGAGGCGCTCGGACAGCAGGCGGGAGAGGTCGCGCGGGCAGCAACCGGTCATGTTGCTCACGGTGATCACCGGAGCGGGGCGGCGCACCGTCTGATCCCGGCTCTCGGCCAGCTGCTCACGAAACAGATGGTACTGGGCCAGCTGTTTCTTGAGGATGTCCTCGATGGTTCGGTTGCTCACGCGGGGCCTCCGGGCCGGGGTACTCCCACGAGCATACTCCGTTTCGCGATGCGAGCCAAGCGGGTCGAGAATCGACGAGCTAGTCGGCAGCCTCGGCCGCGAGGTCGTTCAGGAAGCCGGCGGGCATCCACCACATGTGGCCCAGCCCATTGCCGGGCGATGCGTGGAGCTCGCGGACCCGCGCCATGGTGAGCGGACCGTCCAGTTCCAGCCCCCGCGCCGACGACATGAAGAAGAACCAGCGACCATCGGGCGACACGTACGGTGACCAGCCCTCGCGACCGGCGCCATTGACGGTTTCGCCCAGATTCACCGGACCACGCCAGGTGTCGGATTCGGCATCACGGAAGGCGATCCAGTAGTCCACCTGGCCCAGGTTGCCCTCGTGGCCGGCGAGGCAGGTGACGAGATACCGCTCGCCCGGGTCCACGAAGGCATTGAACTGGCTGGCCGCGGCGTTGACCGCCTCGGGGAGTTCTTCCGGTTCCTGCCAGCCGCCCTGGCCATCGGGGCGGGCGCGCATGATCACCTCGCGGCGGCTTTCGGCGGAGCGACGCGTGAAGTAGAGGACGCCGTCGCGGGTGACCGACGGGAAGAACTCGGATCCCTCGGTATTGATGACGCCGGGCAGGCGGCGGGCGGCGCCCCAGCCGTCGCCCTCGCGGTCGGCGACCCAGATGTCCTCGGATACCGCCTCGTCACCGGTTTCGGGCCGATCGCTCACGAAGAACAGGTGATTGCCCGAAGGATCGACGTGAGGCTCCAGAAACAACCAGCGAGAGTCGCTGAAGAGGGTCGGGATCTCGGGCTCGGTCCAGCAGTTGCCGTCGCCGCGCCGGGTCATGGCGATGGTGCTGTAGCGGATGCCGCCCACCATGATGCAGAAGTAGATCTCGCGGCCGTCGGGAGTCATGGAGATGTCGCGGGTGCGGGCACCCTGATTGACCCAGCCGGGGGCGAACAGCTCGGGCTCGAGGCCGGCGGGTTCGGAACCGGGCAAGGTTCCGCATGGCGGGCCGGCCAGGGCCACGGTGGCGGCAACGAGGACGACGACGGTCAGAACGAACGGGGCGTGGCGCATGGCGACCTCCAGGGCGGGGTGAGTGCCGATGAGGTTAGCGAGGGACGCCCGGGGCGGCAAGGTGGTACCTGACGGCGCGGCGGACGCGGCTGCAGCGTGTGGCGGCGGCGGCGACCTCACAGGGTGGCAGCGTTCCGGTTGCGCAATGCGGCGCCCGAGATGGACGATCATGCGTGTCGACCGGTGGACCCGTTGCCGGCTGACCCAACCGGTATCGACACTCAGCATCAGACACTATTAAGGAATCCCCATAGTCCGCCGGCGGTCCTCGACCTGCCTTCCTGTGCCACGGGTTCGGCGCCGGCCCCTTCATTGCGTTGCCGCACATCGAGTTCGCACTCGTCCCGACCCGACCCACGACGTGAGGTTACGCACCATGCCGCAGCGCCACCTGATCCGGAGCTTGATCGCCCTGTTGCTCGTCGCCCTCTTCCTGGTCGACGCCGGAGCCGACAACAATCATCGCCGCAATCGCGTGAAGGTCGACGTTTCCTGGAGCCCCTGCCCCCCCTGCGACGACGACGGTCGACCACTGGCCGAGGCCGTACGCTACGAGGTGTTCGCCAGTCGCGAAGGCGCCGCGGATGTGCCCCTTGCCGAGACCCGCGGCGATACCACGTGCACCCTGAAACTGGAGTTCGGCGTCGCGTACCGTGTCCGCGTGGTCGGCTACGACGACCAGGGTCGCGCGTCCGAGCCCAGCGAGTGGTCCGATCCCGTGATCCCCGGTCACGACACGGCGCCGGGCCTGTTGCCGTCCAGCCCCAAGCTGCCGCCCAACCGGCCCAACCCGTTCAATCCGGCCACCACCATCGTCTACAGCGTGCCCGGCGACCTGCCGACGGGCGCGCCGGTCCAGCTGGCCGTATTCGACGTTCGCGGTCAGCTCGTACGCCGGTTCGACGTGGACTCCACGCCCGGCACCCACGAGGTCAGCTGGCACGGCACCGACGACCGCGGCGCAACGGTGGCCAGCGGGGTCTACGTGACTCGGTTCATCTGTGGCGACGAGACCGTGACGCGGCGCATGACCATGTTGAAGTGACACGACCAACGGAGACCCCTTCCGTGCTATCATGAACACGGTTTTGCAATGGAGCCCTTGCAGGATCGGTCGCCAAGCACGGAAGGGGGATTCCGTCATGAAACACCCAACCCTCATCTCGCTCGCCCTGCTCTGCCTGATCGCCGCACCCGCCGCCTCCCAGCACGTCATCGAACAGGCTACCTTCCCACCCGGCTGCGGCTGCCAGCCGTCGCTGGCCGTTTCCCTGGATCACTACACGGCCATCGCCTACGTCACCGAACAGCCCGGGTATCCCGAACCCCAGGTGGCGGTGCAGCTGGTGCCCACGAATCCGGACACCGACGAGATCTGGCCCGAGCCCACCCACTTCGGCCCCGGTGCGAAGCACGCGATCTGCTGGAGTCGCCACGGCTTCACGCTGGCCTTCGTCCGCGAGGACACGGTATGGGCCTACCAGTCCGATCACAACGGCAACTGGAATCTCGACGAGCCGCACGCCTTCGTGCCCGGCGGCGAGGTGCTCGGCCTCGATCTCTGGGGCGTTCCCACAGACGCCGCGGGGCACTCGGTCTACCTGACCATCGACGATGACGTCGACCCATCGTACGGGCTCGATTGCCGGATCCAATTCACCTCGTACAGCATCTACACCGGCTGGTCCATTCTGACGATGCCGGTGTCGAACCTGGACCAGCTGCCGGCGTCGCAGGTGAGCTGGACGTACGGCCCTGCCGGTCCCTGGCCCGCCATCTACTTCCTCGCTGTGGGCGGGGACGGCCTCGAACTGTTTCGCACCTATCGCGACGAGATGGTCTGGACCGCGCCGGTACGGATCCCCGGTGACGGACTGAACGGGCCCACAGCGTTCGAGGCCGAGTTCGACGTGGCCCGATCGACCAGTATCGGCGTCGTGGGCCTCGGCCCGCAACCAACCTGCCCGTGCGGCACCATTCACTTCCTCGCCTGCGACGTGTACGGCGACTGGCAACCGGAACAGAACATCACCGTCCCCTACGCCTACTTCGACTGGCCCCATTCGCCGAGAATCGACATGGGCTGGGATGACGTGATGCACATCTTCTGGTATCAGCTCGACACCGACAATCAGATGCACGCGCACCGCGAAAGATTGGAATACCGCACTTACGACGACGGCGTGATGACCGACGCCGGCGGCATGTTCGAGTCCATGCCATTCCGCCGCGGCATCGGTTCCCGCGTGGACGTTGGCGTGACCCCCGACGGCGCACGCTCGGTGCTGGCCTGGTCCAAGACCGACACCATCGACGGCATACCGCAGCTCGAGCAGATCTTCCTGGCGCGATCGACCGTGGTTTCGGCGGCGCCGGATAACACGCCGCATCCGCCGGCGGTCACGCTGTCCGCGTGGCCCAACCCGTTCAATCCGCGGGTGAACCTGGAGGTCAGACTTCCGGTCGCGGGCCCGATGAAGGTGGACATCTACGACACCCGCGGTCGGCACGTGCAACGGGTGTACGAGGGCACGGTGAATCCCGGAACCCACCATCTCGCCTGGGACGGCACCATGACCGGCGGCGGCAAAGCGCCGAGCGGAGTCTACGTCGCGCGTGTGGTCGCGGACATGGAGACGGTGACACGTAAGCTGGTGTTGGCCGAGTAGGCATCGCCGGCGAAACCGATGAAGCGCCCCGTGATCAACCTGATCATGGGGCGCTTTCGTTTGAACGCGAATCGCAACCATTCCGCGCCGGCTGTCGTCCAACTCCCATCCTCCACGAGGCGGACCGGTTCGACGGCGCCGCAGAACGAATGATCAACTGGAGTCGCCATGCCACGGCCGTTTCGGGCTGCCCTCATCGCCTTCTGCGTGCTCACGGCTGTTCAGGCCGCTGCCCGCGAGGTCGAGACACGGGCCTACGAGACGCGACGCGCGGCAAGTGCCCCCCAGATCGACGGACGCCTCGACGATCCGGTATGGGACACCGTGGAGTGGACCAGCGACTTCATCCAGCGCCAGCCCACCGATGGCGTGCCTCCCAGCAAGCAGACGAAGTTCAAGGTGGTCTACGACGACGACGCCCTCTACTTCGCCTTCCGCTGCTTCGACGAACCCGAACAGGTCAGCAAGCGCCTGGCCCGCCGCGACTGGTTCCCCGGCGACTGGGTCGAGGTGAACATCGACAGCCGCGCCGACAATCGCACCGCCTACTCGTTCACCCTCAGCCTCTCGAAGACCCGCGGCGACGAGTACATCAGCCAGGACGGCAACAACTGGGACGGCAACTGGGACCCGGTCTGGGAGGGCGGCACCAACGTCGACGCCGAGGGCTGGACCGCCGAGATGCGCATTCCCCTCAGCCAGCTCCGCTTCGATCCGAACA
>PIVY01000536.1 GCA_003353795.1 bacterium
AGGTCAGCCGAGTCGCGGTGCCCAGGGGCTCACCGTCGAGGTAGAAGAGGTCGGGGTCGAAGTGCAGGGTCGCCGTGAGGCTGCGCTCGAGCAGCAGGGTGAACCCACCTGTCCCGTCGGGGCGGATCGTGGCCGCAGGCAGGTTCGCCTCGGTCACGGGCGGCAACGGCGCCGGCAGCCAGGCGACCCGCTGGTGCGACACCGGGTCGGTGACGCCGGCCCGCAGTCGGCTGGCGGCGGCCAGGTCGTTCATGACCCGCAGGCGGGTGGGTCCGGCGGCGATGGCCAGGGCCTGGGTCTCGGCGAGCAGGGGGACGGTCAGGCTGGTGCCGGCGGTGCGGACGCGCTCGCTGGCGTTGCGGCGCAACTGGTCGTCCAGCACCGCGATGCCGAGCCAGATGGTCTGGTCGGACCGACGGGGATCGGCGAGCGAGGTCACGAAGAGGGGGCCCGTGGCTAGGTCGGTAACCAGGAGGCAGAACTCGTCGGCCTGGCGCCAGGGGTCGCCGGCCGTGCTCAGGCTGAGCGACTCCTGGGACGGATCGCCGGACGCCTCGAACACCGCCGCGAGGAACCCGGACAGGTAGGGATAGGACCAGTGGTAGGCCTCGAGGTGGTGGCTGCGGTGGTCGAGCGACAGATCCCAGACGCTCATGTCGTGGCTGACGGCGGCGAAATCCTCGTCGATGGCGCCGTCACCGTCGTTGTCGCGGCCGTCGAGGCGATCCTCGTCGACCAGGCCGTCACCGTCGTCATCGGCGCGGGCATTGAAACCGCGCTCGCCGCTGGGATCGCCCTCGCGCGCCCGGGTGACGAACATCTCGGGGTCGGTCTTGTCACGGACGTCATCACGCA
>PIVY01000537.1 GCA_003353795.1 bacterium
CTCGCCACCGGGAGTTGGTTCTCATGAAGAAGTTCATGCTCGCCCTTGTTGCCGTCGTGATGGTCAGCACGCTTGCGACGGCTGCCACGTACGAGAACAGTTCGGTGGTTGGCCAGGTCCCCGACCGTGTCCTGATCGCCTTCGAGGTCGGCACGAAGTTGAACGTCGACAAGAGTAGCGGCACGCCCATGACGGGCATCGCCTCGCTGGACGCCGTGGCGACCAAGCACGGGGTGGTCGCCTTGAAACCGCTCTACGAGGGCCTCTCCGACCAGTTCGACGACCCGGCAATCCGGGCTGACCTCGCTCGGGTCTACGCCGTCGACTTCGACGCCCGCAAGAGCGATCTCGACGCCGTGCTGGCCGACTACGCGCGGGCGTCCCAGGTCCAGCAGGTGTTCCCGGTGGACATCTGCCGGATGTATGGCACGGCCTACTTCCCCAACGACCTCACCAATCAGTACTACCTACGCAACACGTCCGTCGGTGGCGCCGACATCCGGGCGCTCGGCGGCTGGGCCGAGAGCCTCGGCGACTCCAACATCATCGTCGCGGTCGCCGACTCCGGCGTCGACTGGCACCACCCCGACCTGGGCGGGACCCACCCCGACAAGGTCACCGGCGCCATCTGGACCAACTGGGCCGAGTACAACGGGCTCCCGGGCGTGGACGACGGCGCCAACGGCACGATCGACGACATCCGCGGCTGCGACTTCGTCGACTTGCCGAGCTCCTTCCCGCCGCCGTACGACGACCAGGACGTCACGGACCAGGACAACGACCCCATGGATTATGAGAGCCACGGCACGAACTGCTCCGGCACCGTCGCGCCGATCACCGACAACGGCATCGG
>PIVY01000538.1 GCA_003353795.1 bacterium
CGAAGCTCGCCGGCGAGACCGGCGCCGTGTACCGGATCGTCTTCGAGCCGGACGTGATCCTCGGCTACCTCTTCAAGACCGAGCCCGACTCCTCCGGAGCCAGCAGCCTGAAGTGGTTCGGAAAGCGCCCCCGACTGCAGTACAACCTCGCCAACGCGCTGTACTCGTTCCCGGCCTTCGTGGGTCTCGGGTCGGTGCGCTTCACGAAGCTCTCCAGCCCGCCGCCGGATCCAGACCTGATGGCGGTGCTCACCCAGACGCTCCAGCCCACGCAATCCTGAAGCCGAGCCCGACGATGCGGGTCTCGGGGGACGATGCGAAACGGCTCGCGGCGCGACAGAGCGCCGAGCCGCTACTCCACGACCCTCCTCGGCTCATCCGATAGGGCTCGTCGATATCGGCAGGCTGGGGCACTACCGGCGCGCCCGCCTCCGGGCCCGACCGGTCGTAGCCGTTGGCGCACCAGTCGCGCACGTTGCCGCCGAGACCGCGCACCCCGTATGGGCTCTCGTCCACCGTCATATCCGTCACCGCAGCCCGCTCGGGGCGGCCCCGGTGACTCTGGTTCATGCGCGCCCAGGTTGGGTCGAGATAGTCGCCCCACGGGTAGTGCCGGCCATCCACGCCTCGCGCGGCCTTCTCCCACTCCAGATCGTGGAGGAGACGCCACGGTCGGTCGGTACGATCGGCCATCCACGCGGCGTATGCGCACGCGCCGTACCACGACACCAGGCCCACTGGCCATGCGGGCTGCCAGGGGATCCCATCCGCCGAGTGCCCGAGGTGGAAGCGCCCTTCGGCGCCGAGGTGGAAGGCGTAGGCGTGATCCCCGCGCTCCGGGTCGGCTCGGGAC
>PIVY01000539.1 GCA_003353795.1 bacterium
GACCGTCGGGCCGAGCGGCGCCAGGACGCGAAGGGAACCCCGGCCGAGCAGGCGCAGCTGGGCTCGATGAAGGCGCAGCAGGACCTCATGACGACGATGTTCACGTCGATGATGCAGATGAGCTCGAAGGCGGCCGAGATCCAGGCGAAGACCCAGAGCGCCGTCATGGTCGACACGATCAAGCTTATATCTACGCTCGCCAGAGAAGCAAAGAGCGACGGGCCCGAGAGCTTCCTCGAGAAGCTCCCGGGCATGATCGAGGGACTCGGCGGCCTCGGTCGGCCCCAGGGCCCGGCGGTTCCGATCCCGGGAACGCCGATGATGCCGCAGCCGGTACCGGGGAGTCAGCCGGTGATGATGCAGCCCCCGGGCCCGCCGCCAGGTGAGGCGCCGCCGCCGGTGGTTGACCAGGAGGAGGCCGAGGCCAAGGCGTTCGCCCTCCTGCACGCGCAGAAGTTTATCGGCCTGTTCCGGTTCCTCGTCCGTCACCAGCCGGATCCGGAGGCGGCATGGGACCAGACGTTGACCCCGATGATCGAGTCGATGTCCGGGCGCACGCGCAAGCGGATCGCCGCCCTCGAGCACGACGCCGGCGGCGAAGAGTTCGCCGCGGCGATGCTCGAGACGATCGAGGTGCTGGCCCCGGAGGAGTTCCACGAGGTCGGCAAGGTCGCCGCCGCCCAGGAAGGCGGCCTCGACTACCTGGGCTCTCTCTGGGACTGCGCGCCCTGGCGCCCGGAGGAGGACGAGGGGAGCGACGAGGAGGAGCAGCTCGACGACGCCGCGGGCAAGGAGTAGCCCCGTGGGCGCGGTCAGTCGCTCGTGGCCCGGTCAGATCGAGGATCTCCAGGT
>PIVY01000540.1 GCA_003353795.1 bacterium
CGGTCGCCGAGATGCAGAAGACCACTCCCGTCGATCACGTAATAGTCGCCGGCCGTTGCCCCGGCGCGCCAGAGCTTCAGACCTATGGGCGTCTGGGTTGTGCTGTATGCATCGTCGCTCCGGCTGCCGTCGGTGTGAGCGACCTGAACTCGATATTCGTTGTTCAATCGGTATACTCGCAAGATTGCGCCGTCAAAGTGGTAGACCTTCCACCGGCCGACCTGCTCCCCTGGCAACGCTGCCTCAGCGGCCGCTCTCTCTTCCGCCTCCGTTCGCGCTTTCGCGTCGGCCTTCTCTCTTGCTTGCTCGTCTGCCAGCTCGTCTGCGGCCTTGTTTGCTGCCCTCCTCGCGGCGATATCGTCTGCACTCGGGCCGCAGCCCATCAGCGCGGCAAGCGCAAAGGCTCGTAGTAGAAGGGTCATTCCTCACCTCGGACCGCGTTTGCAGCCAGCGGTTTGAGACCTCGACCACCAACCCGACGGTCGAGGCCTCCCACGAGCCACAGGCGGACGCTAGCACGGACTTTCGCCGGCGCCTCGACGCCGCCTAGCGAATGCCGCTGATTGCTGATGTCTCGTCCCGGAAGCGCGGGGTTTGTTTCCACATGGATACAAACGAGCCGCGACGCCGGTCAGAAGTGCTGTCTCAAACGGAGGTTTCGGAGCCCCACCAGCGGGAATCTCCGACTCCCGTCAGTACCAGAGGATTGCGGCCTGCACGCCGTTGGCCGCGAGCCGCCTATGAACCTCTAGTTCCACGGTCTCCTTGACCTTTGCGGCGAGATCCATGCCCGCAAGGAGACCCAGCCCCACTTTCACGCCGCCCTCTTTCTGCCGCGCCACTCCCATCGG
>PIVY01000541.1 GCA_003353795.1 bacterium
TCGTGAGCGCATGCACGAACCCACGTTTCTCCCCTTCTCTCCTCTTCCTCCTCCTCGCGGCGCTGCTGCTCGCTTCGCCCACCCGGGCTGACGAGAGGTGCTTCGACACGCCCGAGGGCTTCGACCCGCGCTGGACGCTGGCCAACCTCGGCTACGACCCGGCGCCCGGCGCGGCCTGGACGCGTAAACCCGTCACCTTCCAGGACGGACACGGTGCCTGGGTGACGCGTTGGTACTGGCGGCTCGTGCCTAGCACGGCGCCGGCCGGCCAGCGCCGGCTCGTCGTCGCCCTGCATGGAGGCGCCGCCGGGTTTCCTGAGGGTGCCGAACCAGGCGTCGTCGCCTGGGGGTTCAACGCGGTCGGCGAGTCGGCCGGCTGGGTGATCGCCTATCCGGAGGGCGTGTTCGACCCGGACGAGGCGAGCTGCGGCACCGGCGTCGTCTCCCGGCACTGGAACGACGGCCGCTTCTTCGGGCCCGACCAGGTCCCGACCTACGCGCACGCACAGGACGTCGACGATGTGGCCTACATCCGCGCGCTCGTGCAGGACGTGATCGAGAAGGACGCGGTCGATGCCAGCGCCATGTACGCCGTAGGCATCTCGAACGGCGGCATGCTCGTGCACCGTATGGTGGGCGACGCCCGCACGCACGGTCTGTTTGCAGCCGTCGCCACCAACCTGGCAGCGCAACCCTCCGCCAACACCGCGGCGACGGTGCCGCGCTTCCCGCCGCTGGGTCCGATCCCGGCGCTGCACCTGTTCGCGGATGCGGACCAGGTCATGCCCAAGGAGGGCGGGCGGCTCTTCGCGCGACGGGTGAAGGTAGCTGGCATCAGCGGTTGTGGGG
>PIVY01000001.1 GCA_003353795.1 bacterium
GCTTCAGGGCACCAGCGTCAGGCGGCCCGATCCAACGCCGTTCGCGGTCGTGATCCGGTAGACGTAGACTCCCGAGCCGACCCCACGACCGGTATCGTCACGACCGTTCCAGCGCGCCTCGAACCAGCCGGCCGGTCGGTCGCCTTCGGCCAGCACCCGCACCAGACGGCCTCGCAGATCGTGCACCGTCAGCCGGACCGCCCCGCCGATCTCGAGCCGCGCGCGTAGCGTCACCGCCGGATTGAATGGGTTCGGGTAAGCCGATACCGCCAGGCCGACGGCCGCCAGGTCCGCGACGTCGACCTCCCCGCCGCATCCCTCGCCCAGCGCTCCCACGAGCCCGCAGCCGGCCGCATCCAGGCACGGCGAGTCGGCCGCCAGGGTGACGTCGCCGCCGGCGAGGTCACAGAACAGAGGGTCCACCGCGAAGTTGCCGTTCTGGCCGGTGGGGTCGGCCAGGCCGGACCAGGCGGCGCCGGTGTTGCCGAAGACGTCGTTGCAGGTGGGGGCCAGCGCGCCGCCGGCCAGGGCCAAGCCGCCGCCGGTGTTGTGAGCGACCAAGTTTAGCGCGAGATCCGGCGAGGAGTTCACCACGTTCACCACGCCCTGGTCGGGGGCGCCTACGTTGCCGGCCACGGTGTTGCCGCGGATCTCGCCCGCGTCGTTGCTCTGGTAGTTCAGCGCGGCGCCGAAGAGCGTGGCCTCGTTGGCCAGGAAGACGGCGTCGCGCACGTCGGCCTGAGGAGCGGTGTTCACGGTGACGCCGCCGCCGGCGTCGGCGCGGTTCGCGGCAAAGGTTACGCCATCGATGGTGGCGCGGGCGCCCGTCAGGTAGGCCCCGCCGCCGGAGGTATAGGGCGCATCGGGGGAGGGGACGTTGGCGAGGAACCGCCCGCCCGTGAGGGTGACGGCGCCTCCCTCGGCGTAGAGACCGGCGCCGTCCAGATCCATCTCGTTGTCCGCGATCTCGCAGTCGCGCACCTCGAGCACGCGTCCACGGGTGCCGAGCCAGGACAGGCCGCCGCCCCGCACGGCGCCGCGGCCGCCGCGGATCTCGGTCGTCTCGATCACGAGATCGCCCAGGTGGACGGCGACGCCGGCGCCTCTAGCCTCCTCGGGGCCACCCGCGGCCCGGCACGTGTTGTCGGCGATCACGGCGTCACGAATCGCCGGGGCGCCGCCGTTGACGTAGATGCCGCCGCCCCAGACGGCGCGGCAGCCGCTGACGGTGACGTTCTCGACGGCCGCTTCGCTGTCCAGGAGCGCCAGGCCGCCGCCTGCGCCGAACTCGGCAAGGGTGCCCGCTTCGGCGCCGACGATGCTCAGGTCGCGTAACATCGGCGATCCGCCTTCCACCAGCAGACCGCCACCGTAGCGGCCGGCGACCGGTGCAGTCCGTGCCGCACCGCCGCCGCCGGTGATGTCGAACCCGGCCAAGAGCGGCGAGCCGGTCACCGGCGGTGCCAGTTGCACGGCTGCAGTGGCGGCTGTTCCGGCCACGGCGGTTCGGCCCACCACGGCGGTGAAGGCGTCGTCCCAGCCGCCCAGCAAGGCGAGGTCGCGGCCGGGAACGACCAGTCCGCCGGGCACCACGAACGAGGCGGCCACGGCGACCGTGTCGCCGTCTTGGGCCACGGCGAGGGCCGCCGCGACGTCCGGTTGGTCGAGAGGCACGCGGTAGGTGACCGCTCCCAGAGGGGCGGCTGCCAGCAGGGCGAGCAGGGAGATGACGTGAGTCTTCAGCATTGGTATCGGCGACCGCGGTGGCGGGCGGTCTTCCACATGGTAGCGTCGCAGCCGGATCCTGCCTGCAGTCGGGCCGCACGATTTCCGGGCAACCGGAGCAGTTCTCGGGTATGATGGTCCCGTCATCCGGCACCGGATACGGTGCGCCAATACACGAGCCACCACTCGAGTAAACGACGACCATGCGTCCACATGCTGCGCTCCTACATCTCGCCGGTTGCGTCGTCCTTCTGGCCTGGCTCGGGTTGATCCCTTGCCACACGGCGGTGGCTCACGAACTGGACGCCGACCCCGGCGGATTCACCCGCCTCACCTTCGGCGTCAAGGGTGGGCTCTCCCTCGCCCAGCACCAGGGCACCACGCCACGCGACCTCGAGTACGAGGTCTCCAGTTCCATGCGCCAGGGCTTCGCCGGCGGTGTGTTCATCACCCTGCCGGTGACCCGCCGCTTCCTCCTACAGCAAGAAGTGCTCTACGTGCAGAAGGGCTCCCGCCAGGACATCGGTGTGGAGATCTTCGACATCCCCACCGTGCTCTCCGTGAGCTACGACATGGACTACGTCGAGATCCCGATCCTCACTCGCTACTACTGGCTCCTGGATCGTGGGGTCGACGTCTACTCTCTGGCCGGCTTCGCGTTCGCCATCAAGGTGGACGACCACTACCAGCTCTCCGGCGAAGTCTCCGACGGCGAGGAGACCATCCCCGTCGCCGCGGACAGCGACATGTCCGAGGTCGATCTCTTCGACTTCGCCTTCACCTTCGGCGTGGGGGTCGAGTTCCCCGTCGGTAGCCGACACCTGCTCGTGGAGTACCGCTTCGATCTCGGTCTGCATCAGTTGCCGCTACCCACATACGCTTACGTGCCCTTCGGCGAGGACGAGATCCTCGTCGACAACGAACCCGTACCGCTGCGCAACCAGGCCCACCTGATCATGATGGGCATCCGGTTCTAGGAGGGGTCCCATGTTCCGTCTCGCTCTCGTCGTCGTCCTCGTCGCCGCCGCTGCCCAGGCCGCGGCTTTCTCCCTCTGGAACGACCTCCGGCACAGTGCGCTCCTGCCTGGCGACCAGCTCACCATCCGGGTCGAGAACCCACGCGGCCCCGGGGTGGTCAACAGCATCCTGCTGGTCGACGGCGGCGTGCAGGAGGCGGCGATGACCGTCGTGGACGACGGTCCGAGCACGGTCGCGGCCACCGTCGCGGGTCCGGTGTCTTCGGCGCGTCACTATGGCTTCCGCCTGGAGCGGCCCGGGGCCCTGGACCTGCTCACCGTGCGCCTCGCGGACGGCGCCACGCCCAGCCGCGCCGACCTTTCCCGGCTCGCCGACGATCCGGTGGGCGACGAGATCTTCGACCGCGTGAACCTGGACCTCACCCAATGCCGTCTCGGCCGCGACGGCACGCGCCTGTTCGCCTCGCTGTCCAACGCCGGCGGCGGTTTCCCCGTCAATAGTGGTCTGACCTTCTTCAGCTACCTGCTCGGCATCAATCAGCCGGGCGTGGTCGATCCCGATACGGTGTTCGCCCTCATCCACACCATCACCGCGGCGGGCATCATCGAGCCGGGCCTCTACCAGATCAACGGCACCGGTGTGGACGACCTGGTGAAGATCGGCGAGATCACCGCCACGGAGTACCCCGCGGAAAACACCCTGGTCCTGTCGTGCGAGTTCGCCGACCTCGCGGCCAATCCGGTTTTCCAGGCGTGGTTCGATCCGTCCGATCCCCGCATCGACGTGGCGGGCTTCACCCAGAAGATCACCATCCTCGGCGGGGCGGAAGATGCCGACAACACCGACGGCGCCGTGTGGCATCTGCGGGATGTGACCGTCGAGCCGGGCGCCAACCAGTTGCCAGTGCTGTCCGACCTGGTGATCCCCGAGGCTGGCACGGGCGGCGTCGCCACGGTCGCCTTCGCCGACGCCGATGGACACTGCCCGGTGGTCTCGGAGCTGGACGTCGACGGTGAGGTCTTCCCGTTGCGCCCGCAGGCTCTCGACTACGAGGCGCCGGTCACCTACGCGAGCGAGGCGGCACTACCACCCCTTGAGACCGGGAATTGGACCATGGTAGTGGCCCGCTTCAGCGACAATGCCAGCGATCTCGAGGAGCTCGAGGAGAACGCCGTCGGCGTGGCCGACGCCCGCACGGGCCTGCTGTTGCGCGCTGCCCCCAATCCTTTCGGGGGCCATACCGACATCGCCTTCGAATTGCCGCGAGCGCAGGCCGTCCGCCTGGCGGTGTTCAACGTGGCGGGCCGGCGCGTGACCAACCTGGTCGATGGCACGCTGGCGGCGGGCCGTCATGCCCGCGCTTGGGATGGCCGGGATCGGGAGGGACGCCTGCAGCCGGCCGGAGTCTACTTCTACCGGCTGCAGACCGCGGATACGGTCGCGGTCCGGCGCTTGACGCTCATGCGTTGAACGGGTGGCGGGCGACGGGACGCTCCGCTGCGGCTGTCAGTATGGTATGATCGTGGCCCCACGAGGAGCGCCGCCATGCCACGACGAGCCGTCGCCTCCATCGTCATCGTCACCCTGATGAACGTGACTGCCTACGCGGCTCCGTCATTGTTCGTCGACGCCGAGGCCACGGGCCCGGCTCACGACGGCGCCAGCTGGTGCTCGGCCTTTCGCGAATTGCACGAGGCCCTCGCTGTCGCGCCGCCGGGCGCCACCATTCGAATTGCGGACGGGGTCTACCTGCCCGACCCCACCGGCCTCGCCGATTCCCGGTACGCCACGTTCGTGCTGCCGGGCGGCGTGATCCTGCGCGGCGGCCACGCCGGATGCGGCGCCCCTGATCCCGACCATCGCGATCCCGTCGCCCAACCGACCGTATTGAGCGGTGACCTGAACGGTGACGATCCCACGGGCCACCTCGACGACAACGTCTACACGGTCGTCACGGCCGAATCCCTGCCGGGGACGGTGATCCTCGACGGGCTGACCATTCGCGCCGGCCACGGTGTCGGCGACGGCCTCGGCGGCGGCATCCGTTCCCTGGCGTCCACCTTGTACCTGATCACCTGCACCCTGCAGTCCAATCGTACCTGGCGCGGCGGCGGCATCTACGCCGAGGGCGGCGACCTCGAATGCCACCTCTGCCGCTTCGTCGCCAACACCGCCACCGGCGAGGGCGGCGCCATCTTCCACGCCACGACCCGACTGGTGCTGGATAACTGCCTCTTCGCCGTCAACGTGGCGACCAGCGACGGCGGCGCAATCTTCAGCGATCTCGCGTCCGTGCAGGTCACCAACTGCAGTCTTGGCGGCAACACGTCGGGAAGCAGGGGTGGGGCGATCTACGATTACGTGGGAGTCGAAACCAGCGTCGGCAATTCGATCCTCTGGGGCAACACGGACAGCAACGGCAGCGGCGAGCAATCGCAACTCTTCATCAATCCGAGCAATTTCCTGCAGGTCGACCACACTTGCGTCCAGGGCTGGACCGGTGCGTTCGGCGGTGTGGACAATCACGGCGAGGATCCGCTGCTCGCCGAACCCGCGGCCGGGGATCTGCACCTGTCGACCGGTTCACCGTGCATCGACGCCGGCGACAACGGCCTTGTCTTCATCCAGGTCGATCTCGACGGCAATCCGCGCATCGCCGGCGGCACGGTCGATCAGGGTTGTTACGAGTTTCCGGTTCCGACCGGCGTTGCCGGGACCATGCTTCAGGGCCGTATCCTGGGCGTCGCCATGGCTACGGGCGGCCCCGGCCAGGTCATTCGCTACCTGCCGCCAGACGCGGGCACCTGGTCGATCGAGGTCTTCGATCTCCGGGGACGTCGGTTGGCGCGGGTCGCGGAGGGCGTGGCGGCGGGCCCGGTGTCGACGCCGCAGGAGGTGTCCTGGAACGGCCGCGACGGGGCGGGCCGCCCCGTCGCTTCGGGAGTCTATCTCCTGGCGCTGCGCGGGCGACATCGGATTCTCGACACCCGTAAGGTCGGGTGGACGAGGTGAAGGTGCACCGCCGGCGATCTGGATCGTGGCGCGGACGCCCTAGCGGACCAGTTGTAAGGCGTCTATGCGTACCACGCCACTCGCCTCAAGCCTCACCAGGTAGGTTCCCGACGATACCGGGCGGCGTCCGGATTCCGTTCCATCCCAGATCACGGTCGTGAGTCCCGCTGCCGCCGGGCCATCCCAGATGGTCGCCACCCGCTTCCCTGCCACATCGTACACCGCGAGGCGCGCATGCCCAGCCTCTGCGAGCCGGAACGCCAGCGTCGTTCGCGGATTGAATGGGTTCGGGTAGTTCGGCAGCAACCGCACGGCCAGGCGCGGCGCCCCGTCGGGTGCCGGCACTCCAGCGGCGAACTCGTACCCACCGATGTCCACGCAGCCGTCGCAGATCCGTTCGTGCCCCTGCAGGTCGTTGGCCGGCAGGTCGAGGCCGCTGCAGTCGGGCGTGCCCGCATCGCGGCACGGCGAGTTCTCCGTCAGCGCGTAGGGGTGGTCGCCCGTGCCGGCCCAGGCCGGCGGCAAGTCGAGGTTGCCCTCGATCAGGTTCACGGTGCCATGGACGCCGGCGCCGTCGAGGTCCTGCAAGTCGCAGTGGCGCGCCGTGGCGCTGCAGTTCGTGTTCATGAATACCTGCGTGCCGCTGCCGGCCGTGTTCCCGTACACGATGTTGTTGGTCAGCACCGGCAGGCTGGGTACGACGATGCCCACGAAGTGGAACGTGGCGTAGATGCCGCCGCCCTCGCTGGCCTGGTTGCCGGCGATGGTGTTGCTGGTGAGCCACGGGTTGCAGCCGGTCATGGCGACACCGCCGCCGCGAACGGCCTGGTTGCCGGCGATGAGATTGCCGATGAGACGGGCATTGGTGAGGTAGCAGTCGACGCCGCTGCCCAGGTTGTTCTCGATGCGGTTGTTCACCAGCCAGGCGGCACTGCCCGAGAGGTAGACGGCCGTGCCGCCGTTGTCGCGGATCTCGTTGCGGCGGATGTCGGCGGCCGAATACATGAGCGCCGAGATGCCGGCGCCGCGAGCCGCGTGGTTGCCGGAGATCACGTTGTCGTGGAGATCGGGCGTCGACCAGTAGAGATAGAGTCCGCCGCCGTCGCCGCCGGTATCGTTGCCCTCGATCCGGCAGTCGGTGATGGAGACCTCGTCGCAGTATTCGAGAGCGATACCGCCGCCACCCCAGCTGCCCATGCCGAAGACCGACGTGTTGCCGGTGATCAGGCAGTGTCGGATGTCAGCCCTGGCGTGGCTCAGGTAAAGGCCGGCGCCTGTGTTGTCCGGACAGCTCCCGGTGGCCCGACCGTCCTCGATGCGGCAGTACGCCAGTTGCGAGGCGAGCTGACCGCTGGTGGCGGTCTCCAGGAACCGCAGGCCGTGCCAGCCGGTGCTCGGGACCTCGGCGTGAAAGAGGATGCTGTCGCCGGGAGCGCCGACGGCGAGCAGGCGGCCGTGGATCGTGAACTTGTACCAGCCCTGGAAACGCACCTCGACGCCGGGCTCGATGGTGAGCGTCTCGCCGACCGGCACGTCGATCTCGCCGGTGATCAGGTAGGGCGAGCCGGCAGCGGTCCAGGTGCCGCCGACGGGGCCGCCGCCGATGGTGTCGGCGAGGATGGGGCCGGCGGCCAGCAATCCGGCCAGCACGGCCACGGGAAACAGAATCGAGGGTCCGGGTTTCCGCATGGCCATGCCTCCTGTGATGACCTGTCCGGTCGTTTCGGGAACTCGCGGGTCATTCCGGAAAACGCAGATCGGCAGGATGAATCACAGGGGGTGGGTTTCCAGGTCAGCGCCGCTCGGCGCGTCGCAATCCCCAGACGAGGACGCAGATCAACAGGAGCAACTGCACCGGCGCCCGGAACCAGAGGTACACGACGCCCTGGAGGTGTCCGCCGACGCCCACCTGATTCTGCGCGGCATAGACGTTGGCCGGGAACACGGCGACCAGGAAGGCGGCGAGACACCAGGCCGCCATTCGTTGGGTGCGAGGTATCAGCAGGGCGATGCCGCCGAGAATCTCCAGGATTCCCGTGGCCGCCACCCAGCGGTCCGGTCGGGGAAACAGCGGTGGCACCATTTCCGCCATGGGGCCGGGCACGATGAAATGGCTGGCGCCCGTGAACACGAACATGACGCCGAGGGCGATCCGCCCCGACAGGGTCACCAGCCAGCGTCCTCGCGACCAGCGCAGGAGCAGCAGCACGCAACCGAAGACGACCAGCAGGATGATCAAGGGTGCCACGGGCGCTCCGTTCGTCGCTAATGGTCGTCGGGTCCGGGCACCGGCCGCTCAAGTCGGCGGCACAGTGCCGTCAGCCGGTTGAGGTCGGCCGGGCGTTCGAAGTCATAATAGTCGCGATAGGGTCGTTGCAGCAGGTCGAGAACCTCACGGGTCTGTGGGTCGGCGTCCACGGGGAGAGCCGCTCGCACTTCCGTCAGGTCCACGCGGCTCAATTTGAGCGGCAGGAATTCCTTCACGCGCCCGATATGCAGCCGCAGATCAGCGAGGCCCTGGGAGAGGATCACCCCGCGGGCCAGGTTCAGCTTGCGCTCGCCCACGTCGGCGAGCACCTCGCGATACTTCTGGTGCAGGACCCACTCATCGAGCAGCACGCTGATCGAGCCGGGGTCGAGGCGCTCCCAGAAATCACACGGCGCACCCGGTTCCACGAGGCAGCCGATCACGAAGGCGCCGGCCTGGTATCCGCGGACCCCACGCGTCCGCGCCGCGCCCACCAGGTCGGCGAGCAGCCGCGCCCGGTTCCCGGGTGTCAGGAGTCGGAATGCCGACTGGTTGCTGAGGTGCATACCGAGGGTGGTCTCGAAGAGGCGGCCGATCATGCGCTCGCCGTTGACGTCGTAGCATCGGTTGACGAATTCCACGGCCTGCTCGGGATCGGAGCGCAGCTTGCCGGCGCGCACCGATTGTCCCAGGTCCTGCAGGCTGTCGAACGCGTCGGCATCGACACTTTCGAGCAGGGCGCGATAGTCGCGGTAGTAGGTGGCCAGATCCTCGAAGCGTTCGCGTTCGCCGTCCGCCAGCGGGACGTCCTCACCCTCCATGAAGCGCATCAGACGAGCGGTGGCGTACACCGCCTTGCCCAGATAGAGGGTCTTCTGGCGGCTGGAGAGCGTGATCCAGTCACCCTCGGCGATGCGCAGGCCGTCCCGGTTGACGAGGCTGTGGCCATCGTGCCCGAGACGCACGCCGTGCTTTTCCACGTCCAGGAGGGTCGGAATGCCCAGAGTCTGCGCGGTGGTGACCACGTGGATGGCCGCGGGACTCAGGGAGCAGATCCCGCTGGCGGTCTGCATGCTGATGGTGTCGGTGGGGGTGAAACGTTCCTGCACCAGGATGACGTCGTCGCCGTCCGGTTGCGCATGCCCGTGGCCGATGCGGTCGGTCGAGAAGAATGCGCGGCCCGAGACGGCCGAGCGCGGCAACACCGAAATGCCACGGCAGAACGGCGTCAGCTCCTTCAGCGACGTTCGGTCGATGGTGTCGGATTCGAGCTGGCGGACGTGGTAGGGCTTGATGAGCTGGCGCACTCGCGCGGCGTCGATCTCGCCTTCGCGGTGCAGATTCATCACCGCTGTGAGCATGCCCACGCCCGACAGCTCCGCCTCGTTGACCTGCAGGATGGTGAACGTGCCGTGCACGCCGGTGAACTCCACCATGACGGGGCCCTCGAAGACCTGTTCGAGCTGGCGCAGCCGGGGCCAGAAGTGCTGCACGGCGGGGAACCGCTCCGCGGCCTCGGCGGGCTCGTGCAGGTGGATCTCCTCGGGGCTGAGGCGGCCGGTCATGAGATCCTCGCCGTAGATCTCGCGGCCGTACTGCAGATGCACGCCGGTGCCGTGGCGTGGATGGCGGCTGTAGAGGACGCCGGCGTAGGAGTCGGTGTCGATGACGCTGCAGACCATGCGCTGGAGGATCACCGTGGGGCGGAAGGACTCGCCGTCGGTGAAGTTGCGCAGGGCGTCGCTGTGGGTGTCGTGATAGTCGTAGATGCTCTGCAGGAAGAACTCGATCTGGTGGTAGGGATCGTCGAGCATCATGGGGTCGCGCTGCCGGATGAGGTCGGCGATGGCGTCGGTGAGGGCGTCGTTCTCCGCACGGGACAGGCCGGGTCGGATCTTCGCTTCGAAGGCCAGGGACGCCTCCGGGTCGAGGACCTCGAGGATGGTGCGACGGCTGTTGAGGCGGATTCGCGCCGCAGCCTCCTCGCCGTAGCGCGCGGGCAGTCCGGGCAGCAGGGCGGGGGTGAGGCCGACGTTGAGATACGTGGGCATGAAGCCCGGCAAGTAGACCGGCATGGCCGATCGCATGGCGATGAGCAACGGGTTGGCGGGATCGCCGAGCCGCCGGCCGCTCAGTTTCTCGAGGTTGTGGATGGCTGCGTGGACGCAGGTCCTCCTGTCGTCGGGCGGCAGATCGCTGACCCCGGACGCGAGCAGGTTGAAGTCGGGCGTCGCGAATCCCAGGCGCGACAGGCGCAGCAGGACCGAACCCTTGTCGCTGATCTGGCTGGGCGGGTAGTCGTGTTCGGTGGTGTAGGGAATCACGTGGTTGTTCTCGATGAGGCCGGTGCGGACGAATCGCGCGGCCAGGCCGGGATGCTGCTCGGCGGCGATGCCGTCGAGTCGGGCCCGGGCCTGCCGATCGCCCTGGCGTGCGCGATGGATGAGGTCCACGTGCGCGGCCGCGGCGTCGGGGTCCACTCGGTCGAGCAGGCGCACATCGTAATCGCGGATACCGATGGTGACGAAGTGGCCGCCCTCGGTCCGGTAGTCGATCTCCGGCGGCAGGTAGCCCGCCGGACGCTCGTAGCGGCGGCGAGCCAGGCGGTGCTCGAGATTGGCGCAGATGAGCCGTGCGCTGGTGTACTCCGAGCGGACCTGGGTGATCCGGGTGACCCGAGAGGAGTCGGAAAGTGGCATGGTCGAGCCGCCGTCGCTGGATGGTCCCGTGGGATCGAGTCGCTTCGTCCTTGCTAGGCGATCGATCGGAGTTTGTCAATCGGCCGCTCTTGCCAGATGTCGCCAGGAGGGGTAGAATCATGGCAGACACAGCACGCTCACGGCGTGACGGGCCCAGTAGGGCAGGGCCGCCGAACGGGCTGGGCGAGGTGGGTCTCGCCGCATCGGGTTCGCCCGAAAGGAGGTGACCTAGTGATTGATGGTAGTTACGGCTCGGCGGAGGTGGCGTCCCCGTAGTCGGGGCGACGTCAGCCTTAGGCGGTAAACGGGACCCCGCAGGGGAAACCCAACGCCATCGACGCTGATGCTATATGGGCGTCGTCGCTCTCGAGCGGCGGCGCCCTCTTTCGTTACTTGGAGTCGGCGTCGACGTCGGCGTCGGCTTCGCCGGGGGTGTTCTGGTCACCCATGGGCAGGATCCGGGCCTTGTCGCGGCGCAGGGAGACCAGGCGGGGCAGGTCGTAGTTGCGGTCACTGACCACCTTGGCCGATCCCAGTTGGAACGTCACGCTGGTCCAGAGGGAGATGAGCACGGCGACCTCGCGGACCGCCTCGCGCGTCGACTCCTCGTTCTCCTTGGCCTGGACGTCGGATTCGGCCTGCAGCGCCTTGTCGATCTTCTCGGTCTTGACCTTGATCTCGGCGATCTTGGTGCGCTGTTCTTCGTCGAAGATTCCCTGTGCCACCGTGTGATCGATGCGGCGGGTCAGCTCCTCGCGAATCTCCTGGAGCTGGACCATCTTGGCCTTGCGATCGCGCTGCTTCTCGATGAGGCGCCAGTCGACGCCGGCCATGAGCAAGGTGCCGGTGGCGCCGGCGGATCCGGCGTGACCGATCCGCATGCCCTTGTAGGCCACTGTGGTACCACCGGCGATGCGACCCTTGGGAACCAGCACTTGGCCCAGGGTCTCCACGCTGGAGTGGTCGATCTGGCTGGTGATCATGACGTCGCCGCCGCTCCGCAGGATCACGTCGTTCAGGTAGCGGGCCTGGACGGTGCCCACGACGTCGATGCGATGCTCCTCGTCACCCACGATGCCGCCGCCCACGGTGAGGTTGCTGCCGCAAGCGATGGTGCAGGGTTCCACCATGCCCTTGATGTACACGTCTCCCTCGCAGTCGATGCAGGCGCCTTCCTTGACGTCGCCCTGCACCACGAGGGCGCCGGTGTGGTGGATGTTGCCGGTCTCCAGGCAGACGTCGCCGCGCACGGTGTAAACGTCGTCCACGGTGACGGTGCCGTCCTTGTGATTGATGCGGCCCGACACGGCGGCGTGCACGAGGATGCAGTCTTCCTGCTCGGTGGCGCGCACGCCCTTGCCCGCGCGCAACCGCGCATTCTTGGGCTTGGGCACGGGGACCTCGTTGCCTTGCAGGGTGATCCCGGGCTTGCCGTCCTGGGGGAGCAGGACCACGGCCAGAAGCTGTTCCGCTTCCACGGCCCGCTTTTCCGCGCGCTGCCAGTAGTCGAGTCGGTCGTTCTCCTCGTCGAGGGCGAAGCCGGTGGCGAAGAAGTCGTCCTGCCACTGGATCTCTCCGTCGCGGGGCGGTTTGGGCATCTGTCCGGTGAGCAGGGGGAAGTCGAGGAGGTGCTGGCCGGGCTCGCAGGCCTGGGCGAGCAGTTCGGCGAGAATGTCCTCACCGATCTCCTCGGCCAGTTCGAGCGGCGGCAGGTCCAGGGCCAGACGCGCTGCCGATCCTGGCAGACTCTTGTGAGGATCCGGCACGGTGACCAGCAACGACAGCTTGTCGCCGCTGAGCCTGACCTCGAACTTGGGCGGTGCGTCCGCCGTGATGGTAGCCTGATTCTCGGACATCATTCGATCCTTACGGGTGCGGGGGCCCGATCGAAGGTTTTCTGGCCTTTCCCCCGTCCTCCCCTGTCTTTATCGTACCGGCGGACGATCACTTGAGAAAAACGCCAGGACCACCAGGGATTCGACATGGCGCTGCTGGAACTCCGCGAACTTCACCTGGCCTTCGGGGGGCCCGACCTCCTCGACGGCGTGGACCTGCGCCTGGAGGCGGGCGAACGGGTCTGTCTCATCGGGCGCAACGGCTCGGGCAAGACCTCGCTGCTGGAGGTGGCGGCGGGTCTGAAGGCGGCGGATTCGGGACAACGGGTGCTGTCGCGGGGTGCGCGGGTGGCGCTGTTGCCGCAGGACGTACCGGCCGACCTCGCCGGTCCCGTTCGCCAGGTGGTGGCCGAGGGCGCCGACAACGAGGCCGACTGGCAGTCCGAACTGGAGATCGATCGCGTGCTCGCCGAGATGGAACTGGACGGCGATGCCGACGCCGCGGCCCTGTCCGCGGGACAGAAACGCCGGGTGCTGCTGGCGCGCGCCCTGGTGCGCCGCCCGGATCTCCTGCTGCTGGACGAGCCCACCAACCATCTCGACATCCCGAGCATCGCCTGGCTCGAGAACTACCTCTCGCGCTGGCAGGGAACCCTGTTCTTCGTGACCCACGATCGTGCCTTCCTGCGCCGCTTCGCCCGCCGCATCGTGGAACTGGACCGCGGTCGGCTGGTGGACTGGACTTGCGACTACGACACCTGGCTCGCGCGCAAGGAGGACCTGCTCGCCGAGGAGGAGGTCCGCCACCGCGAATTCGACAAGCGGCTGGCCGAGGAAGAGGCCTGGATCCGCCGCGGTACCCGGGCCCGTCGAACTCGCAACGAAGGCCGGGTACGCCGCCTCGAATCCATGCGTCAGGATCGCGCCGATCGTCGCCGTCGCGACGGTGAGGTCCGCCTGCAGGCCAACGAGGCGGTGCGGTCGGGCCGCCTGGTGGCCGAGGCGCGAGGACTCTGCCTCACGCGCGGCGGCCGTGAACTGTTCCGCGATCTCGACCTCACCGTTCTGCGCGGCGACCGTATCGGCATCATTGGTCCCAACGGCGCCGGCAAGACGTCGTTGCTCAAGGTGCTGCTGGGCGAACTGGCTCCCGACGCGGGCACCCTGCGCACGGGTTCGAATCTCCAAGCGGCCTACTTCGACCAGCTGCGCGCCACCCTCGACGCCGATCGGTCGGTGCGCTGGAACGTGGCCGAGGGCCAGGAGAAGATCCTCCTCGATGGTCGGCCGCGTCACGTGATCAGCTACCTGGAGGATTTCCTCTTCTCGCCCGAGCGCGCTGCTCAACCCGTGCGATCGCTGTCCGGCGGCGAGCGCAACCGTCTCCTGCTGGCGCGACTGTTCACCCAGCCGGCCAACGTGCTCGTGCTGGACGAACCCACCAACGACCTGGATCTCGAGACCCTCGAGCTGCTGGAGAATCAGCTATCCGAGTTCGCGGGCACCGTGCTGCTGGTGAGCCACGATCGCCAGTTCCTCGACGACGTGGTCACCAGTACCATCAGCTTCGACAGTTCCGGCGGCGTGCGGGAGTCGGTGGGTGGGTACGCCGACTGGGAGCGGCAGACCGGTGGCTGGCACACGCCCGAGCCGGCGCGTACGAAGGTCGAACGCACGACTCCCGCGGTGCCGGTGGCCGCCGAGCCCGCGATCCGCAAGCTCAAGTGGAAAGAACAGCGGGAGCTGGAATTGCTGCCCGCGCGGATCGAGGCCCTGGAGCTGGAGCAGTCCCAGCTGCACGCCTCGCTCGCCGATCCGGACCTGTACCGCGACGGTGGCGACGAGGTCACGACCTTGCGGGATCGCCTGGAAGCTGTGGCGGCGGAGCTGGAAGCGGTCTACACCCGCTGGGCGGAGCTGGAGGAGCTGGCCGGAACCGACTGAGCGGCGGTGTCCCAGGGGGCGAGGGGATCGGTCGCCAGAGGCGTGCCCGAGACCGCGGCCGGGATCGTCGACGGCGTGGCCGGATCACCGGTGGTCGGCGTTTCCAGGCGCGCCAGAACCCGTTCGAAACGCGTCACGGCAGCCACGGCTTCCTGCAGGGCCTGGGCGACGCGCGGATCGTGCTCGGGCAACCGGCACGCGCGGCCTGCGGACCGTTCGCGGCCAGCCAGCTCGGCGATCCGCTGGGCGGTGGCATTGCCATCCTCGAGGGCCGACGTCAACGTCGCTGCGCCTTCCCGCAGGGTCTGGATCTGCTGATCGCCGCTGGAGAGGTGCAGGCCGAGTTTCTTGCACGCCTCGCCGGCGCTCATGTTGCTCTCGAGAGATATGTCGAGGGTGCCGGCCGAGCTCTCCACCGTGTCGGCGGCCCGCTGGGCAAGGGTCCGCACCTCGTTGGCCACCACGGCGAATCCCCGACCCGCCTCGCCGGCGCGCGCAGCCTCGACGCTGGCGTTGAGGGCCAGGAGATTGGTCTGGGTCGCGATGGCGCGGATCTCCTGCAGCAGCTTGTCGGTCTGCTCGGTGGCTTCCTGGATACCGACCATGGACGTGCCCAGCTTCTCGAGCCAGCGCCGGGCCTCGGTCCGGTTGTTGTCCACCTCGCCGGCAGCCTTGTCCACCGCCGCGATGATCGACTGTTTGTCGGCCGAGGTCTCCTGCCACTGGGCAGCCTCGCGCGCGGTCTGCTCCCACGAGCCGGTGCTGTCATGGCGTGCGCCTTCCAGCAGTGCCAAGCGTTCGAGAACCGTGCCGGCTGCGGCGGACAGGGTTGCCGCAGCCTGGCCCAGGCCGTTCTGGATCAGGGAGAGGGGACGACCCACCTTGCGGTCGCTCCACGAGACCAGGGCCAGCGCGCCGCCCAGAGCGATCACCAGGCCCAGGATCGTGCCCCGGATGGCGTGCATGCTCACGGCGCGGGCATGATCGGTGCGCTCGCGGGCTTCCTGGCGACTGGCGAGGCTCAGGCCGATGGCGGTGCGGCGCAGGGTGCGGGCCGCCACGCGGCCGTCGCCGTCGAGGTCCAGGAGCTGGGACCAGGCCAGCTCCAGCCGCCGCATGGCGTCCTCGTGCTTCTCGAGATCGGTGATGGTGCTGGCCAGGCGTTGCGACTCGGGATCGCCCTTGTCGGCCCAGGGAGCCAGCAGGTCGCGGATCCGGTCGTGGTGACTGCGCACGGTCTTCAGGGCGGTGAGGTCGCGGGCCAGATCGAGCTCGCGGCGCGCCAGTTCGAGCTCCAGCATCCAGCGGTCGGCCTGGGTGGCCACGAAGATGCGCTCGGCGGTGGTGGTGCGGGTGAAGAAGTCGAGACCGTCGCGGCTGTTCTCGGTCTTCTGGTGCTGCGCCTGGGCGGCGAGCAGCACGCGGATCTTGGCCCGGAAGCTGGTGGCCGCCCGGTGGGCGGTGCGACCGGCGGTCAGAAGTTCGGTGGCCGCGTCCTGGGCGCCCTGCATCACGGCGCCGTAGCGCAGGGCCGACTGGTGCAGGCTGTCGGCTTCCACGGCGATGTTGGTGCGGTCGAGGTCCTCGAGGGCGACGGTGAGGTCGTCGAGACCGGCGGCGGCGACCTCGAGCTGAGCCATGTCCATGGTGCGGAAATAGGCCTCGCCGGCATCGGTGGTGCGCCGGACGGCATTCTCGAGCCGGGTCCGGTGCTCCAGGCCGTCCAGCCCGCGGCGGGCGTCGGCCAGGGGGCCGGACGCCCAGCGCGCCTGGGTGACCAGACAGAGCACGCCGATGGCCAGTGATACGGTGGCCAATCCGGCGGTCCCGGTGATGATGGCGGGCCTGATCCTCATGGTCGCGGGTACACCTCTCTCGTGGTCCGCGGACAGTTCGTCTAGGTCCGAGTTGCACGGGGCATGCCAAAATCGCAGTTTGCAGGGCAGGGATGACCAAGAAGCACGGCTAATCCAGCAAGTCGAATAAATACAGCGCCATAGTCAGGATACCTGACATTCGACATGCGCTCGGCGAGCTGGCGGCGGTCATGTTCCGGCGGCAAGAGTTGCCGCTGCCGCTTTCCGCTTCGGCGCCGCCGCCCGGCGGGTTACCATGCACCGGTCCGGATCCGCCAGCAGAGGAGAGTTCATGGAAGCGCTCGTCGATCTGATCCAGCGGAGTCGCCGCACGGTGATCTTCACCGGCGCCGGCGTGTCGACCCTTTCGGGCATTCCCGACTACCGTGGCGAGAACGGTCTCTACAAGCAGCAGGGTGGCGACTACGTCTTCGATATCGACATGTTCCGGCGCGACCCGGCGTTCTTCTACACCCACGCCCGCGACCTCTTCTACCCTCGGGTGCCGCCCGAACCGAGCCTGGTCCATCAGCAGTGCGCCCGCCTGGAGAAACTAGGCCTCGCCGCTGCGGTGGTCACCCAGAACATCGACATGCTTCATCAGCGAGCCGGTTCCCGGACGGTCATCGAGCTTCACGGCTCGCCGGCCTGGCACAACTGTCAGGCTTGCGGGCGGCAGTATCCCTACGAGTGGGCGTACGAGCAGGTCCACCGCGACGGCGTGCCGCGCTGCGACGATTGTCGCGACGTGGTGAAGCCGGACGTGACGTTCTTCGGCGAGATGCTGCCGGACGGCGCCCTGGAGCGCGCCTGCGAACTGGCCGCCGAGGCCGAGTTGATGCTGGTGCTGGGATCGTCGCTCCAGGTGCAGCCCGCGGCCTCGGTGCCTCTGGTGACCGTTCGCGGCGGTGGCGAACTGGTCATCGTCAACAAGGGGGAGACACCCCTGGACCGGCATTGTACCGTGCGCTTCGACGATCTCGCGGCCGTCTTCGAGCACGTCGCCGCGGCGATCTGATCCGACCCGGCGCTTGCCCCGTACCGGCCGCCGATGATAGATTCCCCCACTGTGCGACGTCCTCCGGTCGACCGACACGACCGATCGAAACTGGCAAAGGAAGGTGATCGTGACCACGACCACGAAAGGCAGACACCCACAGGGCCTCTACCCGCTCTTCTTCACGGAGATGTGGGAGCGCCTGGCGTTCTACCTGATGCTGGGCATCCTGGTGCTCTACACCATCGACACCGAGCGCGGCGGCCTGGGAATGCCGCTGAGCAAGGCGGTGGAGATCTACGGCACCTACATGGCCTTCGTCTACTTCACGCCCTTCCTTGGCGGCATGATCGCCGACCGGTTCCTCGGATTCCGCCGTGCGGTCTTCATCGGCGGCCTCCTCATGGCGGCCGGTCTCTTCCTGCTGGGCGTCCGCAGCGAGATGACGCTCTTCGCCGGACTCGCGTTGCTCTGCCTGGGCAACGGCCTGTTCAAGCCCAACATCTCAGCCATGGTCGGCAACCTCTACGAGGCGGGCGACCCGAGACGCGACGCGGGCTTCAACATCTTCTACATGGGCATCAACATCGGCGCCGCGGCGTCGGCGCTGTTGTCGGCGCCCCTACGCAACCTCTTCAGCTTCAACGTGGCCTTCGTGGCCGCGGGAGTGGGCCTGGTGATCGGTGTGATCATCCTGAGCCTCAACTGGAAGAAGCTGGAGAAGGCCGACCAGCGCTCGGAACCGGATCCCGAGGACATCACCTTCGGTCAGGTCATGCTGCGCATCATCGCGCCGGCCGCGGTCTGCGGAGCCCTGGGTTACTTCGTCGGTGAACGCTGGCACTTCGTGCAGGACACCATCGGCTCGGTGACCTTCGCCTTCCTCGTGGGCATGCTGCCCATCATGGGCTACTTCCTGTCGCTGTGGCTGCGGGCCAAGCCGGAGGAGAAGCCGGGCTTCGGCGCCCTCATCCCGGTGTTCATCGCCGGCGGCACCTTCTTCATGATCCTGCACCTCTCGGGTGGACTCATGACCATCTACGCCGAGGACCAGACTGACCGCGAGGTACCGGCGTTGGCCATCGGCCCCTATAGCCAGCAGGCCATGCCGGGCTACTTCCACAACGCGGCCGAGCGCACCCTGCGCCCCGACGAGCAGACTCTCATCGAGGTGCCCGCAGATGCCGAGGCCATGTTCGGTGCTCGCCGCATCGCCGAGGCCGCCGTGGCCGACCTGACCGCCAGCGGCCGCGTACAGGCGGTGACGCCCGACGATCCCCGGGTGGATTCGGAGTGGGGCTTCCTGGCCTGCCGCGTCTACGCCGACTCGAACCTCGAAGTGGAGACCGGCACCGACTCCCACGGCGTGGCCGTGACCTCGGTGAAGGTCACGCCCAAGACCGCCCGGGCCCTGCGTAGTGCGGTCTTCCTGACCACCGTCAACGGCCGGGACGTGCCTGCGCTCCTGGTGAGTTCCGACACCTACCGCTCGGTCTTCCAGCAGGCCGGCGACGGTCGCCTGGAGCCGAACAAGTTCCTCGGCCTGGTGAACGCCGAGATGATCACCGCGCTCTTCAACCCGGTGTTCGTGGTGCTGCTGACGCCGGTGGTGGTGTTCATCTTCGGCCGCCTCGCATCCCGGGGCCTGGAGATCTCCACGGCTCGCAAGATCTTCATCGGCATGATCCTCACCACGGTGTCGCTGTTGATCATGGTCTGGTCGGCGAGAGTGGGAGGTGACGGCGCCATCAAGGTCTCTGTGATGTGGCTGATCATCTACTACCTGGTGATCACCTTCGGCGAACTGTGCCTCTCGCCCATGGGCCTGAGCCTGGTGACCAAGCTGGCGCCCAAGCGCTACGTGGGCCTGATGATGGGCGGCTGGTTCCTGTCGACCGCGGTGGGCAACAAGCTCTCCGGCTTCATCAGCGGCCTGGCGCCCACGGCCATCATGTTCCTCGTCCTGGCGGGGTCGACCCTGATGGTGGCGGTGTTCATCCTGGTGCTGCTGCCGAAGCTAGACAAGGCGATAAAGCAATACGGAGGGTGATGTGAATGCGCCCGTCTGGCGAAGTCCTCACGACCCCTGCGGGGTCGCTGCGGAGATCGCCAGGCGGGCGGTCCACATCACCACGCATTCTTCATCACCTTGCCGGAGAGTGAATCCATGAAACGTAGCGTGATTCTGTGGTTGGTCGCCGTGGTGGTGACGCTGGCCAGCGCGGTGTGGCAGAAGACGACGGGGCCGACATATCCGTTGAAGGTTGATGCGGAGGTCCATGGGCTGGCGGTGTCGGGGAAGTTGATGCGGTCGCAGACCGTGGATACGCCGGTGCCGGTGTCGCTGGAGGCTGGCGAGGGGCTCAGTGGCGAGGTGCGTTGGCGGCGCTGGCCTTCGGACGACCCGTGGCAGACTGTGGCGCTGGTGCGCGAGGGCGGAACGCTGGTCGGCGAGTTGCCCGGGCAGTCGGTGAAGGCGGCCAAGATCGAGTACGCCGTGAGCGTGGGCACCAGTGACGCCGATCGCATCACTTACCCCACGCGGCTGCGTTTCAAGGGCGCCGTGCCCACGCCGATCCTCGTGGTTCACATCTTCGCCATGTTCTTCGGCATGCTCTTCTCGTTGCGTGCGGGCCTCGAGGCGCTGGTCCGGGGCGCCGCCTTGCGCTGGCAGACCGCGGTCACCCTGCTGTGCCTGGGGGTGGGCGGACTCATGCTCGGGCCCATCGTGCAGCGATACGCCTTCGATGCCTACTGGACCGGCTGGCCCATCGGCGAGGACCTCACCGACAACAAGCTGGCAGTGGCGGTGCTATTCTGGGTCATCGCGGCCTGGCAGGAGCGGCGCGGACGCCTCTGGCCGTCGATGGTGGCCGCCGTGGTGACCTTCGTGATCTTCATCATTCCGCACAGCCTCCACGGCTCGACCCACGACTGGGAATCGGGTCAGCAGATCCAGGCGGCGATCGTTCGCTGGCTGCCCTTCGCGTAGATCCCGACGCTAGCCAAAGAATCGGCCCCGGAGCAGAGAGCTCCGGGGCCTACCTGCCCCGTGCGGGTGGAAAGGGCATGCCAGGGCAGGCGTTGTCGGGGGATCAGCCCAGGACTTCGCAGAAGCCGTCGTCCTCCCGCACCGGCGGCCATTCGGCCCGCCGGAATCGTTGCCGTACGAGATGGTCTCCCACCGCGAGTACGGCGATCGCCACGATCCACATTGCCACCGGGCCGCCGGGGACGACGGTCACGAGCAGGTTGCTGACCGCGAGGATCAAGAAGTTGAGCCCGGCCGGGTCGCCGGCCTTGGCGAGACTGAAGAAGAACGGCGCCAGATAGAATCCCATGAGAATCACCAGCAGCGCCACGAAGGCCACCTTGCGGGACCGGTCGGTCACCCCGGGGCGGAATCGGCCCAGGTAGACCAGGATAGCCGCCTGGAACAGCAAGCCCACGAGAAGGACTTGCAACGGCAACAGGCCGCGAAAACGTTGCGGTCGAAGGTCGGGATACGCTTCGCGGAGCGTCGGCGCGTCATTCCGCCACACGATCGGTCCGTCGGATTGCTCGGCAAGGAAACGGTCGCGCAGTTCGTCCATGGGCAACGACGCGCCGTACACGTGCTCGACCGCACGGGCGAGTTGCCAGGCGGCAAACTCGAGGGACGCGTCCGCCGGCACGTGGAAAGGCTTGTAGAGCACCGGCCCGAGAGGCCCCAGGGGCCGCCACGCATTTGGAGGTGTGCTCTGCATGCCGTCGGGTCCCACGTTCACCGGCGGATCGCCCCAGGACACCGCGAAGTAGCGCGGCGCCATGCGCAGGCCATAGATGTCGTCCTCGTTGCTCCAGGTGACCATTTCGACCGCGGGAATCTCGCGGATCAAGGCGATCTCGCCGCCCAGGAATCCCACTGCCAGGAACACCAGCTGCGGACCGATCAGACAGGCCAGCAGGCGCGACCGAGACAGCGGCAGATGGTCGAAGACCGCGAGCTTGAGCAGCGGGGTTCCCGTCAGGGCGAACAGGCAATAGGCGATCATCGGGATCATGAACACGCCCAGGTGTTCACCGCTGTCGCTGAAGACGGTCCAGCCGCTGAAGGTGACGCCGAGGAGGATCAGCATGATCGCAGCCACCAGCAGCAATGCCGGGTGCTTGGAGGTGGCCTGGATCACCGTCATCCAGACCGGGCGGCGGCGCCACCAGGGAGCCATGGCCGACAGCGGCATCCGTGCGCCGGACGTCGCGGCGGCAGCCGGTTCGCGAGGCGCGATGCTCATGGTCGCGGGCAATCGACGACCCGTCAGGACGAGAAGGACGATGGCCACCGCGAACGGCACGAGGGCCGTGATGGGTCCGAGGAAACCCAGTCCCACCATTCCCACGTACGCCGCGGCGACCAATCCGAGATGGCGACCGTACCACGCGCGATCGCGCGGAAGCTCGGCCACGGCAGGGCGATGGATCACCACCAGAGCGGCGAGCAACAGCCACCAGGCAAGGCCATGGCTCACCAGGGTCAGCAGCGGTATGGTCAGGTCGACGTCGGGACGCTCCACAGGATCGATGAGGGATCGCAGACCCAGGACGCCGTACGTCACGAATGCCAGGGTGAGCGCCATCATGCCGCCGGTGGTCAGCAGCAGCGCCGACACGTGGGCTCGCCAGACTGAGCGGGCTGGCAAGGGCAACGTGAGGGCGAACTCCCGGGCGCGCTGGTTGTGGGGACCGAGGGCGAGGAAGAGCGCCGGGACCAGCCACAGGGTGGTCATGGGCACCCAGGGCATCGAGAACAGTTCGCGGTGCAGTTTCATGGCCACGATACCCAGCCACAATGAGCCGGTGGCCAGGACGAGCAGCATCCACTTCACGTAGACGGGACGCAGCAGGGGATGGTGCCGGATCAGGACCCGCATCATGAGCGGCCTCCTCCCACCAGCTCGATGAACATCTCCTCGAGCGGCAACGAGTGGCAGCGGACGTCGCCGAGTCCCAGGTCCCGGGCCAGGGTGTGCTCGCACGAATCCGCGTGGAGTTCGAAGACGGCGCGCACGGTCCCCTCGCGTTCGCGGGCCGAGAGGCATTTGCCGTGGGCGAGGAGACGCTGGCTGGTGACGTTGCTGGTGGCCGGTGTCAGCACCAGGCAGTAACCCTCGCGTACATCGTCGAGGGAACTGTCGATCCACTTCTGGCCCTCGTGCAACATGACCAGGCGACTGGCGAGGCGCTCGACGTCGGTCATGTGGTGGCTCGAGAACAGGATCGTGGAGCCCGACTCGCCCAGGAGCTGGATCGCGGTCTCCAGGAACTCGCGGCGCATGGCGGGATCGAGTCCGCCGGCAGGCTCGTCCAGCAGCAGCAGCGGCGGACGGTGAGCCACCGCGCAGAGCAGTGCCACCTGGCGGGCCTGGCCCTTGCTGAGCTGCTTGATCTTCTGATTGGCATCCATGTGGAAACGCGACGAGAGATCGCGAGCCAGGTCGTCGTCCCAGCCGGGGTAGAGGCGTCGATGGAAGTCTATGACCTCGCGCACGCGGAGGAATCCCGGGAGGGTCTGGTCCTCGGACACGTAGCCCACCCGCTCCTTCACCGTTACGGCATCCTCGCGGGGGTCGTGACCGAGCACCTGGATCGATCCGCCCTGGGATTCCAGCAGGCCCATGGCCAGGCGGATGAGCGTTGTCTTGCCCGCTCCGTTGCGTCCGAGTAGGCCGATGACCTCGCCCTCGGTCACGGTCAGGTCCAGACTGCTCAGGACGTCCTGGCCCCGGGTGTAGGCCCGACTCACGTCACGCATCTCCAGCACGTTCATGACGACTCCTCGAGTTCGGCGATCAGGCGGCGCAATAGGGCGACCGCCTCGTCGGGATCGATATCCAGCCGCAGGCACATGACGGCGGCCGGTTTCAGCTTCTTTTCCAGCGCGGACAGTCGCTGGGCGCCCAGTTCGTCCTCGGGGAGGTCGGCCACCACCAGCGGCTTCCCGGGGCGGCGTTCGAGGATCCCTTCGCGTTCGAGCAGGTTGTAGGCCTTGCTGATGGTCATGGGATTCACCCCCAGGGGAACGGCCAGCGAGCGGACGGAGGGCAGCGGATCACCCGGCGTCAGGCGGCTGCTGGCGATGGCCAGCTTCACCTGTTCCATGAGTTGCCTGAAGATGGGTACCCCGCTGTGCGGATCCACCACGAAGAGCATGTTGCGGGTTCCTTTCGCGCCTTGCCCTCTCCACCCGGTCACCACGAAGATATGGTGTATTAGTGTATTAGTCAACCGATACACATACGGGGTTCGCCGGGATGGGTTTCAAAAAAATGACCCGGCACGGCGGCCGGGTCACGGGGTGTGATCGAACGTCGGGACCTTACTGAAATCCCACGTCCCGCCCGGCGTTCTGCTCCTGCAGCCAGGCCATGAGCGGCTCGTAGTAGTCCAGCATCGCCGAGGCGGTGAGCGGCTCGCCGGTGGCCTCGTACAGCAGTCGATTCCAGTCGCGGGTCCCGCCCGCCGAGAGGATCGATTCGAGGTAGATGCCCACCTGGGCGTTGCCGTAGTAATTGGCGGCGTGCACGTCCTGCTGGAGGAGTTGCTCGCAGATGTAGCGGTGCAACTGGTGCAGGATCACGTAGCTGATGGCGTAGTCGTAGTACTGCGCAGGGTCGTCGTTGATGTGGGTCTTGGTGGCCGGGTCGCAGTAGTCCTCGCCGCGCTGGGACGGGGGCGCGATGCCCTGGTGCTCGGCGGCGTACTGCCACCAGCGCACGTTCCACTGATGGCGCGGAAGCTCTTCCTCGTAGAAGTCGTGTTCCCAGTGAGTCATCGTCCCGCAGGCGAAGGGCAGGAAGACCACGGGCCCGGTGAGCGCTTCGTTCAGCAGCCACCGCACCTGGTCGGGCGCGTCGTCTTCGCGCAACATGCCGATCTCTTGCAGGTACGGTACCTGGCTGCTCGCCAGCTCGATGAGCGTGCCGATGGCCTCGTGGAAACCGCGGTTGGCGCCACGGCGCAGGAGGGGAGGCACCTCGGGACGGGCATAGCTGAGGTAGTAGTAGATGTGTCCCAGCTCGTGGTGCACGGTGCCGAACCAGCGGAAGTCGTTGCGCACCGACATGAGCGACCGCACGTCCTGGTCGAGATCGATGTGCCAGGCCGAGGCATGGGTGTTCTTACGGCGGTTGGCGTCGGCGGGCAGTTCGTAAAGATCGCTGCGGCCCCAGAAGGTCAACGGCAGCGCCTCGAAGCCCAGGCTCATGTAGAAGCGTTCGCCCTGCTCGATGATCCACTGCGGCGAAACGTCACGCAGCATGCCGTCCATGTCGATGCCGTCCACCACACCGGGCCACTCCTGGCCCCAGCGGTTCGGCAGCCAGTGGGCGGGGATGAGGCGAGGGACGTCCGGCGCGTTGTAGCGTGCCGCCAGTTCGTGGCGCACCCAGCAATGAAGCTGCTCGTACAGCGGGCGCATGCCCTCGAGCAGGTCGTCCATGAGCAGCATCATCTCGGCGCTGGTCATGCCGTAGTCGGCACACTGCAGGCCGAAGAAGGAACTGAAGTCCATCTTCACGGCAACGGCGTTGCGCAGGGTCTGCAACTCGGCCAGACCGTCCTTGAGCGTTGGGCCCACCGTCTTGCTGCACTCCCAGACCGCGCGCCGCTCGCGCAGGTCTCGGCTCGCGAGCAGGATCTCGTCGAGTTCGTTGGGCGTGACCTCGCGCGGCTCCTGGCCGGGCAAGGTCAGCACGAAGCGGTGGCTGTAAAGCATGGCGTTCTGCGCGGCTTCGAACTGCAGCAGCTTGCGGACCGTGGCCGGCGCGGTGCCGGGATAGTTGGCGGCCAGTTGCCACGCCCGCTCGAGCTGCCGCTCTTCGAGTTCATTGAGATCCTCGGCGCGGCGCAGCTGTTGCAGCTGGTCGATGACCTCACGGCTGCCGACGTAGTCGGCCAGGGCCTGGGTCGCGGTGACCTCGGCCTTGCTGTTGGCCTCGGTGATGTCCACGTTGGCCTGCCACTTGGCGCCCTCGGAACCCGTCCAGAGCTCCCGGTAGGCATCGTTGTAGTCGTCGAGGAATTCGGTGACGTCGCCCTTGCTCGGGGGCGGGTGATCGGCGGCGACCTGGTGACGATCGCCGGGCGCGGCCGCATCATCCTTGCGCCCGAGCAGCAGGATCAGCGCACCCCCCGCAACGAGGAGGACCACGCCGGCGAGGGCCAGCCTGCGGATATCCATTCCACTCCTTTCGCCGCGACAAGAGTCAGCGACTGTACCGAACCCACGATGCCGCGAATCATAAGCACCCCGGCCAGCCCTGTAAATGGCGAGGTCGCCCCTCAAGAAGGCGACCCCATCGGCCAGATTGGCGTTCGATACCCGTAGCGAGGTCCCCACCGCCGTCGCTGGTCACGCGGCGGGCGGCGCCCGCCGCCGGCCGTTGAGCTGCAGGCGCCCTTGGCGCCTGTCAGCTCGAACGGCCGTCATTTGACGAGCACCAGCTTGGTCGTGCTGGCCACGCCATCGGATTCGAGTCTCGCGAAGTAGACCCCGCTCCCGAGCCGGCGGCCGGATTGATCGGTACCGTTCCAGGCCGCGGCATGGCGGCCGGCCGGCAGATCGGCATCGTGGAGCACGTGAACCAGGCGTCCCCGGGCATCGTGCACCGTGACGCGTGCGTGAGCGGCGCTGGCCAGGGTCCAGCGTATCTCGGTGCGGGGATTGAACGGGTTGGGCGCGGCGCCGTGCAGGGCGGTGACCATTCGAGGCGTCTCGGGCGCTGCGGTGGGGCCGATCTGCAGCGCCCGGATCTCGATGTCGTCGAGATTCCATCCGCTGTACTGCCAGCTCTCGTCGGTGGTCCCCATGACCCAGCGCAGGAAGACCGTGGCCTCACCGTCGGCGTGGAGGCTCAGGTCGTACTCCACCTGCTGCCACTGATCGTCAGTGATCTCGCTGCCGTTCTCCCACACGGTATTCCAGGTCGTGCCGTCGGTACTGACGCGCAGGTAGACGTGGTCGTAGGTGGGCTGTTCCACGTTGAGCCAGCGCTGGAATCGCACCGACACCGACTGCAAGCTGGAGCAGTCGATGACCCCGGTGGTCAGGGAGTACTCGGGCAGATCGCTGGCGTAGTCGCCACCCAGGTTGTAGCCCAGCACGTTGCCGCCGGTATACCCCGCGGTCGGGTCGGCGTTGCCGTGCTGGGCGCCGCCGCCGCCGCCGGGCTCTCCGAACGCCCACTGGCCTTGCCGATCCCAGCCCGGATCGGTCTCCAGGTTCCAGGACATCACCGTGGTCACGCTGCCGACCTGGAGCCGGACCGGGCGGGTGGTGTCACCGTCGCCATCGGTGAGGTTGGTGAACGAGACGGTGCCGGCGTAGAGGCCGCCGGGCAGGTTCGCTGCCGACGCCGCGATGGACACCGTGACCGTGGTGGATGCGCCGACGCCGAGGACCCCGCCACTGGAGTCCGTGTCGATCCAGGGCTGATCGGCGGTCACGCCAAAGGAAACGTTGGCGTCGCTGTTGTTGGCCAGGGTGTAGGCCAGGCTCGATGGGGAGAACGGACCGCCGGGCTCACCTTGCGATTCGAGGCCGGAGAACGGCGTGACCACCAGACCGCTGGCGCCGGGATCGTAGAGGTCGAGGGCCAGCGGCGCGATGCCGATCGGGTCGAGCCAGTCGCTGAGCCGGGAACCGGCGGAACCGCCGCCGTTCCAGCTGACGGACAGGCGACCGTACCAGTCGGATTCGTTGTTGCCGCAGGCCGCATAGCCGCCGTGCAACTGGCCGATGATGTGGTGGTTGGGGCTGTAGAGAGGTGAGCCGCTGCTGCCCGGTTCGGTGGTGCCGTCATCCCAGTCGATCACCCGGATGTGGGTGCCGTCGCCGGGGACGGCGTTGTTGAGGTAGCTGGTGGTGACCGTGGGGTCGTCCTCGAAGCTGATGGACTTCTCGTCGGTGCTCGGGTGGTGGATCGCCACGACGCCGGGCTGGTCGCCGTCGCTGCGATCCCAACCGGAATACGTGACGTCCCATTCCGGGTCTGGCAGTTCCTCGAGTTCCACGAGGCAGACGTCGCTGCCGGCGTACGCGGCGCGGAAAATGGTGCCGGTCTGGTTGTCGGCGAGCGAGCCGCCGCCCTGTTGCCCGCACACGGGGCTCTGGAAGTTCCAGTAGACCACCACGCTGTGATCGTTGCTGCCGGAGATGCCGCAGTGATTGGCGGTGAGGAAGTAGGGCGTGGCGTCCTCGGCGGTGTTGTTGATCATGGCGCCGGTGCATTTCCAGATGCCGCCGATGGTGAAGACGCCGACGCTGTTGATCTCCGCGCGCCAGGGGTCGCCCTCGGGACAGATCACGTCGTTGTTGCAGGAGCCGGACTTTTCGCCGAGCTGTTCGCCGAAGTACCGATAGCCCTTGCCGACCTGGTGCAGACTCAGGGCGTAATCATGGCGGCTTTCTGCGGGCAGCGTCAGCTCGATCACGATCTCGTCGCCGAGGACGATCGGCGACCAGAGCTGCCCGTGCGGGCGGTTGTCGCGCGCTGTGAATTCGTGGGCGAGCTCGACCGTGCCGGTCGGATGCAGCACCAGCCGACCACCCTTGGGCACCCGGAACCGGTCGAATCCCAGATTCAGCGAGAGGGCGCCCTCGGCCTGGATGCGCAGACGCCAGAGCTGGAATCGCGGGTCAGGGAGGATCTCCCAGGTGCCGTGGGTTTCGGGCGTGATCGCCACGGATTCCGGTTCGGCGAATCGCTCCGGGTCGCCCTGAAGCAGGCGGACCTCGTCGTCGTCGGCGGCCTCATCGCGATCGACCGGCGTCAACGCCAGCTGCTCGACGGACGACAGGGGGCGGGCGTCCTGGAGGACGGCGGTGGGCACGACGTCGGCGACCGCGGGCATGGCGAGCATCAAGGCGCCAATGGCAACCAGTCTCATGGCGGTGGGGCGAATCATGGGAACCTCGCGAGCGTCTGGAGACAACGTCCGTACAAAAACACGACTAATTCAATTATATATCATCTGCGCGGTGACGTGCAGCCGCCAGTTTTCCGGCAATGGTGATTCGGGATCGAGGGTCAGCGGCGGGAACGCCAGAAGAAGTAGGCGCCGAAGAGGACCCCCGCCGCGATGACGGTGATCCAGGGAAAACCGCGCCGCTGCGCCGCCGGCCGGTCGATGCCCCGCGCGTCGGTCTGACCGGCTTCGGCGAACACGGGTTCCGCGTCCGGAGCCGTCGGCGTGCTCACGGAGACGTCGATCTCGCGACCGGGTTCCATGGCCGGACCGCGCCAGCGGCTGAACTCGGCGTAGGCGTTGGAGTCGTCGTGTTCGAGGTCGAAGCTGCGAACCTCGAGGGTCGCCGGCCAGGCCAGAAGGCTCCATTGCGCCACCGGTAGGTTCAGTTCCACGGTGAATTCCACGCGGTCGGTGGTGGGCAGGTCGCCGCGAATGGTGATGCGGGCCTCGCCCGGCGGCAAGGCGGCCGTCACGCCCTGCAAGCCGCCGCCGGCGGATCGCGTGGAACCGGAAAGGGGATCCGGTCCGTTGTCCACGTCCACCTCGATCCCGCGCAGTCCGCGAGGCAGGGACAGCTGGAGCGGTAGCGCGTCGGCGCGCATGGTGCGCTGGGGGCGGGACTGGTTGTCCAATGTGACGATGTACTCCAGCTCGAAGCCGGTCTCCTGCTGACGCACCACCACGTTCATGCCGGTGACGGTCAGGCCGGAGAGGTCGTCGGTCTGCTCGAACGCGTGGACGACGGCCGGCTGGCCATTCATGAAGACCTGGCCATTGACCTTGGTGTGGTAGGCGACCCCTTCGACCCAGGCCGACACGATGTGGGGCTTGAAATTGAAGAGCCGCAGGTCCTCGAACGTGACCTCGCCGTCGACGTCGTGAGCCTCGGCTACGGTGGTCATCACGGCGCCGACTTCGCGCAGCAGCACGCGTTCGGCCCGCACCGTCGTGCCGGTGACGCCCAGTTCGACGCGGATCGTGGCATCGGTCTCCAGGCGCTCGAGCACGGCGTCCTGGGCGCCGGCGGCACCGCAGATGAGGGCGCAGAATAGGAGGAAGACGACCAACCGCTGCATGTTCGAACCCCCGCTGGCGTCACCCGCCGGTTGCCGGATCATCGACCGCCGGGTTACCCTCTCGAATAGTCATTCACTCTCGTCAGGGAGTATCGGCGTGAAGTTTGGACCTGTCTACCTCTGTTGTCTTTTCATGCTGCTGTCCGTCCACGCCGGAGGACAGCAGCCACCGCCCGGCTGGGAGGAGTGGACCTCGCAGACCTACACCCTCGCTGCGGGCGAATCCATGCCCTTCCGCGTGGACTGGGATCAAATCCCGGTGCGACGCTGGCTGTTGCTCGTCGAGGGCGACCTGCAGGTGAGCTACCTGAATCTGCGGCGGGAGCGCGATCGCAGTCTGGTCTACGATCTGCGTGACGAGTCGCGGCACATGGTGGAGATCCCGTGGGGCGAAGGTGAGTCGATCACGGGCTTGCTGCGCGCCGAACGCGCCGGCGCCTATGCGATCTCGCTCTGGGGCCCGCCTCGCGACAACTACCTCCGTGCCTACAGCTACGGCGTCAACCGCGCTCTCGAAGCTCTGGAAGAAGACGACCGTGTCGGCGCGCGGGCGCATCTGCTCACCGCCCTGCAGGACGATCCTGCCGACGTGGTGGCGCAGACGCTCATGCTCGGTCTCGATGGCCGCAGGAGGCTCGACGCCGTCGACCGTGCCGCGTTGGACGGCGAGGCGGACCCGGATGCACTTCGTCACCTCGATGCGGTGCGGGAACGCGCTGCCGAGTTGCGAGGGGAGGGCCTTTATCTCGCCGCCGCCGACACTCTGCACCAGACCATCGCGCCGCAGCTGGGAGCCGCCGGGGTGGCACTCATCTACGCCGATCTGGCCGATCTGTACCTCGACCTGGGCAACCCGGTCCAGGCACAGGCAGCACTCGCAGCGGCCGAGTCGCTGGGTTTGGCGGAAGACACTGCGTCGCGTTTACGGAAGCGGCTGGCGGACGAGGCGGAGTGACGGAGGCTCAGCGGATGTCGCTGGTGCGCGCTCTGGTCGCCACGGTCGGCTCCACGTCGCGATCGAAGGCGCCGCGGTCGCCGCACAGGAAGAACAATCCGTACGCCGTGTAGTAGCTCTGGGGCGTGCCGGCCTGGGCCGTGCGGCTGGGCCGCGGATTGGAACCGGTGAGGGGGTAGAACGCCATGTATGGTCGGTACATCATGGCCCACTCGAAGCAATGGCGCGCCATTCCCATGTCGCCGGACCGAGCGTAGAGCAAGCCCTGGTCCTGCCAGTATCGCGATGCCAGTCGCGAGGGGAACTCGAGGTGCGTGGGCGGCGGTCCGAGGATCCACAACGTGTGAGAGATATCGCCGCTCGGTGCTCCCGCCATGGCCTTGATCCAGCGTCGGCCGAAGTCGGAGACCAGCTTGGGCCAAGCCGAGCGGTCGTAGCCGAGGGCTTCCCAGTGAGGGGCGTCGAGATACCAGCGCAGGTCCTCCCGCACACTGCCGCGGATGGACCGACTGGTCACCTCGATGCGTGGCAGGTCGCGGGCCTGGCTCATGGCGGCCAGCCACTCGCCCTTGTCGGCGAGGGCCAGACCGCGCAACACGCCGGCCTCGAAGATACGGTCGGCGCGTTCCGGCGATTCGGTGCGCAGCCAGGGATGGACGTGATCCAGGTAGGCGAGGGTCAGGTCGGGTTGCTTGAGGTCGCGCGCCAGCCAGGCCAGATCGAGAAAGACGTCGCGGCGCAGACGGCCGGGGTCGCCCTCGGCCAGCTGGTCCGGATCGATACGGTCGAGGGACACCAGCGCGGCGCCGAGGGCCCGCTGCTGCCGCGGGCGGTCACCGACGACGCCGTAGAAGTAGGCGAGGTCGCGCCAACCGGCCGGGTTGGACGGATCGACGCCGACGGCGGCCACGAGGTTGCGGATGCCGGTGGTGACGGCCGTCTCGACGCCCATGGGAATGGGGGCGTTGTCCATGGAGTTGAGGTTGGGGACGTATCCGCGCGACGCCTGGCTCCAGTAGTGGTTCATGGTGCCCATGACCACGTTCCGCGCCTTGGCGATATGCTTGCGGGCGACCCGCTGGCGATCGAGTTGCTCGGCCTCGTTCAGCGACAGGAAGGTGATCAGTCCGACGGAGTCCCAGACGGCCTGGAAGGTGACGGCTTTCTGGTAGTCGGCGGCGGGATCGCGACGGCCCAGATTCTGGGTCGTCGCGTAGTCGCGTACGTTGACCAGGATGTAGCGATCCACGCGCCAATCGGTCAGGTCCCAGTCCACGTACAGGTCCGCGGGCACCACCTGGTCGGGCGCCAGATCAGCATCGGGCTTACTGCCACAACTGGCGAGGGCCAGTGCGGTCAGCACCATGACGCAGACCAGTAGGATCGGTCGCAAACGCATCAGAGGTCCCTCCGAGCCTTTTCTCCCCCAATGACGATACAGTATCGGCAAGTCGCTGTCACGCCTGAACGCCCTTGGAGTTACCGCGGCGAAGGCTTACCATCGGCCCGCCAGAGCGATCCTGCCACCGGGAGATTCAGCATGCGTCTCGCCCTGTTCGGTCCCTCGCCTCCGTTGCGCGGCGGAATCGTCGCCGCCCACGCCAATCTGCACCGGACGCTCACCGAGCGCGGCCATGACCTGCATTGGACCGGTTTTCGCCGGCAGTACCCCGATTTCCTCTTCCCCGGATCGTCGCAGGAGGGCGCCGTGGGGGCCTGGCTGCAGTGCGAGAGCGAACGGACGTTCGTGCCGTGGGAGCCGTGGTCCTGGCCGCGGACGGCGCGCAACCTTCTGGCCTTCCAGCCTGACGCGGTGCTGGCCCGCTGGTGGATCCCGTTCTTCGCCGTGGGATTCTGGGCGGTCATGCGCCAGGTGCGCCGCCGGACCCGCGTGATCTGGGTCCTGGACAACGTGGTGCCGCACGAGAGCTATCCCCTGGGCATGTGGCTCACGCGACAGGCGCTCCGGCAGGGGCACGGTTTCCTGGTGCAGAGTGAGCAGGTGAGGCGCGATTTGCTCGGTCTCCTGCCCGAGATCGACCCATCGCGGGTCCGCCTCGCCCACCATCCGGTCTACGACTACGGCGCTCCGGGTAGGCCGCGCCCGACCAGTGACGAGGCGCGCCGCGAGCTCGGTCTGCCGGCCGACGCTCGCGTACTGCTCTTCTTCGGCTTCATCAAACCCTACAAGGGTCTGCAGCACCTCATCGACGCGGCGCCGCGACTGCGTGAGCGGTTCGGCCCCGATGGCGTTCGCATCGTGGTCGTGGGGGACGTCTACGGCGATCGCCAGGAATACGTCGACCGCATCGAGGCCACCGGCGCCGGCGACATCATCGTTTTCCACGATCGCTACGTGGCCGACGAGGAGGTCGAGCCCTGGTTCGTGGCCAGCGACCTGGTGGTGTTGCCCTACGTGTCGGCCACCCAGAGCGGCATCGCGCTGCTGGCCTGGAACTACGACAAGCCGGTAGTCACCACCAACGTGGGTGGGCTGCCCGAACTGATCCGCGACGGCGAGACCGGCTTCCTCGTACCGCCGGGCGATTCCGATGCGCTCGCAGACGCCTGCATCCGATTCTTCGACGAGGATCGCGCCGAGGATATGGCGTTGGCCGTGGCCGAGGCCAAGAAGGCGTACACCTGGGAAGCGCAGGCCGAGGCCGTCGAGGATCTGGTGCGCACCATCGATCGCTAGGGCAGACGCGCGGCCAGGTCGCGCAGGGCCGGCTCGTCGGGCGCCAGGATCTGTGCGCGCTGAAAGGTCTGCCGCGCGGCCTCGGTCCGGCCGTGATCCAGCAGGATGGTCGTGGCGCGTACGAGGACTGCCACGTCGAGAGCCTCGGCCGGCACCCCGCCGGCGGCGATGGCGGCGGCTCGATCGACCTGTCCCTCGGCACGATCAGCGTCCATGAGCAACGCCCGTTCTCGTGCCGACAGTTGCGACGGCCAGGCCGGCGCGAGCAGGGCGACGACCCCGGTCTGGTCGTCGGCTCGCGAACGCGCCTCGGCCAGCTGGGCGCGGTGCTCCGGCGTGGGCTCGTCCCCGTAGCGATGCTCCAGCAGTTCCAACCACAGGGCACGTTCATCGGCGGAGCCGGTCAGCATCTCCTGCAACTCGGGATCCAGACTGTCGGTGGTCAGCAACCTGTCGAGGTCGTCGGCCAGGGCGCGCTCGTCGCGGGACGCCACCAACTGCACAGGCTGCGGCGCCAGATCCACCGTGACCTCGCGACCACTGGCAACGGCCTGCAGGAGCGCGATGGCGCGCTGGTTGTCGTCGAGAAGGGTGGCGGCCTGGAGAAGGTCGGCCTCGGCCGCGTCGCGGCGTCCCTGTTGCAGGTGCAGCAGTCCGCGATTGAAGTAGTTGGTGCCGTCCAGCGGTTGAATCCGAGTCACCTCCGCATAGGCCGCCAGCGCTTCGGCGTCGCGGCCAAGGTAGCTCAGCGCGATGGCCTGCGACTGCCAGGCGCGGACGTGATCGGGCTCCAGTTCCACGCACCGGCGCAGCGGGCCGAGACTGGCTTCCAACCGGCCTGCGTTGAGTAGGGCCACGCCGCGAAGGAAGACCAGGTCGGCCTCGGCATCGGTGCCGGTGAGTCGTTCCACTGCGGCATGGCGCAGGTCGGATTCTGCCCGTTGCCAGTCGCCCCGTTGCAGATTGAGCCGTGCGCGCAGGAGCCTGGCCTCGGGAGCCATGATCTGTCGGCGCACGCAGGCGTCGAGGCTCGCGAAGGTCAGTCGCCAGAGATCTGGGTCGGCTTCATGATCATGGATCTGACAGGCAAGGGCACGAGTGGCCGTGAATCCCCAGAGGCTGCCGCCGGTGTAGAAGCGGCGAAAAGAAAGGAAGTACGGCTCGTCCGTATCCGGGTGATCGAGTATCCCGTCGATGCCATGCAGAGCGGTCTGGGGATAGAAGCCCACGAAGGGGCGGGTCATGAACGCGAGCGCCCAGAACCGCCTGGCGAGATCCCGGTCGCCGAGTTCCTCGCAGATGAGACCAAGGTCCTGCCAGTAGCGCCAGGCGACGCCGGCGGGTAGGCGGACGAAACGGCGAAAGCCGAGGTGATTGCTCGCGAGGTCAGGATACCCCGATCGCAACTCGGCCCATGCGTTGACCCAGGTGCGCAGGAATTCGCTCTCGCGTGAGCCCATGCTGCGGGGTACGACCACCAGCGGCAGATGGGAAAGCAGGCGGCGGGCCTCGTGGCGATCGCCCCGAGCGGCGGCGCAGAGGGCGCGAATCAGTTCGGCCTCCACGGTGGGTGCGAGGGAGTGCTCGCCCACGGGCTCGGGCGACAGTTCGCCGCCGTGGCCGTCGAGCCAGAGGACGGCGGCCTCGTACCGGCCGGCGTCGCGCAGGCTCCACGCTTCGTCCAGAATCGCTCGTGGTCGCCGGGAGTCCGGCGGCGAGGTGACTGCCAGCAGTCGCTGGCGGGACGTGGCCGCCGCCGCGTCGTCACCCACGGCCGCACTGAACGAGGCGAGGCTGCTCCAGGCGGCGGCGCTGGAGGGATCCGTGCCCACGGCCGTGTGGAGTCGACCAAGAGCACGGAGCATGACGCGGTCGAGCAGGTGCATGGCGCTGTTGCTGCCACGATAGACCTTGGCCTCGGCGCGCAGACGATAGACCCGGTCGGCCACCGCCAGGAATGCGTTACGCACCAGCTCGTCGGCCTGTTCACGGCGCTGCCGGCGAGACGACGGTGACAGGGCGGCGAATGTGTCGGCGTCGAGGGAATCCCAGGCGGCGGAGAAGCGCGTTTCCCGCCGGTATTTCCCGGCGGGGTTGGGATCCATGTCACCGAACAAGCGGGTGTACCTGGCGAGGGTCCCTCCTGGGAGCTGCCAGGCGAACTCGGCCCAGTCCACCGTGGTGTGGATCTCGGGAGGGGCCGTCTCCGGTTCGGGCGCAGAGCTGCAAGACAGAAGGAACAGGATCAGACCGACGGCCGGCAAGAGCCGGGCGTGACGTTTCATGGTCGCCTCCCGTGGTTTGGTCGGGCAGATCGCGGCCGCGGCGTCAGGGCGTGCCCACTAGGTTTCGGTGCAGATCCTGCAGCACCTGGTTGCCCGGCTGCAAGTCCAGGGCGCGGTCGACCACGCGGCGGGCGAGGTCGCGTCGGTCGTGATCCATGAGGATGGCGGCGGCCACGGTGAGGAGGTCCACGTCTTCCCCGCTTCCCGGCCAGTCGAGTCCGGCGGCGACCTCGGTGGCGCGCGACGCTTCCCCAGTCTCGCGGTCGGCGTGCAGGAGGAGCCGGCGCTCGGCAGGGGTCAAGCGCCCGGGCCAGTATGGCGCCAGGGTGTCACGCGCCATTGCCGGCCGACCGACCAGCATGGCTCCCTGCGCGAGTTTGAGACGGTTGAGCGGGTCGGGATCCTCGTCGTACCTCTTCTGGAGGTCGGCCAGCACGCGCTCTCTGGATTCCGGATCCATGACGAGCAGGTCGGACAGGTCGCCTGCCGGGCTGCCACCTAAGCGCGCGGCCATCTGCTCAGCGAGGGAGCGTCGCTGCTCCTCGGGCAGGTCCATGTGCACCGGTGAGGCCGCCATCTGAAGGTCGTACTGCACCGGATCGGTGACCACCTGGGCCATTTGCGCGATCTGCGGGTTCTCCGGCCACAATTCCTGGGCTCGCAGGAAGTCGCTCTCGGCGCCGTCGCGGAGGCCGGAGCGGTATCGAAGCAGCCCGCGATTGTAGAGGTAGGTCGGATTGTCGGGGGCCAGGGCCACGGCCCGGTCCAGCGACTCGAGCGCCAGTTCCGGCTCCTTCAGGAACGCCTGGGTCATGCCCAGGGCCTGCCATCCCACGTGCGCGTCGGGATCGCGCAGAACGAAGGCCTGCAACCAGGGGCGCGCCGCCAACCATGCGTCACGATTGAAGTGGCAGAGACCGAGCATGAGGGCGATGTCGGCCGGCGCCGTAGCATCGGATTCCAGGGATTGCCACGCCGCTTCCAGATCGATCTCCGCCGCTGCGTAGTCGGCGGCCAGGAAGGACATGCGGCCGCGCATGGCCTGGGCCTGGGGCACGAAGAAACCGCGCCGGATGCAGGCGTCGAGGTGAGCCATGGCGTTGTCGCGCAGCATGGCCTGCTCGCGGGCGCCGTCTTCCACCTGGCTGGCGAGTCCGGCGTTGGCGGCATAGCTCCACAGGCTTCCGGCGGTGAAGAACGTGCCGTAGGTCAGGAAGTACGGCTGGCCCGTCCCGGTGAGACCGTGCACGCGCGCGATGCCGTGACCCTGGCCGAGTGGTGCGTAGATGAACAGCGGACGGTAGACGGCGCCGCGGGCCCAGCAGACCTGCGCCAGGTCGTACTCGCCGAGTTGCTCGTAGATCAGTCCCTGGTCCTGCCACCAGCGCGCAGCCAGGCGTGGCTGGAACTCGAGCTCCAGCTCGATGCGGCCGAGGTCGCGTCGAATCGTTTCCTCGTCGAGGCCGCGGCGCAGCGACAGCCACGCCTTTACCCACTTGCGCAGGTAGGAACTGCTGCGATGCTCACGGGCCAGGTTGTCGCTGACGGTGTCCTGCCATTTTTCGTTGCTGAGGTGGATCGGTGAGTTCGAATTCGACTGCGTGCCGGTGTCGCGGCCCATCCAGTCGGAGCCGGGTTGCGTGACGCCGGCGGACCGCATGCGTCGGTAGTATTCCATCCGCTGATTGAACTGCGTCACGTAGGTCTGGTTAGGCGCCGCCGAGCGCGAAGGCAGGTCCATGAGCGGCAGGTGTTGAACGATATTCCGCGCCGGACCCGTCTCACCCCTCTCGGCATGGACGAGCGCACGGATCAGCAACGACTCGAGGTAGGGCGCGAGAACCGGCGGCTCCGCATTGTGCGCCAGCTCGCCGTCGTGCCCGGCCAACCAGGCCAGACACCGGTCGTACTCGCCGGCCTCACGCAGATCCCAGGCGTGGTCGAGGATGGCCTGCTCGCGGTAGAAGAGGAGGCTCTCGGTGCGGTCGGATTCCGCCAGGTGTTCCCAGGCAGCGAAGAATCCCTCGTGCGCGCGTGTGGCTCGAAGCTGGTCGCCGACGATGCCGCTGAAGTAGGCCAGGTGGTACCAGGCCTCGACGTTGAGCGGATCGTGATCGAGGGCGAACTCGAGACGGCCCAGTGCCGAGGTGATGGCCTCACCGAATCCCGGCGTCTCCCACATGAGATCGCCGATGTAGTTGACGTCGTTGGCCTGGACCTGGTCGCGCAGGTCGGTGGCGTAGTCGGCCACGGCGATGCGAGCGCTCTCGAGCAATTCGTACGATCGATGGGACCGCTCGGCGCGGCGGTGCTCCGGCAAGGCCAGGAACGGCTCGATGTCGTCGGCCGTGGGGGAGACGCCCTCGGCGAGCGTCTTCAGGTACTCGGCCCACGGATCAGCCGGCTGGCGGTCATGGAAGAGGTAGCGACTCACCAGGAGGGCCCGGTCGAGGCGCCAGTCGATCCTGTTCCAGTCGAGGATCTCACTGGCAATTGCGGGCGTGGCGACGAATGCGGCGAAGGACATCGCCACGACGATCGGCGCGAGAAACACACGCGTCTTCATGTTGCTCCCTCCCGGAACTGGACCGGCGACGTTCCTGACCCCGATGACGATAGCGACTGGCGACCACCGCGTCCACGCTTGCGCACACCGCCCTTGGCCGCAGCCCACCCCTGGCGTACACTGCCGCGGACAAGGAGGTGACCATGGATCCGGTCCAGACCGGTCTCGACGTGATCATGGCCGACGGTGCGCAGCGTCTGCGAGGACGCCGCGTGGGCCTGCTCGTGCATCCGGCCAGCGTGGATCGCGACCTGCACCACGCGGTGCCGCTGCTGCACGGCGCGCTCGGCCGTGACCTGCGCGCCCTGTTCGGACCGCAGCACGGACTGCGCGGCGAGACCCAGGATAACATGATCGAGTGGGACGGATTCACCGATCCGCTCACCGGCTTGCCGACGCACTCGCTGTACGGCGAGCACCGCAAGCCCACGCCCGCCATGCTCCACGACCTCGACGTCCTGGTGATCGACCTTCAGGATGTGGGGGCGCGCTACTACACGTTCGTGTGGACCCTGCTCCTGTGCCTGGAGGCTTGTGCCGAGCAGGGCGTCGCCGTGATGGTGCTCGACCGACCCAATCCCCTGGGCGGTGCGACCGAGGGCAACGTGCTCGACCCCGGATACCGGAGCTTCGTCGGGCTGGCGCCCATCCCCATGCGTCACGGCCTGAGCATGGGCGAGTTGGCGCATTGGCTGCGCCGCCAATTCCATCTGGATGTGGAACTGGAGGTTGTCGCTGCAAGCGGCTGGAAACGCAGCGATTGGCACGACACGACCGGGCTGCCCTGGGTCTTGCCGTCGCCCAACATGCCGACCCTGGCCACGGCCACTGTCTACCCCGGCGCCTGCCTCCTCGAGGGCACCCAGTTGAGCGAGGGACGGGGCACCACGCGGCCGTTCGAGATCCTGGGCGCTCCCTGGCTGGACCCCGAATCCCTGATGGCCGCCATGGGGCCTCACGATCTGCCGGGCGCCGTCCTGCGTCCCTTGCATTTCGAGCCCACGTTCCAGAAGCACGCCGGCCGCAACTGCGGGGGCGTGCAGGTTCACGTCACCGATCGCGAAGAATTCCGCCCCGTGCTCACCTACCTCGCCCTGCTCACCGAGATCCACCGGCTCTGGCCCGACCGCTTCGCCTGGAAAGAACCGCCTTACGAGTACGAGCACGAGAAGCTTCCCATCGACATCCTCGCCGGCGGCCCCGAATTGCGCGCCGTCGTGGAAGAGGGCCGCGATCCGCGCACCGTGGCCGACCGCTGGCGTAACGAGGCCCGCGCCTGGTCGATTGCCGCCGCCGAGAGCCGCCTCTATGACTGACCTGCGCGGCATGGTCCTGGCAGCGGGCCTCGGCACGCGCCTCAGACCGGTCACCGACTACCTGCCCAAGCCCCTACTGCCGGTGGCCGGCACGCCCTTGCTCGATCGTGCGGTGACCGCGCTCACCGACGCCGGCATCGACCGTGTCGCCGTCAACGCCCACCACCGCGCCGACCGCATCGAGGCCCATCTGCGCCATCGGCCCGACCGCCATCGATTCCACCTCAGCGTGGAGACCGAAATCCTGGGAACGGCCGGCGCTCTGCATGGTGCGCGTGCCTTCCTCGCCGCCGCGAAACAGTTCGTGATCTACAACGGCGACGTGCTCTGCGATCTCGACGTCGGCGAACTGGTCGCTGCCCATCGTCGCCACCCTGCACCGGCCACCCTGGCGCTGGTCGACTGGCCGGCTGTCAACAGCGTCGTCCTCGGCGCCGGCGGCATCGTTCGCGACCTCGCCGGGCGGCTCGGCGTCTCCGATGGGCCCGACGATCGCACGCTCACCTTCACCGGCATCGCCTGTTACGACCGCTCCCTTCTGGACCGCGTCCCCGACGGCGCCGGCGACCTTGTCACCGTTCTCGTCGACCTCATGCGAGCGCAACCCGACGCGGTGCGCGCCCACGTCCACGGCGGCGCCTGGGAAGACCTGGGAACCCTCGAACGCTACCTCGACGCCCACCGCCGGATCCTGGGGCCGGGATTCCTGAGCGTCGGTCGCGGCGCCGAGATCGGTGCCGATGCGCAACTCTCCGACTGCGTCGTCCTTCCCGGGGCCGTGGTGCCCGGCGGCGCCACCCTGGATCGCGCGGTCCTGGGCGCCGGCTGGGCCGTGGTCGAGCGCCCCGACGCCAACGGTGAACTGGCCCTGGCCGCTCGCGCCGGCTTCGACAGCAGCACGCAACTCGACTGGATCACCGGCCATGGTAGCGAGCGCCGCTTCGTCCGGCTGCGGCAGGGCGATCGACGCGCCGTCCTCATGAGCGTTCCACAGTCCGACCCGGACCACGACCGATTCCTCGCCATCGCCGGCTTCCTCTACGATTGCGGCCTCGGCGCTCCCGCCGTCCTGGCCCACGATCCCCGTCGCCGCACCGTGCTGCTGGAGGATCTGGGCAAGGACACCCTGCAGACTCTGGTGGGCGCCAGCCCTGCTCGCGCCGGCCTGCTCTACGACCAGATCCTCGACCGCCTCGCCGATCTGCAGACCTTCGGCGCCGAGTCCCGCACGCTCTGCCCTCCGGCCTGGAATCGAACCTTCGATGCGGACCACCTGCGCTGGGAGACCGACTATTTCCGCGAGCGCTTCCTGGTGGGACATCTCGGTTTGCCGGCCTCGGAACTCGAGGCGCTCACCCCCGAGTTCGATGCCCTGGCCGCGGCCTGCCTCCGTCAGCCGCGCACCCTGGTCCACCGCGATTTCCAGTCGCAGAACATCCTGGTGAAGGACGGCGTGGTGCGATTGGTCGACTTCCAGGGCATGCGCTGGGGACCCATGGCCTACGACGTGGTCTCGTTGCTGCTGGATCCGTACGTGGACCTGGATGCGACCCTCGTAGACGGCCTCCTGGCAGGATTTCCGGCCCGGGTCGCCGCGCGCGGCGGTCCGGTCATCGCGGCCGACGACTGGCAGGCCATGGTGGTCGCCGCCGCTCTACAGCGCCTGATGCAGGCCCTGGGAGCCTACGGATTCCTGGGCCACGTCCGCCGACGTCCGCAATTCCTCGAATCCATTCCCACGGCCCTCGCGCGCCTCGGCGAACAGGTCGCGCAGATTCCTCGGGTTGCCGGCTGCGCTGCGTCCCCGCCGCCCATGCCCAATCTCGCCGATCTCCTTTTCCAGAAATCGATTCGCTGAGATTCAGATGACGGACAAGTTCTTGTTGTCCGGGGTTGCCAAGGCGCCATCCTGCTGATTATGTGGCAACGATCCGTTCGTGCCGCGTTGCCGGCGCCGCCGACCATTCCAACCGGGTGTGCCGACCATGTCTCATCGCGACGACCTCTTCCCCCGCAGCAGCGGCGTCATCCTGCACCCCACCAGCTTGCCCGGCCCTCACGGCATCGGCGACCTGGGACGCAGCGCGCACCGTTTCGTGGACTGGCTCGTTGCGGCGGGTCAGAGCCTGTGGCAGGTGTTGCCGCTGGGCCCCACCAGCTACGGCGACTCGCCCTACCAGACGCTCAGCGCTCTGGCGGGCAATCCCCTGCTCATCGATCTCGACGGTCTCGTGGAGGAGGGTTGGCTCACGGAGAGCGACCTCGCTGAGCGACCCTCGTTTCCCGCCGACCGCGTCGATTTCGGCTCGGTGATTCCGTGGAAGTTCGACCTGCTCGACCGTGCCTGGGAACGCTTCCGGGATACCGCACGACCCGCCGACCGCTCGGCCTTCACGGCCTTCCGCGATCAGCAGCAGAAGTGGCTGCGCGAGTTCACGGTATTCATGGCGCTCAAGGACGAGCAGGACGGCCGACCCTGGCCCGAGTGGCCCCTGGGACTGCGGTCCCGTGACCCCGAGGCACTGGCCGAGGCGGCCGGTCGTCTGTCCGACCGTATCGCCGCCCACGCCTTCCGGCAGTGGGTCTTCGATCGCCAGTGGCAGCGACTGCGCCAGTACGCCAACGTGCACGGCGTGCGGCTCATGGGTGACCTGCCCATATTCGTGGCTCACGACAGCTGTGACGTCTGGGCCCGGCCGAAGCTCTTCCACCTCGACACGCACGGCCGCCCGACCGCGGTGGCCGGCGTTCCGCCCGACTACTTCTCCGCCACCGGCCAGCTCTGGGGCAATCCCCTCTACGACTGGCGCGCCATGGCCCGCGAGGACTACGCCTGGTGGGTGCGCCGCATCCGCTGCTGCCTGCGTCAGACCGATCTGATACGCATCGACCACTTCCGCGGCTTCGAATCCTACTGGGAGGTGCCGGCGGGCGCCGCGACCGCGGTGGACGGTCAGTGGGTCCGGGGCCCGGGACTCGGATTCTTCGAGGCCCTCCGTCGACAGCTGGGATCGTTGCCCATCGTGGCCGAGGACCTGGGCGTGATCACCCGCGAGGTGGAGGAACTGCGCGACGCCTTCGACATGCCCGGCATGAAGGTTCTGCAGTTCGCCTGGGGCGAGCCGCGCAATCCCTTCCAGCCTCACAATCACGTGCAGAATTGCGTGGTCTATTCCGGCACCCACGATAACGATCCCACCAACGGCTGGTGGGGTCTGGAGTGCGACGACGAGACCAAGAACCGGGTGCGGGATTACGTGGGGCACGGGGTGTCGGAGGCCAACTGGACCCTCATCCGCATGGGAATGCAGTCGGTGGGGCACACCTTCGTGATGCCCATGCAGGACGTGCTGGGGCTGGGGCGCGAGGGCCGCATGAATCGGCCCGGCGCCGAGAGCGGCAACTGGGATTGGCGGATGCCGGAGTGGGCGCTCGATCCGGGACACCCCACGCGTGAACGCCTCGCGCACCTGACCTGGCTCGGTCGGCGCCAGCCCGATCAGCGGCGGTCGTTGTACGACGACCAGGCTGACGGCGGGGGCGTCGACGCGGCGAACTGACCGTCGACGCCTAGGCTCCCCGTGCTTGCTCGAGGCTGTCGCAGAAGTTCGCGAACTGGTGCAGGTGCAGGAACTCGAGGACCTTGCGATTGCGGTCGCTCAGGCCCACCAGGGACAGCGCGCCGCCCTGGTTGCGCGTCGACGTGAGCATGGCGGCGAGGATGCCGGCGCCGGCACTGTTGATCATCTCCACCGCGGACATGTCCAGGATGATGAACTTGAGGCCGTCCTGGACCCGGTCCCGGGTCTCGTCCAGCAGTGCGTAGCAGGCCGGCGATCCGATGAGCTTCCCCTTGAGAGTCACGAGTTGCTCGTCGCGTCCGGGGTCGGTGGCGACGGTGGTCTTCAGGTTAGGCTTCAGAGTCATGCGTGAACCCTCCGGGGTCGAGATCGTTGTCGGGTCGCGGGATCATAAGGGTACCGTCGTCCCGGTGGCAAGCGGCTAGCGTGCGGAACTCAGACCGTCCAGCCGCTCGGCCAGCCGCCGCCCGGCCAGGGCATTCCCCGCCGCCGTCCAGTGGCCGTCGACAGGGTAATAGAGGTCCGCGATGCTGTCGGCCTTCAGTTCGATATCGGGGCGTAGATCGAGCCACGCGAATCCTTCGCGGTCGAGGAAAGCCGCCAGTTCGGACTGTCGGCGGACCGGTTCGCCGCTGCCCGGCAGGGCGGGAACGGGCATGACCAGCAGCGCGGTGCCGCGGCCTTCGCAGGCGGCTCGCAGTTCCTTCAGCAGCGCCTCGGTGAGGGCTCGTTCGTGCCGCCACACCTCGGCGTCCACAGCACCGTCGGCGGCCTCGCGTTCGAGGCGGCCGTGGTGGCGTCGGGCATACCACTGCCGCAGCCGATTCAGGAAGTGGGAGCGCGCGAACCATGTGTCGTATCCCGGCAGGGCGCGCAGCTTGCGGAGCCAGCGCAACGAGCGGGTCTCGGTGGCCGGGTGCTGCACGAGGGAACTGTCGGCGGCGAGGGTGAACAGGCCGCCCTTGGTGTTGTCGGTCCAGTCGTTGATGCAGAAGGCCAGGACCACCACGTCGGGCCCGTATTCGTACCCGGTGAGTTCGTACCACGCCAGTTGCTCGGCGGTGCCGGTTGCCACCACGCCGGCGTTGATCACCTCGACGTTCTCGCCGAGGCTGCGGTCGGCCACCTTGGCGAACGTCTCGTCGCCGTGTACGCCCAGACCGCAGGTGAAGGAATCGCCGATGCAGAGCACGCGCGGTATGGAGTCCGAGCCCGCGTCGGCGAACTCGCGGTCCTCTCGTAATCCGCCGCCGTTGGTGTGGATCTCCATGGTGAATTCCGGGCAGCGAACGAAGCCGGACGCATGGGGTAGCTGCCGGATGCGGCACACGGGATCGAAGGTGTTGGGGATCAGTTCGAACCGCTGTTCGGGCATGAGCAACCGGGTCCCGAACTCCAGGCCCGCGACCACCAGGGTCAGGGAGAACAGGAGCTTGGCCGCCACCGTGGCGGCGCGGCGCAGGCGGCGATGCGCGGCGGCGTTCCCGGGATGCATGGTTGCCTTCCGGCGAGGGTCCGTCGATACTCTCGACGCATGAGCATAGGGCAGGTCGGGCGACGGCGCCCGCCTTCTTTTAGGACCGGGAGTCCCATGTCCACGGCGAGTCGACAGGTCTGGAACTGGCGCGACGACACACCCACGCGGCGGCGTGAGGCGGCCGTCGCGCGCCTGCGGCGAACCGGTCTGGTAGGGGGCGTGGTGGCCCTGGTCGCGGGCACCGTACTGAACCTGGTGCTGGGCCACGTGATCGTAGGGCGGTTGCTGGTTACCCTCGGCGCGCTGCAGACCATGGCTGCCCTCTGGCGGCCGCACTTGCTCGCGTCGCCCTTGCGATGGCTGCAGCGCTTCGGCCAGCTGGTCGGCGCCGGGCTGGCCTGGTTGCTGTTGACGCCGCTCTGGCTGCTGGTCTTCGTGCCCGTCGGCTGGTGGCTGCGCCTACGTCGGCGTGATCCCCTGCACCGCGCACCGCTGGCGGCCGGGCTGACGGCCTGGATCCCACGGCGCCGGTCTTCCGATGCGGCATCGGCGGCGCGCCAGTTCCAGGACGAGGACCGCGAGGCCCGTGAGCTCGAACGTCCCGAGTGTGCCTTGCCTGCGCCGGAACTCCTGGCCGAGGTCGACGACGCCGGAGGTCCGTCGGCGTGAACATTCTCGGCATCAGCGCTTACTACCACGACAGCGCCGCGTGCTTGCTCCAGGACGGCCGGCTGGTGGCAGCGGCCCAGGAGGAACGGTTCACCCGGCGCAAGCACGACGCCGCCTTCCCGCGCCACGCCCTGCGCTACTGCCTCGCCGAGGGAGGCGTCAGTAGGGACGCGGTGGATGCGGTGGTCTTCTATGACAAGCCCGTCACCAAGTTCGTGCGCATCCTGAAGACCGCCTTCGCGGTGGCGCCGCGCGGCCTGCCCACATTCGTCCAGGCCGTGCCCACCTGGATGCGCCGCAAGCTGTGGATCCCCGCCGAGATCGCCACCGAGCTGGATCGGGCCGGCGCCGGCCGCTGCGGGCGCGTGCTCTTCACCGAGCACCACGAGGCACACGCCGCGAGCGCCTTCTTCGCGTCGCCGTTCGAGAACGCCGCCATCCTCACCCTGGACGGCGTGGGCGAGTGGGCCACGTCCAGCCTGAGCGCCGGCCGCGGCAACCGCCTGCGCCTCCTCGAGGAGATCCACTTCCCGCACTCCCTGGGCCTGCTCTACTCGGCCTTCACCTACTTCTGCGGCTTCCGGGTCAACAGCGGCGAGTACAAGCTCATGGGCCTGGCGCCCTACGGCGAGCCCCGCTACGAGCACACCATCCGCGAGCACCTCATCGACCTGCGCGAGGACGGCAGCTTCCGCCTGAATCTCGATTACTTCGATTATCTCGGCGGCCTGCGCATGACCAACGCGCGCTTCGCCGACCTCTTCGACGGTCCGCCGCGCACCGCCGAGTCGGCCCTCACCCGTCGCGAGTGCGACCTCGCCCGCAGCATCCAGGCCGTCACCGAGGACGCGGTCCTGCGCATGGCCCGGCATGCCCACCGCGCCACGGGCGACCGGCGGCTCTGCCTCGCCGGCGGTGTCGCGCTCAACTGCGTGGCCAATGGTCGGGTGCTGCGCGAGGGGCCCTTCGACGAGCTCTGGATCCAGCCCGCGGCGGGCGATGCCGGCGGCGCCGTGGGGGCGGCCCTCCATGCCTGGCATCAACTCGAGGGCGGCGACCGGGTGCTCGACGGCCAGGACCGCATGGCCGGCGCCTACCTCGGCCCCGCATTCTCCGACGCCGACATCGCCGCCTGGCTCGACGCCCGCGACTATTCCTACACGACCCTCGGCGCTGGGGAACTCGAGCGAGACGCGGCTCGTCGCATCGCGGCCGGGGAGGTCGTCGGACTGTTCCAGGGACGCATGGAGTTCGGCCCGCGCGCCCTGGGCAACCGGTCCATCGTGGGCGACGCGCGGTCGCCACGCATGCAGTCGGTGCTCAATCTGAAGATCAAGTACCGCGAGAGCTTCCGCCCCTTCGCCCCGTCGGTGCTGGCCGAGCGCGCCCACGAATGCTTCGACCTCGACGCGCCCTCGCCCTACATGCTGCTCACCGCGCCGGTGGCTCGCGAGCGCTGGACCGAGACCAAGGACGAGCCCTTCGACGACATCATCGCCACCGTGAACCAGGTGCGGTCGGACATTCCGGCTGTGACCCACGTGGACCAGTCGGCCCGCATCCAGACCGTGCATGCGGAGACCAATCCCCGCTACCATCGCATCATCAGCGAGTTCGCGGAACTCACCGGCTGTCCCACGGTCATCAACACCAGCTTCAACGTGCGCGGCGAGCCCATCGTCTGCACGCCCAGCGACGCCTACCGCTGCTTCATGCGCACCGAGATGGACACGCTCGTCCTCGGCAACCATGTTCTGGAGAAGAGCGCCCAGCCGGCCTGGAACGAGGACGGCGACTGGCGCGACGATCTGCCTCTCGACTGACGGCGCTACGAGGAGACCACCCGCATGCACTACCTGCGCTACCTGGGACGCCTGCTCGCCGAAATCGGCGCCTACGCCCGGCGCAACAAGGCGTGGTGGTTGGTGCCGCTGGTGATCGTGATGCTGGTGCTGGGGCTCTTGATCGTCACGGGACAGGCGGCGGCGCCGTTCATCTACACGCTGTTCTAGACCGGGTATGATGTCCTGGAATCTGGTATCATTGACGTCTCCGTCGAGCGATTCTTGCGAACACATCCTGAGGGGGAGACCATGATTCGCCACAAACTGTTTCTCTACCTGTTCATTCTTGCCGCGCCGGTCCTGTGGCTGACCGGTTGTTCCGACGAAGATTCCGTCGCCCCTACGGAAGAGTTCGCCATCGACATCACGGTCCTCGATGCGGCGGGACAGCCCCTGGCCGACCGGTCGGTGATCGTGATGCCCTTGCTGCCGCCCGGCGTCCTTCAGGATGACCTGCAGGCGGCGATGCCGTCGGCGGTGCAGATTCCCTTCCAGGTGCCCGATCCCTGCCTCGTCGATCTGGAGATCCGCGACGTCGCGGGCGCCACGGTCCGCATGCTCCTCTCCGGCGACGAGGCGCCGGCGGGTCAGCACACCGTTGTCTGGAACGGACAGGACGACGCGGAGGTCGACCGATACACAGGCTGGTACGCCGCGGTGCTCACCTGTCGGGATGCCACCACCGGCGAGGTGCTGTTCACCGACGCGCGCGACATGCTGATGGCCACCGTGGACTTCGACCGCACCGAGTTCCGCACCGACTCGGACGGCAAGCTGACCATCACCGACCGCCGCGTGGTGCCGGGTTTCTGGGACGTGCCGGAGATGCGATTCACCGACGAGAACGGCAACCTGACCGGGCTGCACACGTTCACACGCTGGACCCAGATCCGGGCTGCCGGCGACCGGGTAGAGTTCGAGGCGGTCGACGGGCGGCAGAGCTACACGCTACAACAACCGACACTGAATCTGGACGCGCCCGCCGGCGCGACCGCTGCGGCGATCACGAGCAGTCTCGTGGACGTGCCGCCCGTGGACGGCGAATTCGAACTCGGGAATCCCCGCCCGAACCCGTTCAACTGACGCGGTCCGGTTGATCCGACTGTGTGTGCGGAGTAGCCTTAGAGGTGCCAACGAACCTGTATCCTGGAGGGGGATCCAAGTTGCGTCCATCATCTGCACTCGTCTTGCCCATCTGTGTTCTCGCCTTGGCGCTGCTGACCGGCTGCAGCGACGACGACCCGCCCACCGGCCCGGCCCCGGAGTTTTCACTCGCGCTCACGGTGACGCACCTCGACGGCAGTCCCGCCGCCGGCGTCCGGGTGGCCGGCATGCCCGTTCTCGCGAACTGGATGGCGCCCGCCGAGCCCCCAGTGGAGGGCGGCGCCGCGCCGTGGCGGCGCATTCGGGTCGGATTCGACATGCTGGCCAACGGTTTTGCCAAGGTCACGGTCATCGACGTGGCCGGCGACGAGGTGCGTACGCTTCTTTCCGCACCCATTCCATCGGGCGTTCACCTGGTCGAGTGGGACGGCCTCGACGACGACGGCCAGCCGCTGCCCGGCGGTTGGTACGACGTGCATATCGTGCTCACCTGGAGCGACACCGCCGGTCGCAGCTCCGATGTTCCGGTGCTGCTCGAGGTGTGCGATCCCGACTGGCACTCGCTGGGCACGACCGGCCCGGACGGGCGCCTCGTCATCGATGACCGGCGCCTGGTGCCGGCGTTCTTCGACTGCGAGCAGGTCGGCGGCATGGAGTTCACCACCGAGACCCTGCTGCGGCTGGAGAACCAGTACGGCGACGGTCAGTATGTGAGCTTCGACGCCGCCGACGCGGAGATCGACCTGGATGCAGTGTGGAATCCGGAGTTTGAGACGTTCCGGTTCGAGATGCTGGTAGTGGACCAGGCCGGCGACCCATTGGAAGGAGTCGCCGTCGGCTCCCTGCCGGCCTTGCCCGAATCGGTCTGGCCGTGGCCGCCCAACAATGAGCCCACGCGCTCCCGGGTCGCCATTCCGTTCGAGTTGACCGAGCCGCTTCCGGTGCGGATCCATATCCAGGACGTGACCGGCGCGGTGATCCGCGATCTTCCGCTCGGCCATCTCGCTGCCGGGGAGCACCGGGCGATCTGGGACGGCCGCGACGAGAGCGGAATCACCACACGAAGCGGGTGGTACGAGGTCGTGATCCTGTTCTCGGAGTACGGCGGCGATCCCTACTGGACCGCTGTCGATTCGGCGGGGGTGGTGCACGTTCCCTTCGACACGGGTCACGTATCGCTGGGCGAGACCGACGCCGACGGTCGCCTCGTGATCACGGATCGCCGCCTGGTCCCTGCGCTGTGGGACCTGCCCGCCGTCACGTTCCGGGACGAGAACGGCGACGACATCGGGACCTACGAATTGACGACCACGACCTGGCTCAACTGCCGCAGTGATGTCTCCGGCGGCGCGTGGGCAGTGGTGGAGGCCGTGGACGGTGCTCAGGCCGTTCCGGTGTCCCTTTTGCCGCCGGATGGGCACCGCGCACCTTCCGGTGGAACCATGGTGGTCGACAAGGGAGACGGGCCGGACAACCCGCCGCCTCCGATCTCGCTCGGCGGGCCGTTTCCCAACCCGTTCAACTAGTCGGAGTTGGATTCAGCAAGCCGCCGGCAGAACGCCGGCGGCTTGCTGTTTCCCCACAGGTTGACGACATTGCGGCCTCCCTCTAGGAGGCCCCGTGACCCCGCAGCAACGCACAGACTTCCGCCGCATGCTCCTGGCCAGCGTCGCTTTCGGCGCCACGGCGGGCATCTTCAATTCCACCCTCGGCAACTACCTCCACGACGTGCACGCCTTCGGCGCCGAGGCTCGCGGCTGGCTAGAGTTCCCGCGCGAGCTTCCGGGTTTCCTCGTCCTCTTCACGGTAGGGCTGCTGGCCGCACGCTTCCGCGAGGGTCGCACCATGGCGGTGGCCATGGCGGTGACGGCCATCGGCGCTGTCGGCATGGCGTTGCTGGCGCCCTCGTCGGCGCTGGTGGTGTTCTGGATCTTCATCTGGTCCACGGGCGACCACATGAACTTCGCGCTCGAAGGCCCGCTCGGGCTCAAGCTCGCCAAGCAGGGGGGCGAAGGCCGGCGCCTCGGCCAGTTCGGCGGCGCCAAGAATCTCGGCGGCTTGCTGGGGGCGGGCTCGGTCTTCCTGATCGCGCGCTGGCTGGGCGACGACTACACCGTGTTCTTCCTGGTCGCCGCCGTGCTGGCCGCCATCGCCGGCATCAACTACGGACGCATCGAGACCGGTCGCCGCGATCCGGCGCCGCGCCGCTTCGTATGGCGCCGGGAATACCACATCTTCTACGCCATCAGCGCTCTGTTCGGTATCCGCAAGCAGATCTTCTTCGTCTTCGGAACCTGGGTGCTGGTGGACATCCACCAGGTGCCTGTCTCCACCATCGCGACACTCATGTTCCTGGGGTCGGGGCTGGGGGTGGTTCTGCGCCCGCTCCTGGGTGACGTCATCGACTGGCTGGGCGAACGCACGGTGCTCGCGGCCGACGAGATCGTACTCATCCTGGTCTGTCTCGTGTACGCCTTCGCCGGTCTGATATTCCCGGCCGGCGCCGTGGTCTGGGCGCTCTATGCCGCCTACGTGCTGGACCACACCCTCTTCGCCCTGCGCGTGGCGCGCACCACCTACCTCAAGAAGATCGCCGTCGACCCTGCCGACATCACGCCTACCATGAGCGTGGGCCTGACCATCGATCACGCGGTGGCCATGACGCTGCCCATCTTCTCCGGCTGGTTGTGGGTGAACGTCGGCTACCAGTGGGTATTCGTCATGGCGGCGGCCATCGCCCTGGCGGGATTCTTCGTCTGCCTCAGGATCCGCGTTCCTCGGTCGACGGTGGTAGCATCGCCCGCACCGCCTCCAGCAGCGCCGGGGGCGTGAACGGTTTGGCCAGCCAGGGAGTCTCGCTGTCGATTCCGCCGAGGGCTTCGTAGTCCTTGCTGGCGTGACCGCTGATCACCAGGAGCGGCAGGTCCGGGTGACGCCGTGCGATCTGCTCCCGCACGCGACGTCCGTCCAGACCGGGTAGGGCCCAGTCGAGCACCACCGCGTCCAGGGGCTCGCCGCCGGCGATGACGGCCAGGGCGTCCACACCGTCCTCGCAACTGACCACCTGATAGCCACCGGATCGTAGCACCCGCTCGCAGTAGTTGCGGATGTCGGGGTCGTCGTCGACCAGGAGCACCGTCTGGGTCGAGACGTGTTCGCCGGCGTCCGGCTCACCGGCCAGGATGTCGTCGACGAATCGTGCCGGCAGCAGTACGCGGAAGACGGCGCCTTGCCCGGGACGGCTCTCCGCCTCGATGCTGCCTTCGTGCTGGGTGACGATGCCGTGAGCCAGCGCCAGTCCGAGACCCGCACCGCCGTCGGTGGTGGTGAAGAAGGGCTCCAGGATCCGCTCGCGAGTGGCATGGTCGAAACCCGGACCCGTGTCCCGAACCTCGATGGTGATCCACGGGCGAGGCGGCGCCGAGGGCGGACCGTCGGGAACGGGATCGGCCGCGCGCAGACCGGTGGACACGGTGATCGAGCCGTCGCCGGCCACGGCCTCGAGGGCATTGGCAACCAGGGCGCTGACCACCCGCTCGATCTGGTGCGGATCAGCCCAGACGGTGGATCCACCTGCGCCGGGCCGATGCATCAGTTCCACGCCTGGTGGCAAGTTCTCGCGCGCGCCCGCCAGGGTCTCGGCGACGTGGAGATCGATGTCGAGGTCTTCGCGCTGCAACTCCAGGCGACCGGCGAGGGTGGCGAGCTGCGCCACCCGTTCGGCGGCGCGCGACAGCAGTGGAGACGGCTCGGGTTCCTCGCTGGACTGCAGATTCCCGTCCAGGTCGGCGACCAGGGAGTGGAAATCATCGAACACGCCGCCGGCCAGGCGCGCCACGGCTTCCATCTTCTGATTCTCGAGTCGGGATTGTTCCTGCAGCCGATCCCGCCGTTCGCGATCGCGCCGGCCGCCGATGTCCCGCGCCACGCCGAGCAGCTCGAGTGGCTGTCCGTCACTGTCCAGCAGAAGGCGGCTGTGGACCTCGAGCGGAATGAGCCGACCGTCGGCGTGCTTGATCCGCGTCTCGTGCACGAGCCCGGCCGTGCGGTCGCCCGACGCCAGGGCGGCGCTGAGCGTATCCCGCAGATGCTGGAGATCTTCGGCAGTGGTGTGATCGGAGAGGGAGCTGCCTACCAGGACGTTCGCCGGGATTCCAAACATGGATTCGGCGACGGGGCTGACGTAGGTGATCCGCAAGTCCAGGTCCATGCGCCACACGCAGTCCAGGAGATGTTCGGCGGGGATCCGGTCTTGGCGGTGAGTACGCTCCATGGGCTTCCTTCCACAGCACAGTATACGGGATCGAAGTGGCACCGGCTGTCGAGGTCGCCGGCGCGGGCCGGCTCCAGCGCGATGAGAACCAGAAGGAGGATCACGAACGGGATCAGCGCTGCCATGATAACGGCATCGGGCTTGGGCAATCGGGACATGCAGGCTCCTCGAGTGTTGCATTGACCAGCGAAAGCATGGCAGACCGGAACCGCTCTGTCGAGGTCTCGCTGAGATCTTGCTCACCGTCGGCGTGTGACCTAACGTGGTCGTCTGAGGAGGATTCCATGACCACCTGGCTCGTGCTCGCCCTGACCGTCGCCGCGGCCACCGCCACCCCGGACACCACCGAGGTGCTCCCGAGCTATGGGACCCTCGCTGTCGGAGCCGAGGCGCCCTGGATCGCGGGATGGACCGTGGAAGACGCGGTCTGGAACATCGATCAGGCGGCCGGGGCCGAGCGGACGGTCCTGGTGTTCTGGGCCACGTGGTGCGCCCCTTGCCGGGAAGGACTCGAACGCCTGGCCGCCGAATCCTCGCGTCTGGAATCGGGCGGGGTGAGGGTGGTGCTGATCAATCTGGATACGCGCCAGGCCGTGGTGACGAAATTCCTGGCGGAACAACCTTTGCCGTTCACCTGCGTTCTCGACCCCTTCCAGCTCAACACCCGCGGATTCTTCGGCCTGCCCACCGCCGGCGCCGACACGCTGGCGTTGCCGCGCACGGTGATCCTCGACGCCGACCGCCGGGTGCTCGCCATCCTCGGAAGCGAGGGCGCCGACTACGTCGATCTCCTGCTGCAGGAGTAGCACCCGGGCGACCCTGATCTCAGCCTGACACATCGATGATTCCCGGCTGACTGGAACCGGTGATGGGCATGCTGCGGCCGAGTCCCGCGCCGATGTAGGTGGGGTCGCACACCGTGAAACGGATGTCGCGCCAGGTGAAACGGTCGCCGGGCGGGTCGCCCGGCAGGGCCACGGCCGTGGCGATGTGCCCGGGATAGTCCAGTCCGACCACCTCGAGTCCCACCAGTTCGCGCACGAGCGCGGCGAAGAGGGCCGCGCGGTCCTCGCAGTCGCATGCTGGGTAGTAGAGAGCCTCGTCGGGATAGAGGTAGTCCTCGTAGCCGAACTGGTCCTGATCGGTGGCGTAGGGCAAGGCGGTCTGGACGAAATGGAGCAGCACGGCCACGCGGCCGGTGGGGTCGCGCCCCTCCAGGTCCGGGGCCAGCGCGGTGGCCAGCGAGTTCAGGGCCGGGGGCGAAATGGAGGTTCCGAAATGGCTGTCGAGGCCGGTCTGGGGGACCGAGCCCAGGAAGTCGACCAGTCGGGTGTCCAGGACCACTTCGGTCTCGCGCTGCTCGCCGTTGAGGGCCCAGTCGAGGGTGCGGATCCGGCGATCGGGTTCGGTCAACGGCAAGAGGGCGAAGTCGAAGGACAGCGGCCGCAGATCGCCGGGCGAATGGGCATCGTAGGTGCGGAGAGATTCGGTGTCGGCGAACCGGGCTTCGGTGTCGTGAATGTAGTACGCGGTCTTCTCGCGCACGAAGAAGTGAACCTGGTACACGGCCTGCTCGGTGGCGTAGAGCACCACGAATCCGGGGCGGGAGAAGGCGAGCCTCACGTCCAGGCCGCTGCGGACCGACAGATACCAGTGCAGGAGGGCGCGGCGGGACGGATCCACCGGGTAGAAATCGTCGGCCACGGTCTCGAGCAGTCGGAAGAGACCCCAGTCGCCCAGTTGACGCTCGCGAGCCAGGGTGTCCACGGTCGTGAGCAGGTCCTGGCTGTCGATGGCGCTGAGGGCGAGCCAGGCGGCGGCGGCCGATTCGGGACTGGCCGAATCGCGGCGAAGGTCTCCGAGGCGAAGGTCGGCGGGCAGGCGGTACACCAGCCCGAGAAACTCCACGTCCATCTCCCGCGCGGCGGGCCGAACGATCGGCGGTGGCGGTGGCGGGGTGGGTTCCGGGAGGGGGGGCAGGGGCTCCGGATCAGGGTCGGCAGACACCGCCGGAGGGGTGACCGGTTTGGGCGCCATGGGGACTTCGCGGGGTTTCGGGGCCGTGTCGCGAACCCTGCCGGCAGACACGTCGAACTCGCGCCATACCTCGCTCAGGAAGGCGGCAAACTCCCGATCCTGCTCCGAAACGTAGGCCTCGAACTCGTCTCGCTGATCCTGCATCCAGCGGCGCATGTCGTCGGCGCTGTCGTCTTGCTGCTGGGAAATGGCCACTGGAGCCAGGAATAGCGCAAAAATCAGGAACCGGGCGAATCTGGGCATGGTTTCCCTCCTTGTCCATCCAGTATGCCCCTGACCGCCGATGTGGGCAAGCGCTGTGCACCTTGACTCAACCCGCAGGCACCACTAGCATCAAGTGCGCATGACCCGTGCCGATGTCACGGACGACCCGCAGTCACGCACGCTCAAACCACATGGAGGGGCTACGCCATGCGCAACGAGAATTCTATCCGGTTCGCATTTGCTGCCACCCTGCTGCTTGCGACCGGTCTGCTGCTGTCCGGCTGTGGCGGCGGCGACGACGTCGAGACCGATCCGGGCAACTACGTTTCCGAGGAGTTCGCGGGAGCTCCCCAGTGGGTGATCAACGGCCGCGGCGACGATGGCGACAAGATCTACGGACTGGGATCGGCCAGTGGCAGCCGCGACGTCGGCCTGCTCCGCGACACCGCCCTCGCCCGGGCCCGCAACGACATCGTCCTGAGGATCCAGGCCGAGGTGCGGTCGCTGCTCGAGAGCTACCAGGCCAGCACCACGGGTGGCTCGGAGTACGGCGAGGCCGCCAACGACGAGCAGCACATCGAGAACATGGTGGCCCAGGTGGCCAAGATGGACATCTCCGGCGCCGGCATGGAGACCCAGTGGATCTCCAAGACCGAGACCATGTGGGTCCTCGCCTCGGTGGACATGGAGGAGTTCGCCCGCAAGGTCGATCAGATGTCCCAGCTCAACGAGCAGGTTCGTCGCGACGTGGTCGAACGCGCCCGCGAGGGGCAGGGGCGGCTGTGGGAGAAGACCGAGGATTGATCGAAGGACACGCTGAACGTCATGCGAACCCTCGATAGCCGATTCCGGTGGGGCCTGCTTCACCGACTGGTCGCGACCGCCGCCGTGGTGGTCGCGACCGCCGGTATGCTCGCCCTCGTGGGTTGCGGTGGTTCCGGCGGCGGCAATGTGCATTCTGCTCCGCAGACGGTCTATCCGGACGAGCATTACCTGGTGGCCGTCGGCACCAGCACCGAGAGCATGGAGGACGCCGAGAATCGCGCGCGCCAGGCCATCGCGGCCCAGGTGCGGTCGACCCTCGACTCCCAGATCGACACGAGGGTCGATTCCGAGATCGCCGACGGATTCGAGACCTACACCGCATCCACCCGCCAGACCATGCAGCAGCAGGCGACCTTTTCCCACGCCGAGCTCATCAAGGTCGACCTCGAGAGCCGGCGTGAGCGCGACGGCGTCTACGAGGTCGTCGCCTATCTGCCGCGACGGGAATCCGGCCAGGTGCTGCGTCGCGACTACGATGCAGCAGCCTCGGCGCTGGGGCGCCAGGCCGACGCCGTGGACGCCGTGCCCCAGGGGGACCTACCCACCTTCGCCGCTGCCTACTCCGAGGCCAACGAGAGCTGGACCGAACTGCACCAGCGGGCCATGGAACTCTGGGCGGTGACCGGCAACCCGCCGGCCAGCTTCCGCCAGGATCAGGATCGATGGGATGCCGTGGAGCGGCGCCGCATGGATTTCCTGGACGGCGTGAAGGTGTCGTTCTCGTTGCTGGATGTCCGCCCGGCCGGCGATCACCTCGACGACGCATACCTGCGTCAGGAATTCGGCGAAGCGCTGACGGACCTCGGTCTGACCATCCGCGGCGACAACTGTGGTGCCGGCGACTACCTGGTGGAACTGCAGCCGCGGTTGCACTACCAGGGCGTCATCGGCGTGGTCTGTCGCCTGGACTTCGCCGGGCGCCTGGTGGAATGCGAGTCGGGACATTCCTGGAACCTTCACCTGCAGGACGACGGTTTCGTGGGAGAGGGCTCCAACACCTACGCCGCCCGCAAGGGTGCCGAGGCCGCCGTGAACGCTGATGTGCTGGCGCCCCTTCTGGCCAGGGCACTCGACGAGAGCCTTCCTGTTCGCTGAACCATCGCCGCACCTGTGAGGACACTCGACGTGACGCGACCGAATCCGGTTCGAAATCTCCTGATCCCGCTGTTGGTGGTCTGCTCGGCGCTGGCCAGTTGCGGCAGTTCCGACACGGTGCCACTGCAGCCGGTCGACGACAATCCCTTCAGGGTTCACGCCATCGGTGGCGATGCGAGCCTCGAGGTGGTCACCTGGAATCTCCACAATTTTCCCAACGATTCCGGGTCTGACGAGATCGCGCTCGTGGCCCAGGCCATCGCGGGAATGGGGGCGGACGTCGTCGCGCTCCAGGAGATCGCGAATTCGAATCGGTTCCCGGAACTGATGGAGCAATTGCCGGACTGGTCGAGCTATCAGGCGGTGTCCGACAACTACCAGAATCTGGCCTACGTCTGGCTCGACAGCACGGTGAGCGTGACCCGGGTCAGCGAGCTCTTCACCAACGACTATCGGCCGCTGCCCCGCTCGCCGCTGGTCCTGGAGATCACCTGGCAGGGCCACGACGTGGTGCTGATCAACAATCACCTGAAGTGCTGCGGTGATGGGGTGCTCGATCGGGACGATACCGACGACGAGGAGAACCGCCGCTGGGTCGCCTGCCAGATGATGGAGGAGTGGATCGCCACCGAGCATCCCGACGATGCGGTGATCCTTCTCGGCGACCTCAACGACCACCTGACCGACTCGGCCCAGCACAACGTGTTCGCGCCGTTCCTGGACCGCCCCGAGAGCTACCGCTTCGCCGACATGGCCGTGGCCACGGGCCCTCCTGCCGGCTGGTCCTGGGGCCCGGCGCAGAGCCACCTCGATCACCTCCTGGTGACCGACGAACTGTTCGCCGCCCTGACCGCCGACGGGGCGGCCTGCTACACCCTGCGGATCGACAACGTCATGGACGGGCAGTTTCGAAACCTGGTGAGCGACCACTTGCCGGTGGGCCTGGTCCTGCCGGGCGCGGCGCTCCCCTGATCTACCGGAAGACCAGCCCGATGCGCCAGTGGGTGTATCGGTAGAACTGCTCGTACTCGCCGGTGACCCGGGGTCCGTAGACGACCGTTCCATCCTGCTTCCAGACCAGCTGGTCGTCGTATTCCAGCTTCATGTCGACCCGGTTGAATCCCACTTCCAGGAAGAGCGAGGGGCCGCCGTCGTCCCGACCGCCGTATCCCGGTTCCCAGCCGAATCCCCAGCCGTAGATCCAGGTACCCGGGGCGATGTCCGCCGGCAGGTAGAGGTCGGGCGCCTCGGGAGGATCGTTCACGGCCTCGGCGCCGAGGGCTACCTGTCCGAATCCCATGGCCCCGAACGCGTGGATGTAGATGGACGGGTTGCCGATGAGATGCCACTTCAGGCCGAGGCCGACCCGGTGGAAGAGGAATGGCCTGGGCTCCTGGTTCTCGTCGTCGCCGGCCACGTGGTGGTTGCCGCTGCTGAGAGCTCCGTAAAGCAGGCCGAACTGGATGCTGCGGCTGCGGCGTAACCACAGGCTGGCGCTGAAGCCCCAGGTGAAGTCCTGATAGAGGGGCAGGTCGGGTTCGGGATCGGTGGTCGCGTCGAACGCCAGGTCGAATCCCAAGCGATTGAACGACTGGCTCTTCTTCGCCGAAGTGGTTTCCAGTTCCACGTCCAGGGTCTCGACCGCGTTCTCCTCGATCTGCACCGTGCCGCTCCAGCGGCCGTTCGCGTGCTCGATCTCCACGCCGTATCGGCCGACCAGCAGGGTGAATCGATCGGGTGCGTGGCCGAGGCGACGTCCGTCCACCGTGACCATGGCCGAGATCGAATCGCCGTCCTCGTCGCGGGCGCGGACCGCGAGGTATCCTTCGCGCGCCGACGGCGTAAACTCCAGGATCCGGGCCTCGCCGGAGGACATGACCAAGTGGTCGCCCATCTCGTGATATCGCGGATCGACGATGCGCACGGTGTGCGGACCCGGCCGCAGGGGCCAGCGGTGAATGGGAGTGCGCCCGATGGAGCGGTCGTCCACCACCACGGCCAGGTCGGGCGGCGTGGAAATGACGTCGAGCACACCGAACTCCGGCGTGAGCGCCCGTTCCAGGCGCAGTCTGCCGACGGAGGCCGACACGTGCAGGGTCTCGATCCACGGTTCGTGATCGGCGAGGTCCAGCGCCAGTTCGTGGGTACCGGGGTCAACGTCCACCATGCAGGGCGTCGCGTGGCTGTGAGGCTCTCCGTCGATCCGGACGTCGGCGCCCGGGGGATCGGTGATCACCTCGAGCTCCACGGTACGGAAAACGCCGGGTTGTTCGGTCGCCACGGCGATGGGCAAGGTCGCGAACACTGCGGCGGCGGCGGTGGTCACCGCGGCCTCGAGTTCCAGGGGATCGGCCCCACCCACGCGCCGCATGACCAGCAGGTTGGCTTCCTCGGTGGCGTACAGCGAGAGGATGACTCGCAACTCGCCGCCGAAGTGGACCACCTGGCCGGTGACCACGTAGTGCGCGCCGAGGCGTCGCCCGGTCTCCACGGCGCAGTCACCGACACATTCGCTGAGCCGGGTGCCCGGCGGCAACAGCTCCAGGATGCTGTCACGCGTCATCACGATGGACTGTTCGGGCGGAAGAGCCAGGCGGGCTTCCGAGCGGACCACGTCGGCGAGATAGCTCACGGCATGGGGGTCGAGGGTGGAGAGGTTCTCGAAATCGAGCACCGCGACCCGTACGCGTTCCGGCGGGGCGTCGGCGACGCCCTGAGCCGAAGAGAGCGAGACGAGGAACGAGAATGAGACCAGGAGCGCCGCCAGCAGGCAGGCGGACCATACGGCGCCGGGGCGAGTCATGGGCGACCATCCGGAGCTGAGGGTGACGCGGCGCGGGGGATGTTCATGATAGGGGATCCCGGCGTCGCCGGAAACCCCCGATTCACGGCGGGTGGGTCAGTCTTTCTGCCAGGGTAGCGTGATCCCCAGTTCCTGAGCCTTCGTTTCGAGCTCCGCGCGTTCGCGGTGGCGGACGAGATCGCCGGTCTTGGCCGACATCTTGAGCCAGCCTGCTTCGTCCGCGATGGCCCGGGCCTCGTCCCTGCGACCCTGACCGGCCTCGGCGAGAATCCGGCGTTCGACGCGCGAAAGGCTCAGCGAACCGAAGCGGTAGTCCTGGAACGCTTCCCAGGTGATGGGCACCCAGCGGGCGGCGATCTGGTCGCCGATCACGGTGGCATAGTCGCGGATCTCCTGCTGGGCGTGGCTGTCCATGCGCAGGGCGAGGAAGTGCAGGAGGTTGTGCAGGTCGATCTTCCAGTAGGCCTCGGTGTAGGTGCAGAGCGGCAGGTCCTTGCGGGCCTGTTCGCGGGCCACGCCCTGCTCGAGACGCTCGTCATACACGGCGCGGATACGGTCCTGGAGGTCCGCCTCCTGCTGGGTGAGCATGGCGCCGGCGTCGGGAGCGAGTTCGCCGTCGCTGCCCTGGCGGTTGTTCGCCGCCTGGATCCGCCATTGCTCGGGCGCGGTGCGCTGGGCACGGTCGATGGCGATGGAGTACCGAGTGCTGGTCTCGTTGACCGACGCCGTGCGGTGCCGGATCCACTGACGCCAGGCATCCATGGGCACCCGTACGTGGAGCTTGATCTCGCACATCTCGAACGGCGTGGTGTGACGGTGCCGAAGCAAGTAGCGGATGAGCCCGCGATCGTCGGAGACCTTCTTGGTGCCCTCGCCGTAACTCACGCGCGCGGCCTGCACGACGGCGGCGTCGTCGCCCATGTAGTCGACCACGCGGACGAAGCCGTCGTCGAGGACCGGGAAGGCCAGGCCGAGGATCTCGTCGAGGGCGGCAACGTGGATGCGCTGGAGGCGTTCGGCATTCTGTTCCGGCATGGGTCGCGTCCTTGCGGCGATGGTCAGATCTTGGCGGCCGCAGCACGATACCACGGCCATGATCGCGAGAAAAGAGCGCCTCTAGAACGCCCCGTCGATGGCTGCGTCGACCACGGTATCTTCGGCGTGCTCGGCCAAGGTCACCCGCAGGAGTGGATCGCGGTCCATGGCCTGCGCGATGGCGAACTCGGCCGGCGAGTTCCGAGCCCAGGCGCGCCGGGCGATGCCGTTGTTCACGTCCCAGTTGAGCATCAGGTTCAGGCGCCGACCGGCATCGTCCGAGCCGTCGAGAACCATGCCGAAGCCGCCATTGACGACCTCGCCCCAGCCCACGCCGCCGCCGTTGTGGAGCGACACCCAGGTGGCGCCGCGGAAGCTGTCGCCGATACAGTTCTGCACCGCCATGTCGGCGGTGAACATGCTGCCGTCGGTGATGTTGGCGGTCTCGCGGAAGGGACTGTCGGTGCCCGAGACGTCGTGGTGGTCACGGCCCAGGACGATGGGTGCGGAGATCTCGCCCGACGCGATGGCGCGGTTGAACGCCGCGGCGATCTGCCGACGTCCCTGCTCGTCGCTGTAGAGGATGCGTGCCTGCGAGCCCACCACCATGCGGTTCTCGCCGGCCTGGCGGATCCAGCGCAGGTTGTCGAGGTATTGCTGGCGCGTCTCGGGCGGCGCAGCGGCGGCCAGTTCTTCGATGACGTCGCCGGCGATACGGTCGCTCACGACGAGGTCCTCGGCCTTGCCGCTGGCGCAGACCCAGCGGAACGGTCCGAAGCCGTAGTCGAAGCACAGGGGCCCCATGATGTCCTCGACGTAACTGGGATAGGTGAAACGACCGTCGGGCTTGGCGATGTCGGCGCCGGCGCGTGAGCACTCGAGCAAGAAGGCGTTGCCGTAGTCCCAGAAATGAAGGCCACGCTGTTTCGCCAGCTTGTCGACGGCGCCGATGTGGCGCATGAGCGAGGTCTGGACCCGCTCCTTGAAGCCCTCGGGGTCCCGCACCATCATGGCGTTCGACTCATCCAGCGACATGCCCGCCGGATAGTAGCCGCCGGTGTAGGGGATGTGCAGGGAGGTCTGGTCGCTGCCCAGTTCCACCTCGACGTCGCTGGCCAGCAGCGCTTCCCACAGGTCGACCACGTTGCCGAGGTAGGCCAGCGCAACGGCTTCGCGGTTCTTCTTGGCGTGCTCGATACGCACAAGCAGCGCGCCCACGTCCTCGTGGATCTCGTCGACCCAGCCCTGCTCGTGGCGCTTGTAGGCCGCGGCGGGGTTGATCTCGGCGATCACGCCGATGCAGCCGGCGATCACGGCCGCCTTGCCCTGCGCCCCGCTCATGCCGCCGAGTCCACTGGTGACGTAGACCTTGCCGGCCAGGGGATGGTCGCCCTCGCCGGACAGGTACCGGCGGCCGGCGCCCAGGATCGTGATGGTCGTGCCATGTACGATTCCTTGCGGACCGATGTACATGAAGCTGCCCGCGGTCATCTGTCCGTAGCTCGTCACGCCGAGGGCGGCCATGCGGGTGTAGTCGTCGCCGGAGCTGTGATTGGGGATGACCATGCCGTTGGTCACCACGACCCGGGGCGCGTCGGGATGCGACGGGAACAGGCCGAGGGGATGCCCCGAGTACATGACCAGCGTCTGCTCCTCGGTCATCTCGCTCAGATAGCGCATGGTGAGCAGATACTGCGCCCAGTTCTGGAAGACCGTGCCGTTGCCGCCGTAGGTGACCAGTTCGTAGGGGTGCTGCGCCACAGCGGGATCCAGATTGTTCTGGATCATGAGCATGATGGCGGCAGCCTGCCGGCACCGCGCGGGGTACTCGTCGATGGGCCGCGCGCGCATGGCGTAGGTCGGCCGGAAACGATGCATGTAGATGCGGCCGTGCTCCTTCAACTCGCCGGCGAACTCGGGCGCGAGGTCGGCGTGCATGGCGGCCGGGAAGTAGCGCAACGCGTTGTGAAGAGCCAGCCGTTTCTCGTCGTCCGATAGCAGCATGGGGCGTTCGGGGGCGCGGCTGATGGTCGCATCGCACGCCGGCGCGGCGGGCATGGCCGCGGGGATGCCCTGGCGGATCTGGTCCTGGAACTGGCTCGCGGACAGGTCGTTCACGTCGGTCCTCCTGGCTGGATCGTCTCGACCGGCAACATAGCAAACGGCCCTGGCGGCCGAAAGGACTTCTGCCGCGATCCGGAGGAGGCCGGCGTGCGGGGACTCGGGGCCGGGGGGTTGCCTTCGGCATCCCGAATACCGTATCCTTGAGGTACGGGATTGCCACCCCTGATTCCCAACCCCTGGGAAAGGTCCATGACATGACAGGATTCGCCTTACACAAGGCCAGCCCGCTGGTTTTCGTGGTCCTGCTACTGTTCGCGCTGCCCTCAACCGCCAAATTGCTGATCCCCCAGGACGTCCACGGTGTGACCGTGGTTCTGAGCGGAGGCTGGGAGTATCCGGATCTGACGGTGCGCTGGTCCGACGACAGCGACGGTCTGTGGGTGTTCCGCTCGGACGGCGCCAGGCGGTTGTATCGGCCCGAAGAGCTGGTCGGTATCCGCGACGCCGCGGGCGGTGACGTGACACGGACCATCATTCCTCCGTCGGTTATGCCCCGTCTGGCGGTGATGCCGGGGCAGCCCACGGTTCCGGGTCAGCCACTGCCAGAGCAGCCGCCGGGCGAGATGGGTGGCGGCGACCCACCCGCGGAGCCGCGCATCCGGGATTGGCGATTCCTGCTGGGCATCGAGGCCGGCTGGGGCAAACCTCACGACAACGATTTCCTCAACAGCCGTGGCGGTCTCGGAGTTGGCGCGAGCGTGCGCCTGCAACTCGGCGGCGGAATATACCTCGCCGGTGGCTACGATCGTCAGGCCCTTCACATGGAATACGGCGACGTGCTCTATCCGGAAGACGGTATGGAGTTCGCTAGCCTGCAGTATGGGGCCGACGACGGTCAGCTGCGCGGATTCTGGGCCGGGCTGGCGCTGCTCTCGGCGGCGGACGGCCCGGAGGCGGCCCGTTTCTATCTCGAGGGCGGCGTCGGTCGTTACGAGGTGGTGGGCATGCCGGTCTTCAGCGCTGAAGACGCATACCTGGGCTACCACGCGGGCGTGGGTTTCTTGATTCCGCTCGGCCCTGCGATCGCCCTGGATCTGGGTGCTCGCGGCACTCACGTCGTGAATCTGGATCTCGGCTATGGCGACGACACCCACTCGGTGGTCGCCTTCCGTGCCGGTCTCGCCATTCTCGCGCGCTGAACAGACGCCGAATCGATCCTGGAGGGGAATCATGAAGATATTGACGACCATCCTGTCGATCCTGGTCCTGTTGGCGGGCGCTTGTCCTGTGGCGGGACAGACGATTCCGGACGACGCCTGGACCAACGTGACCGTGCTGCTCGTCGACGGATGGCGCTATCGCGACGTCACCGTCTACCTCGACGAATTCGGCGCCGGGATGTGGCTGCTGCGTGGTGACGGCGCCGAGCGGCTGGTGCCCGCCGGCCGGGTCATGCAGATCGTCGGACCTGACGGCGACGACATCACGGCCATCGTGATGTCGGGGCAGAGCCCGCCGGGTGGCGCGCCGCCGCCTGTGCAGCAACCGGGATGGGCCGGCAAACCGACGACCGAGGGCTGGGACGAGGCTATCGTACCGGCTGCTCAGCAGGCGAGCGACCCCGAACTCGAGATCCGACCGTTCAAGCTGGCATTCACCCTCGAGGGCGGGTACGGCTTTCCCATGAGCGGCCGGTACGAGGCGTACGAACCCAGCTGGTCCGCCGGCGCGCGGTTGCGCATCGGCACCAGCCACCGCAGCTATCTCGGCCTCGGATACCGGTACCAGGACCTGGGCACTCGCAACCGGTACGCGAACACCTACGATTCCAACCTGGACATCTACGAGGGATCCTTCGGCTGGATGAACGGTGCGCCGGGAAATCGTCCTCGCAGCTATTTTGAGCTGGGAGCGGCGTTCATCCAGAGGAAGGTTTCGTTTACCACTGACGAGGACATGTATCGGTACTCCCAGAACGAGGGCGCGTTCCTGGTGCGTGGTGGTGTCCTGATCCCGTTCGGTGAGGGATTCGGACTCGACCTCGGCTGCTCGTGGACCTACAAGGCCCTGATCTTCACCGACGAACACGAGCCGACCAGTTCGCTGCTCAGCCTGCACCTGGGACTGACCTGGATGAATTGACGGCGGCGGCCATGCAATCCACCTGACAGCGGTCTCGCGCTCCGTTATTCTCGACGGCGCGAGACCGCTTCTTCGTTTGCCGCGAAAGGATCCCCATGAATCGCTCGAAGTGCCTGACCCTCGTCGCTGGCTGGCTGTTGATCACCGTCGTTGTCTGCCCGGCCCAGGACCTCGTCTACCGCGAGAAGAATCAGTACCCCGTGCTCGACGAGATCCGGGCCGCCCGGGCCGCCCGGCAAGCGGTCAGCGATTCGCTCGTGGCGGAGGCCGACGCCCGCCACGAGGCCGAGCGCGAGGCCCGCGACGACGCAGCGCTCTCGCTGCGCCTGGACTGGTCGGACATCAAGGTGCCGGCCGGGCCCGACGCGTTCGACAGCGCCTGGCATCTGCCGCCCACGCCCCAGTTCTACACCGGCAGTTGCTGGGCCTTCTGCTCGATCTCATACCTGGAGTCGGAGATCCAGCGTCTTCATGGCCGCGAGGTGAAGCTGTCGGAGATGTGGATCGTGTACAACGAGTACGTGGAGAAGGCCCGCCGCTTCCTGCGCGAGTTCGGTCACAGCGTGGTGGCCGAGGGCAGCCAGGATCACGGTACTCTGGAGGTCTGCCGGCTCTATGGAGTGGTTCCCCGCGAGGCCTACGTCGGCGTGCTCACCGAGGACGGCCGTCACGATCACACGCCGCTCATGCGGGAGCTGAACGGCTACCTGGACTGGGTCCGCGACAGCGGTGCCTGGGACGAGGAGCGGAACCTGGACACCGTGCGGGCCATCCTCGACAAGCACCTCGGCGCCCCGCCCACCGAGTTCACATACCAGGGCAGTGTTTTCACTCCCCAGTCGTTCTTCTCGGAGGTATGCGCCCTCGATCTGGATCAGTACGTGAGCTGCGTCTCGCGCCTCGACGCACCCTTCGGGACCTTCGTGCTTCTGGACGTCCGCGACAACTGGCGTCGCAAGGACGACTACCTGAATCTGCCGTTGAAGGACTGGTACGACGTGCTGCGCAGCACGATCAAGGACGGTCAGACGGTTGCCTTCGGCGGTGACAATTCAGAACCCGGCATGGACGGCGTGCACGACGCGGCGGTGATTCCCGCGTGGGACATCCCGGCCAAGGCCATCGATCAGGAATCCCGGGAGATGCGCATCGCCAACGGCCAGACCGGCGACGATCATGGCGTGCATTGCGTGGGCTACAAGAAGCACAAGGGTCGCGAATGGTTCCTGATCAAGGACTCGAACCGCTCGTCGCGGCTTGGCCAGTATGAGGGTTATTACATGTGGGATGGTGACTACATCCGGCTCAAGATGCTGTCCTATCTTGTCCACCGCGATCATCTACAAGGATTGCTTCCTGACGGGTAGCCCCGACGCAATTCTCGAGTAGCCGCGCCTCCGCCTGGCAGGGGCGCGATTCTGTTTGTCCGCGGTCCTCGGGGCATGGAACTTGATTACCGATCTCCTTCGATTCGCGGCCCGTGCGGAACGCCGATGTCGCGGAGTAAGTGAAAACTGCAAATAGCGCATTTGCTGGAACTTGCAGCGCCACTGGCGGTTCGAGGGATCTGCCGGACGACGGGGAAATCGAAGGAGAGATTGCGATGTTCAACGACATCCATCACGACGAGCAGACCGTGGGACGCGACGATCGCGATCTCATCGCGGACAACCTGAAACGGATCAAGGAATCGATCTACGGCGGGGGCGAAGAACGGCCTGCATCGTCGGGACGCGACCGCGAAGGCTGAGGCGCGCGCATACCACGAAATACGAAGCGGCGCCGGTTCCGGGAACCGGCGCCGCTTCGCGTCGACAGGTGATCAGTCCCGCCAATCGGTGACGAAGATGTTGGTCTCGCGCGGGTTGCTGTTGTGGCGGTTCGAGGCGAACACCAGTCGCTTGCCGTCGGGGCTGAACATGGGGAAGCCGTCGAAGTCGTCCGTCCAGGTGATGCGCTCGAGATTGCTGCCGTCGGTGTTGATCATCCACAGGTCGAACTCGCGGCCGCGGGGGTCGGGATGGTTGGAGCTGAAGAGGATCTTCTCGCCCGACGGATGGAAGAACGGCGCGAACGAAGCGCAGCCCAGGTCGGTGACCTGCCGCTGGTTCGAACCGTCGATGTCCATGACCCAGACGTCGAGCTGGCCCGGCCGGATCAGTCCCTCCCCGAGCAGCCGCTGGTAGTCGGCCAGGGCGTCGCCCTCGGGGTGGCTGGCGCGGTACACGATCTGCTTGCCGTCGGGGCTGAAGAAGGGACCGCCGTCGTAGCCGGGCCTGTCGGTGAGCCGCTTAACGCGGCCGCCCTCGAGGTCCATGGTGTAGATGTCCAGATCGCCGTCGCGCATGGAGGTGAAGACGATGGACTTGCCGTCAGGGGAGACGGTGGCCTCGGCGTCGTAACCGGGTTCGTCGGTGAGGTCCACGAGCTCACCCGTTTCGGTGTCCAGGCGCACGATCTCGTAGCTGTCGTAGATGGGCCAGACGTAGCCTTGGCTGTGGTCGGGCGTCGGCGGACAGGCCGGGTCGGCGCCGTGGGTGGAGGCGTAGACGATGTAGCGGTCGTCCTCGCCGGCGAAGTAGGCGCAGGTAGTGCGGCCCTTGCCGGTGGACACCAGTTCCGCCTCGCCGCCGACGGCAGCAATCACGTAGATCTGGTCACAGTCGTACGGCGGACGGTTGCTCTGCAGCACCAGTCGCTTGCCGTCGAGGCTCCAGTAGGCTTCGGCGTTCTCGGCCCCGTCGGTGATCATGAGCAGGGGCCCGAAGTGGACCTCGCGCTCGTCCGGGGCATGGGTACGGGGCAAGTCGCCGGCGGCGGCGACGGTCGAGATCAAGACGATGAGCAGTACGAGCAAACGGATCACGGTCACTCCTCGGGTTGGGTGGGGCCGAGGTCGGCGGTGGCGGGATCGCTTTCCCACTGTTCCACACACACGCCTCGGCGTTCGAGTTCGGCCAGCATGCGTCCGGCCGGGATGATGGTTTCCTGCGGACGGGCGCCTGGCGAGTCTACCTCGCCCGACGCCAGCAGACGCGCGATGATCGCGGCCGGGAACCCGGTCATGCGCATCATGGCGCTCAGTTCCGTGTCGGGATCGTTGCGGTCGATGATGCGGATGCTGCTTCGAACGGCCCGACCGGCAACGAATCCTTCGGCCTCGGCCAGTACCAGCACCACGTCGTCGCCTTCGTGGGGCAGCACGGTCTCGAGACAGTGCGCGAGGACGTTGCGGGGCGTGATGGTCACGCCTCCGATGACCGCCTCGTCACTGGACGTCAGGCCCAGGCCGTGCAGCAACCGGATCTGCTCGCAATGGCCGCGGTAGCGGATGGTCTTGTAGTCGAGGCTGGTGACCTTGCCGAGCAACGACTGGGGCAGGGTCGAGGTGCCGCCACTGGTCTGGAAGGCTTCCAGTTCACCGAAGGGTTCGGGGAAAACCAGGGTCTCGAGCTCCGAGAGCCCCGGCACCGTGAGGATCGCGCCGTCGCGAATCACAGCGCAGTCCTCGATGTACTCGTTGATCAGGCCCTGCACAGAGAACACGATCTGGTAGTTCAGGGGCGGGCGTGGCGCCGCCGGCAGACCACCCACTCGCAGGCTCACCGATTCACACGTGTCGAAGCTCTCGGCGAGGTGCCAGCCGAGAATGCCGGCGAGGCCCGGCGCCAGTCCGGTGTCCGGCACCACCGTGACGCCGGCTGCGCGGGCGCTGTCGTCGCGGGCGAGCTGGCGGGCCACCACGTCGTTGTTGCCGCCCAGGTCCAGGAAGTGGGCGCCGTGGGCGATGGCCAGGGCCGTGAGGTCGTCGTTGAACCAGTAGTTGACCGCCGAGATCAGCACGTCGGCAACGCCGGCCAGGGGAGCCAGGAACGCGGCGTCCGAGACGTCGCCTGCCACGGTGGTGAGCCTCTCCTCGGTGCCGAATCGGGCGGCGAGACGGTCGAGTGAGGCATGATCGCGATCGACCACCACCAGGCCGGTGGTATCGTCGACCTGACGCAGGAGATCCCAGGCGATGGCCGTGCCCTGGAGGCCGGCGCCGAGCAGCAGGTATTTCACGAGACGATTCTCCTGGGAGGCGAGCGCGCGCGGGCGCCGGCACGGGATCGGAGCCCAGATGATCGCGGCACCCTAACAACGTCGGGCCCCGCTGGCAAGAATCGGCACGGACAACGGGTTTGACCGGGGGCCGTGGGAGGTCTACCATCGCGGCCAGGCAACTCCGGGCCCGAGCGACGGCGAACGGCCCAACCGGCTTTCTACCGCCAAGGAGCGACCATGGATTCCAAGATCCTGCAGGCGCAGCTGCTGGAGTTGATCCGGCGCACGTCGTCGCGGCTGCCGGGCGATGTGGTACGGTCCATCGAGAAGGGCTGGCGCAAGGAGAAGAAAGGCTCCACCGCCAAGTATGCTCTCAAGGTGGTCCTGGACAATATCGCCATGGCCCGCGACAAGTCGCAGCCCCTGTGCCAGGACACCGGCACCATCATCTGCTACGCCGATCTTCCCGCCTGGTGCGACGAGCCCACGTTCAAGAAAGCCTACGAGCGCGCCGTGGTGCAGGCCACCAAGAAGGGCTACCTGCGGCAGAACTCGGTGGACTCGATCACGGGCAAGAATTCCGGCAACAACCTGGGCCCCGGCAACCCCGCGTTTCATCTCCACCAGACCCGCGCCCGGACCCTCACCGTGCGCATGATGCTCAAGGGTGGCGGCTGCGAGAACGTGGGGGCCCAGTACACGGTGCCCGACACCCGGATCGGCGCCGGTCGCGACCTGGCCGGTGTCCGCAAGTGCATCCTCGACGCGGTGCACCAGGCCCAGGGCAAGGGCTGCGGCCCCGGTATCCTGGGCGTCTGCATCGGCGGCGATCGCGGGGCCGGGTACCTGGCCAGCAAGGAAGAGTTCTTCCGCGAGATCGACGACGCCAACGACGATCCCCGCCTGGCCCGCATGGAGCGCCAGATCGTCAAGGAGGCCAACTCCCTGGGCATCGGTCCCATGGGATTCGGCGGCTCGACCACGTTGCTCGGCTGCAAGATCACCCATCGCAACCGGGTGCCGGCCTCGTTCTTCGTGTCCGTGTCCTACATGTGCTGGGCGTTCCGGCGCGACGGCTTCAAGCTGTCCGAGGGCGGCAAGATCACCAGCTGGCTGTACGAGTAGAAGGAGATGACCATGTTGCTCGAAGCTCCCTTCACCGAGGCGAAGATCCGCGCTCTCGAGGTGGGCCAGATGGTGGAGATCTCCGGACTCGTCTACACTGGCCGCGACGCGGTGCACAAGTATCTCCACGACGGCGGCAAGCCGCCGGTGAATCTCATCAACAGCATCGTCTACCATTGTGGCCCGGTGGTGGTGCAGGAGCGCGGCAAGTGGGTGGTGAAGGCCGCGGGCCCCACCACCAGCATCCGCGAAGAGCCGTACCAGGGGCCGCTCATGGAGCAGTACAAGATCCGCGGCGTCATCGGCAAGGGGGGCATGGGGCCCAAGACGCTGGAGTATTGCCGCAAGGTAGGATCTGTCTACTTCCACGCCATCGGCGGTGCCGCCCAGGTTCTGGCCGAGAAGGTCGTCGCCGTGGAAGGCGTCCACATGCTGGAAGAGTTCGGCTCGCCCGAGGCCATCTGGGAGTTCCGCGTGGAGCGGTTCCCCGTGGTGGTGACCATGGATTCCCACGGCCGTTCGTTGCACGAGGATGTGCAGGCGGTCTCGCAGGCGGCGCTCGACCGTCTCGTCTAGCTGATAGTGCCCGAGGAGGCAGGGTTTGAATCAGGACACGTCCACGACCGATCAGGAATTCAACCTCGCGGCGATCCTGAACATCCTCTGGCGTCGACGCCTCATCGTGCTGGGTCTGCCGGCGCTGGGGCTCCTCGTCGGCGTGCTCTACGGCATCCTCGGCACTCGCCGCTGGGAGGCCACGCTCACCATCCGGCCCGGCATCACCGCCTTCAGTCCGGACGGCGGGGCTCATCGGCAGTGGCAGTTGAAGGACATCACCCGCTGGTACGAGAAGCAGATGTACCGGCACGATCTCGTCGACCGCCTGCAGCTCGGCGACGGCGCACGCCCGGTGATCGCAGCCGAGTTCATCGCCCAGGGCCTGCAGAACCTGCAGGGCGGAGACGTGATCACGCTCTGGACCACGGGCACGAGTCCGGAACTGGCGGCGGCCATGCTGGACACCTCGGTGGTGCTGTTCAACCTCTATGCCGAGGCCGATTCGGTGTCCAGTCAGCTCAAGCTCACCCGCGACGGACTGCAGTTGCAGATCTTGGGGCTGGAGACCCAGTTGCTTTCGGTGGACAAGCAGGACGCCACCATCACCCTGCGCCTGATGCAGGCCCGGGCCGAGTCGTTGATGGTGGTGGCCGAGGACCTGGACATGGCCCTGGAACTGGACAAGCTCACCGGCAAGATCGAGTTCTGCAATCGTCGGATTCTCGATCTCCAGGTGGAGGAGCCCCTGCTGCAGCAGGACCTGACGCAGCTCGACCACACCATGCGCCGCCTCGCGGCCGGCAACATGGACGACACCGGGGAGGAGGACGTGCCCAGCTGGGCGAGGCGTGACGCGGTGCTCGATTCGGGCGACGTGCTCAATACGCTCGTCCTGGCGAAGCTCGAACTACAACAGGCGTTGGCGCGAAATCGGTCGCTCAATGACAGTCTCACCTATACCGCCGAGATGGCCCGGCTCGATCAGGCGAAGCTCGAGATCCAGCGTGAGGTGACGATCCGCTCCAAGATCCGCGATGCCGAGGGCAAGATCGGCGACCTGCTCCTCGAGCGCGACTTCGACGTGCCCGCCCAGCGTCGCGACCTGCGTAACCAGATCGCCGAACGCACCGTCAAACTCGGTACGATCGCGCCCCTGCAACGCGTCGGCGACACCATGATCTCCGACAAACCCGTGCGGCCGCGTACCCTGCGGGCCATCATCATTCTGCTGTTCCTGGGCGGCGCCGGCGGACTGGTTCTGGGCTTCGCCTGGGACTATGTGGCCACTCACCGCCGCGAGATCTTCCGCTCTTGAGCGACCTGCACGGGACGGCCGGCGGCCAGCGGGCCGTCCTGCGCAATATCGCGGTGCTGGGTGTGGCCCAGGCCGCCACCATGCTCCTGAACCTGGCGGCGCTGGTGCACATCGCCCTGACCGTGGGCGATACCTGGTTCGGTGTGCTCCAGTGGGGCGTGGCCTTTTCGGCCTACGCGCTCATCGTGGCCGAGTGGGGGCTGGCGACCCTTGCAGTGCGCGAGATCTCCCGCCTGCCCTCCACCGCCGCCGTGCAATCGTTCGCGCGCACCCATCTCGGTCTCATGATGTCGCTGGGCGTTCTGGTGATGGCGCTGGGCGCGGTGGCCCTGCCGGTCTTTCCGATGTTCCGCACGGATCCGGTGATCCTCCTGGTGTACCTCGCCACCATCATCCCGTTCATGGTGTCGCTCGACTGGGTCGGTATCGGACTGCAGCGCCTGACCACGGTGAGCGTCGTGAAGACACTACGCAGCTTCCTGTATGCACTAGCGGTGTTGCTGCTGCTGCGGAAGATGGACGGCGTTGGGGGTTGGACGTCGGCGCGCTGGGTGCCGGTGTTCTTCTGGGTGGCCTGGATCGTCGCCGCTGCGGTGATGGCCTGGCGGGTGCGCGGCTGGTTGGGCGGCTGGGTCCGGCCGGAATTCGGTCCGCTGGCCGAGTGGCGCCAGCGACTGCGCGCGACGGCCCCCATCGGTGCGGGGGCGATCACCCTTCGCGTCCTGCTGAACATCGACATCGTCCTGCTGGGCTTCCTGGCCGTGCCTGCGGTGGTGGGAAACTATGCAGCAGCGGCCAAGGTCGTCTTCGTACTCACCATCGCCGTGGAGGTGGTGTGGAAAGCGCTCTTGCCGCGGCTGTCCCTGGCCTGGACGGAGTCACCGGACCTGAGCCGCCGGCGATTCAGCTTCTACCTCGGACTGGTGCTGCTGGTACTCGTGCCGGTGGCCGTGGGCGGCGTGATCCTTGGCGACGATCTCATGGTGATGCTCTACGACGACAGCTTTCCGGACGCCGGGACGGTCTGCCGCATCCTCAGCGTGAGTTACGTGGCGCTGGCAGTGGGGCAGTTCTGCGGCAACGGGCTCATCGCCACCGATCGCCAGTCGCGATACTTTCCGCCTCTGGCGGTGGGGGCAGTGGTCGCCGTGGTGGCCGTGATTCTGCTTGGCTCGAGGCAGGGAGGGATCGGGGCTGCCTGGGGCATGCTCGCGGCGCACTCGGTGCTCGCCGTGGCCACGGCGACCGTGGCGCGCGATCTGATCGTGCGGGCGCTCTGGCGTCCGGTGGCGTCGGCAGTCGCAGGAGCGGCCATCATGACCGTGGTGCTGGGCGCGCTGCCGGGATGGCATCTGGTCGCACGCGTGGCCGTGGCGATCGCCGTCTACGGCGCCGTGGCGTCGCCGCTCGCACTGGGCTGGCTGCGTCGCGAGGTTCGCGGCACCGGACTCTGATGCGCGTCCCTGGCCGCGACGACCAGGAACCAGGCGGCCAGGATCACGAACGTGGGGTTGTTGAGATGTTCCTCGAACATGAACACCCCGGCGGTATGGAAGGCGAGTAGACCTTCGAGCATGAAGGGACCGTCGCGGCCGCCGAGTCCCCGCACCGACACCACCGTCATGGCCACCAGGAGCGCGAGGCCCAGGGGCAACCCGAGATAGACCGACGCCTGCAGGAAGGCGTTGTGGGTGGCGCGGATGCCCACGGCGTCGTGCAGGGCTTCCTTGCCCTGGGTCACGCCCAGGCCCAGGGGATGCTCGATGGACAGGACGACGGCCCCGCGATTGCTCTCGACACGTTCGCCCGCGTTGGCACTGATGGCCGAGGCGTCGCGCCAGCGGCTCCAGCCGCCCGGCGGTCCGTAGATCACCAGGAGCGGCGCGATCACCGCCAGCAATACCGAACCGATGACGAATCCCCGGGCGAATTGCCGCGCCGCCACGAACGCGTAGACCACCGTCAGCACCGCGATGACCAGCGGACTGCGCGTGCTGGTCAGATGCAGGACCACCAGGAAACCTGCGAGCACCGCCATCAGCACCGGCAGCCGGCAGCGCCGTCGGAAGTAGAGGAAAAAGACCGCCGGCACGGCGAGACTGAGGACGGTGGCCGACGCATTGTGCTGTCCATGGAGCCCGGGCAATCGCACGGTCTGGGCCACGTAGTGGTAGTACTCCGACTGGCTCGACGACAAGCCCACCAGGCGCAGGAGACCCTCGAATCCCGCCCATTGCAACAGCACCACCGCCACGTTCACGCCGCCACCGATGACCAGCCCCCAGGCGAAACGCTCGCGCTCCACGCGGCCGGACAGCATCACCGACAGTGCCACGGCCCAGGGCACCGCCACGAGCCAGCGGCCCGCCTGGGTGACGGTGGTCGGGTCGCTGTCGACCAGGCTCAGGACCAGCCAGCCGGCGGGAAATAGCGCCGCGGCGCCCAGGATCACCAGCGGCCGCGGGTCCTGGCGCCCGGCTGCCAGGCGCATGACGAGCCACACGGCCAGCATTGCGCCCACCAGGTCGGTGGCCCGCGGGGAGGCGGGAACCGTGGGCAGCAGGTAGAAGTTGACCGTCAGGACGAATCCGGCCAGCCAGGGGGCGTGTTTCTGCAAGAGCGTGAGCATGGCTCGTTCCGGAGAGAGCTGGAGCAAAATCCGACGTGGGCGCCGGCGCGTCTGCGATGCTAGTATTCTCCGGCGACCGGTGGCCGTCAACCTGCGGCCTCGGTGAACCTGGACTTCGATCGCATTTCGGTCGATCATGGAACCCGAAATCTGCAGTTTCCAGCTCCGAGAGGTGATCACGATCATGCCCAAGATCTTTGCGAACCGCTTGCTCCTGACCGCGCTCGCCGCGCCGATCCTTCTGGCTGGCTGCGGAGGAGGCATCGACAGTGTCCTGGAGAGCGACGGATTCCACGTGGAAGACCTCACCATCGGCACCGGTGACGTCGCTGCGACCGGCGACCACCTCACCGTCTCCTTCTCGACCTGTCTCTATACCGACGGCGCCAAGGGTCGCGAGATGGACCGCGCGGGCGACGACGGCCACGGCTTCGTCCTGGGCGTCGGCGAGGTCATGCCCGGGTGGGATGCTGGGCTCGTGGGCATGGCCGAGGGCGGCGTGCGTCGAATTGTGGTCGCGCCATCCATGATCGGTCGTGGATTCCGGCCGCGCGCCGTGTCGGCCGACGATGCCCTCTGGTGCGAGGTGACCCTGCTGGACATCGCTCGGCTCCAGACCACGGATCTCGCGCCTGGCGCCGACGAGCCGCTCGGAGCGGGTCACTACGTGGCGATCCACTACACGGGCTGGCACTACGAGAACGGGGCCAAGGCCACCCAGTTCATCTCCAGCCGGGACGACTCGGCGCCCGTGGGCGTGATGCTGGGCGCCGGCATGGTGAACCCAGGGCTCGACATCGGTCTCCTCGGCATGCGGGTCGGTGGCAGTCGCCGGGTGATCGTTCCGCCCGCGCTGGCCTACGGCAAGCAGGGCCGCGACCCCGTCAAGCCCGATGCGACCCTGCTCTACGAGGTCGAGGTGGTGTCGCGTCCCGAGGTGGTCGCCGAGACCATCCGCGAGGGCGAGGGCGAGCCTGTGGGGTCGGGAGAACGGGTGAGCTTCCATCTGGCCGGATGGGTGCGCGAACCCGACGGCAGCAAGGGTGAGCAGTTCCAGGACAGCCGAAATCAGCGACAACCGCTGACCGTGGTCCTCGGTGCGTTCAAGATCCAGCCGGGTCTCGAACTGGGAATCCGGGGCATGAAATCCGGCGAGTTGCGGCGTCTGGACGTGCCTTCGGCCATGGCATTCGGTGCCCGCGGCTGGCACCGGGGGGACCGCACCCTCGTGCCGCCCGATACCGATGTCGTCTACGAGGTCGAGCTCCAGAGCGGTAGCGTCCAGGTGAAGTGACCGCTTCCCGGTGACGGTTTTTCCTTTTTTTGGCGCTTCTCCCCTGGCAGAAGCGTCAAATTCTGCTAATCCTTGATCGTTCCGTCGAAGCCGTGTAACTTGGGCGCCGCCCGGATGCGGAGGAAACCGCTCCGGGAATGGCTGCGGACCGTCCGGACGTCCCGCCTGCCTCGATGTAGACCGCGCTGGTCGCGGTCGTTCTGCAAGGAGAACTCGTCGATGATCTATCTCATTCCCCTCGCTGGAGTGCTTGCTCTGGTGTTCGCCGCGGTGAAGGCCGCCTCGGTCCGCCGCCAGGACGCCGGCACCGAGAACATGCAGACCATCGCCGGCCACATCGAGGAAGGCGCCATGGCGTTCCTCACCCGTGAGTACCGCGTGCTGGCGGTCTTCGTCGTGGTCGTGGCGGCGCTCCTGGCCTTCGGCAACTGGAGCCTGGAAAATTCCCACGCTCTGATCGGCGTCTCGTTCATCATCGGCGCCATCTGCTCCGGTCTGGCCGGGTTCTTCGGCATGAAGATCGCCACCAAGGCCAACGTGCGCACCACCGCCGCGGCCCGCACCAGCCTGACGGGCGCCCTGCAGGTTGCCTTCTCCGGCGGAACGGTCATGGGCATGAGCGTGGTCGGGCTGGCCGTCACCGGCCTGAGCCTCCTGTTCATCATCTACTGGAATTCCTTCGACGGTCAGGCCGGCTGGGACATCACACGCATCCTGCAGGTGCTCTCGGGCTTCTCGCTGGGCGCCAGTTCCATCGCTCTGTTCGCCCGCGTGGGCGGCGGCATCTACACCAAGGCCGCCGACGTCGGCGCCGATCTGGTGGGCAAGGTGGAGGCCGGCATTCCCGAGGACGACCCCCGCAACCCCGCCGTGATCGCCGACAACGTGGGCGACAACGTGGGTGACGTGGCCGGCATGGGCGCCGATCTCTTCGAGTCGTACATCGGCTCCATCGTGGGCGCCATGATCCTGGGCGTGGCCTTCGCCGACGGTATGAATGCCGTGCTGTTGCCGCTGGTGCTGGCGGCCGTGGGCATCGTGGTCTCGATCATCGGCACCTTCTTCGTGCGGACGAAGGAGGGGGGCAACCCGCAGACGGCCCTCAACACGGGCACCTTCGGGGCGGGCATCCTGATGCTCATCGCCTCCTACTTCGTGATCCACGAGCTGATTCCCGCGGACAAGGCCATGGGCGTGTTCTGGGCCACCATCGCCGGTCTGGTCGGCGGCATCGCCATCGGCCTGATCACCGAGTACTACACCAGCGACGAGCGGGCACCGGCCCGGGGCATCGCCAAGGCGTCCGAGACGGGTGCGGCGACCAACATCATCTCGGGCCTCGCCCTGGGCATGCAGTCGACGGCCCTGCCCATCATCGTGCTCTCGGCAACCATCCTCGTGGCCTACATGACCGCGGGCCTCTACGGCATCGCCATCGCGGCCCTGGGCATGCTCTCGACGACCGGCATCCAGCTGGCCGTGGACGCCTACGGGCCCATCGCCGACAACGCCGGCGGCATCAGCGAGATGGCGGGCCTCGGACCCGAGGTCCGTGGCCGCACCGACAAACTCGACGCCGTGGGCAACACCACGGCGGCCATCGGCAAGGGCTTCGCCATCGGCTCGGCGGCGCTCACGGCCCTGGCAATGTTTGCGGCCTATCAGCAGATCGTGGGCCTGGAAGCCATCGACATCATGGAGCCCAAGGTGCTGGTGGGTCTGCTGCTGGGCGCCATGCTGCCGTTCCTTTTCTCGAGCTTCGCCATGAGCGCCGTGGGACGGGCTGCGTTCTCCATGATCGAGGAAGTCCGGCGGCAGTTCCGTGACATCCCGGGTCTGATGGAGGGCAACGCCACGGCCGATTTCCGGCGTTGCGTGGACATCTCCACCGCCGCCGCCATCAAGGAGATGGTCGTTCCCGGCCTGCTGGCCGTGATCGCGCCGGTGGCGGTGGGCTTCCTGGGTGGCACGGCCATGCTCGGCGGATTGCTCGCCGGTGTGACGGCCTCTGGAGTTCTCATGGCGATCTTCATGAGCAACGCGGGCGGTGCCTGGGACAACGCCAAGAAGTACATCGAGAGCGGCAGCCACGGTGGCAAGGGCAGCGACGCCCACAAGGCCGCGGTGGTGGGCGACACGGTGGGCGATCCGTTCAAGGACACCGCCGGCCCGAGCCTCAATATCCTCATCAAGCTCATGTCCGTGATCTCGGTGGTGATCGCACCCATGCTCTAGATCGGGATACATCACGGATCGGTGACAGGCGGCCCGAACCCACATGGGGGCGGGCCGCCCGTTCGTTCCCCAAACCCTCACCAAGGCGACAGAATTCGTCAGCAGGGACAATCTCCGCGGTTCTACAGCTGATCCCTTGTGTTGCCTTTTGCTCCGGTATTTGCCCGACGATTAGAAGGTGACCTTAACCTATAAAAAAGAAATCTGTACTATTTCGACCTAGAAACGTGAGTAGATTTGTGCTATGGTCACCGCGGTATGAGGGGAACCAGGCTATCTACGGATCCCGCCCCGTGATTGCCTGCGTTGCTTAATTAGAATTGCATCTTGCTCTTGCACCCTCCCCGCCTCACCACACCCCGGGCCGAAATGTGTCCGGGGCTTCAAAGGCCGTCCTTCGCGCTAGATCGGAGGACCAAGTGGAAGGGAACTTCACCATGCGGAAACTGCTAGTGTTCGCCATGATGCTGACTCTGGTCGGCACGGCTATGGCCTTCGACCTTGGCAACCAGGCTGGCGACAAGCCGGTCATCAACTACCCCGAGAACATTCCTGGCGATCGTCAGGGTGGCGATACCATCCTCGACGCCGTTCTCGTCGCTCTCCCCGTCGTCAACGGCACCGGCACCACCGCCGGCTACACTGACGACTACGACGAAGTGTGCCCCTACACCAACTCCACCTCGCCGGACGTGGTCTACACGTTCATCCCGGATGCGGACGTCGGCATCAATGTCGATCTGTTCGGATCCGCGTATGACACCAAGACCTACCTCTACGACGAGAACCTGGCCCTGGTCGCCTGCAACGACGACTTCTACAGCGACTACACCTCGCTGCTGGAGAACGTGCCCGTGGTCGCCGGTGTCCAGTACTTCCTGGTCATCGATGGTTATGGTGGCGACTTCGGCGACTACCTGGTCAACATCACCGAGTTCGAGCCTTGCGTGGTCGACTGCCCCGCTGGTGCTTCCATGGAAGGCGAGCCCCCGCTGGCGAACGACCAGGTGGACAACTGGAATGGTGGCTGTAACACGGATCCCGTGAACGGCCCCTTCCAGCCCATGGGCCCGGGTGACTTCTGTGGCGTGAGTGGCTTCTTCCTCGCCGCTGGATCCAATAACCGTGACACCGACTGGTTCACCCTGGAGATCGGCGCTGACGGCTTCATCGAGTTCTACGGTGATGCTGAACTGGCCACCTACATGTTCGAACTGGGTCCCCAGGACTGTAATACCGTCGGCGTGATTCAGAACGTGATCATCGGCCCCTGCCTTCCCGGCGTCATGACGATCGTCGGTGCTCCGGGTTCGACGGTGTGGTTCTGGGTCGGCCCGACGACCTTCGCCTCGCCCGACGGCTCTGACGTTTACGAGTATGACTACGTCATCAACGTGAGCGGCATCGTCGCCGTCGAGGATCACAGCTGGACGAACGTCAAGTCGCTGTTCGACTGATCGTTCCGGATTGACCGTCTGACCGAAGGCGGGACGGTCATGGGGCCGGGGAGCAATCCCCGGCCCCTTCTTCATGCCCTCGACCTTCATGTGCCTCGACGAAACGGGGCCGGGTCCTGGCGGACCCGGCCCCGTTCGTCTGGACGAATCCAGATCAGTCTTCCGGCATCTGCGCGAAGTTGCGCACGTTCTCGATCACCAGGTCGATCTGCTCGCTGGTGAGGTCGCCGTGCATGGGCAGACTCACGATCTCGTCCTGATACTTGCTCGCCACGGGGAATTGCTCAGGGCGGTAGCCGAGGTCCTCGTACGCGGCGATCAGGGGCAGCGCTTTCAGGTAGTGCACACCGGTGGGAATTCCGGCTTCCTGCATGTTCTTGCGGAACTCATCGCGGTTGGCCACGCGGATCACGTAGAGATGGAAGACGTGCCGGGCGTCGGCATTCACTTCCGGCACCGCGCAGACCTCGCGCAGGCCGTCGGTGTAGCGGGAGGCTGCGGCGATCCGTGCCTCGGTCCATGTTTCGAGATGCCGAAGTTTCACCGACAGTACGGCGGCCTGGAAGCCGTCCATGCGGCTGTTCACGCCGACCATGCCGTGCAGCAGGTGATCGTGACGACCGTGGTTGCAGAAGTTGCTGACCCACTCTCGCAACTCGTCGCTGTCGGTCACCATGCAGCCGGCGTCGCCGTACGCACCCAGGTTCTTGCCGGGATAGAAGCTGTAGCAGGCGCAGTCGCCGAAGGTGCCGGCGGTCTTGCCTTGCCACTTGGCGCCGTGGGACTGGGCGGTGTCCTCGCAGACCTTGAGGCCGTGCTTCTCGGCGATGGCCATGACCTTGTCGATCTCGCAGGGCTGGCCGTAGAGGTGCACCGGCGCGATGGCCTTGGTCTTCGGGGTGATGGCCGCTTCGATCTTCTCCACGTCGATGTTGTAATAGACGGGATCGTTGTCCACGAACACCGGCACGGCGCCAGTGTGGGAGATGGCCTCCGCCGTGGCGAAGAAGGTGTTGGCCGCGGTGATGACCTCGTCGCCGGGGCCGATACCCAGGCCTCGCATGGCGGCGTGGAGGGCATCGGTGCCGTTGGCCACGCCAACGCAGTGCTTGCTGCCGATGTAGCCTGCGAAATCCTTCTCGAAGGCGGCGGCGTACTTGCCGCCGATGAAAGCGCAATTGCCGAGGACGTCGGCCAGGGCCTGGTCGATCTCGGGCTTGATGGTCTGGTACTGGGTCTTCAGGTCGACGAAGGGGACACGCATGGCCTACCTCGAAAGGTGTGGGGTGGCTCGGATCTTCCGCTCGAGGCGGACCCCCTGATCCGAATCGGGTTCGCAAGCATCATCTCTGGCATCGGCCGGGTCCAGACGGGATTGAGTCCAGCCGGTCCCGAAATCACGAGAAATAATAATATCAGAATGTTAAACATTTGTCAGGAACTAATTCTGATCCGGTATTTTGTGATATGGTCTCTTCACTGCCGCGCCGAATCTGTTAGAATCGAATCTCGCCTTTTCGATCCGATCATCGAGCCGTTGGAGGGAACTCATGATCCGCCTGCTCACGCTCCTCAGCCTGATCGTCCTCGCCTCGCCCATTCTCGCTCTCGACGCACAGCTCTCGCGCAAACCCGTCGAGAAGCCGCTTCGCCAGGTCACGCCGCCGCCGCCCAGCGCGGAGGTTCTGCGGCAGGGGGGCGACACCATCGTCGATGCGGTGGCGCTGACCGTCCCGGCGTCGCTGACCGGGTCGACCGTCGGCTACACCGATGACTACGACGAGGTCTGCCCCTACATGAACTCCACGTCGCCTGATGTGGTCTACTCGCTGGTTCTGGCCGGCGACGCCGGGATCACCGTCGACCTTCTCGGCTCGGCCTATGACACGAAAGTCTACGTCTACGACGAGAACCTGAACCTCGTGGGCTGCAATGACGACTTCCACGCCGACTACACGTCGAAGCTGGACGTCTTGCTGAGCGCCGGGGTGATCTACTACCTGGTGATCGACGGCTACGGGGGCGATGCCGGAGACTACGTCCTGAACGTCATGGAACTGGACGACTGCGAACTGGCGATTCCCGCGGACTCGGTACTCGAAGGTGAGCCGCCCCTCGTGGACGGCACCGGGATCCTCGACTGCCACAACGGCGGTTGCCAGTTCGTGGACGAATGTGCCGAGAGCACCTGGCAGGTCCTGGGTGGCGATGTCTTGGGCGAACTGTCCTTCCACGGCCGGTCCGGCTGGTACATCGACGGCGGCGCGGATTTCCGCGACACCGACTGGTTCGAGGTCACCTTCGGCCTCGACGGCGTGATCGAGATCGTGGCCGACGCCGAGGAGCCGACTTATCTGTTCGAACTCGGTCCGCAGGATTGCGGCACGGTCGGCGTCGTGCAGAACGTTTCCATCGGGCCGTGCGTGCCGAACACCATGACCATCACCGGCGATGTCGGGTCCACGGCCTGGATCTGGGTCGGTCCGCAGACCTTCACGTCACCCACGGGCGCGACGCCCTACGAGTTCGACTACCTGCTCGAGATCTCGGGGCTGGAGATCGGGCACGTGGCCGTGGAGGCGGAGAGCTGGACGGGAGTCAAGGCCCTGTACCGTTAGTATGCTGGGATCGCGCGCCAGGGGCCCGGCTTCGCGCCGGGCCCTTTTCCTTGCGCCGGCGTAGCCGCTGCGTCAACTTGCCGATAACGCCAGCAACCGGGAGAATCGACAGGTGGTCAGCGGTCGCATCTTCGATCTCAAGCGGTACTCGGTCCACGACGGACCGGGGATCCGCACCACCGTGTTCCTGCAGGGTTGCCCGCTGAGCTGCCCCTGGTGCCACAACCCCGAGTCTCGCCCGGGTACGCCCGTGCCGGGTTTCCGCGCCGATCGCTGCTTGAGCTGCCTGGCCTGCGGCGAGGTCTGTCCCGAGGACACCAAGCCCATGCCGCACTCACCCTGGTCGGCGACCTGCGATCATTGCGGACGGTGCGTGGGTGTGTGCCCGGCGGGCGCGCGCGAACTTGCCGGCCGGGACGTGGACAGCGAATCGTTGCTCGTCGAGCTCGAACGCGACCGCCTGCACTTCGAGGAGAGCGGGGGTGGCGTGACCTTCGGTGGCGGCGAACCCCTGGCCCAGCCCGAGTTCCTCCTCGCCTTGCTGCGCGGGTGCCGCGATCGCGACCTCCACACCGCGGTGGACACCACCGGATTCGGGCATGCCGACCTGGTCGACCAGATGGCCGATCTGACGGACCTCTGGCTCTTCGATCTCAAGCATCCCGACCCGGCCCGGCATGCTGAGCTCACCGGCGAGGACAACACGCTCATCCTGGCGAACTTGCGCCGCCTGGCCCGAGCGGGCTGCAGCATCTGGTTACGAGTGCCGCTCGTGCCGGGCCTCACCGACCAGCCGGAGGCGCTGAAGCAGACGGCGAACCTGGCGCGTGAACTGGGCATCGGTCGCCTGCATCTGCTACCCTATCATCGAGCGGCAGCGGGCAAGCTGGATCGCTTCGACCTCGAGGATGCCGGCGGCGGTCTCGCGCCACCGACCTCCGATCACGTCGATCGACTGGCTGCCGCAATGCGTTCCCCGGATCTGGACGTGATCATCGGAGGCTGACCGTGAACGAACGCGTGGCGCGACTCCGCCAGGAGAGCTTCGAGACCCCCGTGACCCTGGACCACGAGCGAGCGGCCATCGTCACCGACGCCTACCGCGAAAATCTGGGGCGTCTGTCCACGCCCATGCTCCGGGCCACGGCGTTCTACGACCTGTGTCGTCGCAAGTCGCTCTACATCGGCGAGGACGAACTCATCGTCGGCGAACGGGGTCCGCGACCCAAGTGCGTTGGCACGTACCCCGAGATCACCTGCCACACGCTCGACGACCTCGAGATCCTCGACACGCGCCCGCAGAATCCCTACCGCGTGAGCGACCAGACCCGCCTGGTCTTCGCCGAGCAGGTGATCCCGTTCTGGCGGGGGCGTTCCATGCGCGCATTCGTGCTGGAACGCATGGAGGACGAGTGGAGCACCTACTACGAGGCCGGCATCTTCACCGAGTTCATGGAGCAGCGCGCTCCCGGTCACACCACGCTCGACGGCAAGTTCTATACACGGGGCATGGAGGACTTCCAGAACGACATCGAACTGGCCGTCGCCGCCCTCGATCCCGCCGACGCCGACGCGGTGGCCAAGCGTGAACAACTGCAGGCCATGCGCCTGAGCTGCGACGCGGTGATCCTCTTCGCCGAGCGTCACGCCGACCATGCCGAGGACCAGGCTCGCAACGCCTCGAGCGAGCGCGCCGCCGAACTGCGCGAGATCGCGCGCATCTGCCGCCGCGTGCCGCGTCACGCCCCGCGCACGTTCCACGAGGCGCTGCAGATGTACTGGTTCATGCATCTGGGCACCATTACCGAACTCAACGGCTGGGACGCCATGAATCCCGGTCACCTCGACCGCTACTTCCAGCCCTTCTACGACCGGGATCTTCGCACCCGCATCCTCGATCGGGACCGCGCCAAGGAATTGCTGGGCTGTTTCTGGATCAAGTTCGACCACCATCCGGCGCCGCCCAAGGTGGGCGTCACGGCCCAGGAGTCGAGCACCTACAACGACTTCACCAACATCAACGTGGGCGGCGTGCTGGAGAACGGTCAGGACGGCGTGAGCGAGCTGAGCTTCCTCATGCTCGAGGTCATGGACGAGGTTCATCTGTTGCAACCTCAGGGCAACATCCAGCTCTCCAAGCGCACCAGCGACCGCTTCCTCAAGGCGGCCTGCCGGGTGATCCGCAACGGCTACGGCTACCCGTCGGTGTTCAATGCCGACACCGTGATCGCCCAGCTGCTGCGGCAGGGCAAGTCGCTGACCGACGCGCGCGAAGGCGGCAGCAGCGGCTGCGTAGAGACCGGGGCGTTCGGCAAGGAAGCCTACTTCCTCACCGGCTACCTCAACCTTCCCAAGCTGCTGGAGCTGGCGTTGCACGACGGGCGCGATCTACGCACCCGTCGGCAACTCGGCCCAAGGTCGGGCGACCCGGTGCACTTCACATCGGTGGCTGACGTGATGCAGGCCTTCGCCGTCCAGGTTCGGCACGCGGTGGCGGTGAAGCATCGTGGGAACCAGGTCATCGAGCAGCTCTTCGCGGCCCGCATGCCGGCCACGTTCCTGTCGGTGCTCATCGACGACTGCATCGAGAACGGTCGCGACTACAACGCCGGCGGCGCTCGCTACAACACCACGTACATCCAGTGCGTGGGTATCGGCACGATCACCGACAGCCTGTCGGCGCTGGAGCATCACGTCTTTGGCGGCGATCTGCCGCTTTCCGAACTGCTGGCGGCGCTGGACGACGACTTCGACGGCGAAGAACCGCTGCGCCAGCGCCTCTGGAACCGCACCCCGCGCTGGGGCAACGACGACGACCGCGCCGACCGGCACATGGAGCAGGTGTTCGAATTAGTGCTCGAGCTCATCGACGGCTTGCCCAACAGTCGCGGCGGCCGCTACCACGTGGACATGCTGCCGACCACGTGCCACGTGTACTTCGGCAAGGTCTGCGGCGCGACGCCGGACGGACGCCATGCCGGTCGGCCGCTGAGCGAGGGCATCTCGCCGGTACAGGGCACCGACTCCAAGGGGCCCACGGCCGTGGTCAACAGCTGCGCCAAGATGGACCACGAACGCACCGGCGGCACCCTGCTGAACATGAAGTTCTTGCCGAGCGTGCTCGCCGGCGAGGAGGGCATCGAAAAGCTGGCGCGGCTCATCCGCACCTACTTCCGGCAGGGCGGCCACCACATGCAGTTCAACGTGGTGGACGTGGCGACGCTGCGGCGGGCGCAGAAGCATCCCGAGGAGCATCGGGATCTCATCGTGAGGGTGGCGGGCTACAGCGATTACTTTTGCGACATCGGGGAGGCGTTGCAGGAGGAGATCATCGCGCGGACGGAGCAGGAGGAGGCCTAGAGGTCGGCGATCTGTCGCCGAACCTCAGCGTGGACCCTGATTCGCGTCGAATACCCCCCAGGATCGTGATATAATGACATTCGCCTGTCAGGATCCATCTGGCAGGAAAGGCTCCGGGGGGAGACCCATGATCCGACTGCTAACGCTGTTGACCTTGTTGTTGCTGACCTCGCCGACCGTCGCCCTCGATACGAGCCATCGGGCGCCCGCCAAGGCGACCGTCCACGCCGAAGCGTCGCCGGCCGATCCCGCGGTGATCCGCCAGGGCGGCGACACCATCCTCGACGCCGTGCCGCTGGCCATACCCACCAACGATCTCGCCGGCACCACCGTCGGCTACACCGACGACTACGACGAGGTTTGTCCCTACAACGATTCGGTGGCGCCCGACGTGGTCTACACCTTCACGCCCGACAGCGACATGCTGGTCATCATCGACATGCTCGGCTCGACGTACGACACGAAGATCTACGTCTACGACGAGAACCTCTCGCTCGTCGCCTGCAACGACGACTTCTACTCGGACTACGTGTCGCGGCTGGAGAACGTACCGTTGATCGGAGGTGTGGCCTATTACCTGGTCATCGACGGGTACGGGGCCGAAGCCGGGGACTACGTGCTGACGATCGAGGAATTCATTCCCTGCGAGCTCGATCCCTTCTGGTCCGACGAGAACGAGCCGCCGCTGGAGTACGATTACGTCGACAACTGGAACGGGGGCTGCAATACCGATCCTCTGGATGGGCCGTTCCAGGACCTCTACCCGTGGCATACGTTCGCCGGAGTCAGCGGCTGGTATCTCGCCGGGGGATCGAACAACCGCGACACCGACTGGTACCGCCTGGTAATTCCCACCTGGACCGGCGGAGTCCTCGATTTCACCGGCGACGCCGAGCAGCCCACCTACCTGTTCGAACTCGGCCCGCAGGATTGCGGCGAGGTCGCCGTGCTGCAGTCCGTGGAGATCGGCCCCTGCCAGGAGAACGTCATGACCATCGTCGCCGAACCCGGCTCGGTCGTCTGGTTCTGGGTCGGCCCCACCACGTTCGAATCTCCCGACGGCTCGGATGTCTACGAGTACGACTACATCCTCGAGTTCCCGTGGGTCACCGCCGTCGAGGACCACACCCTCTCCAGCGTCAAGAATCTGTTCCGCTGATCGAAAGGCGTCGCCCATGCGCACCATCGTCATCATCATGATCCTCGGCCTCGCCGTGCCGGCGCTGGCTTTCGACCTCGGACCGGCGGGACCGGTCAAGCAAACCGTGAACCAGGAGCCGCCGCCGGCCGATCCGGACGTGATGCGCCAGGGCGGCGACAACGTCCTGGACGCTGCGGACCTGGTCATTCCCACCGTCGATCTCGTCGGCACCACAATCGGCTACACCGACTACTACGACGAGGTCTGTCCCTACACCAACTCGACGTCGCCCGACGTGGTCTACACGTTCACGCCGGACCAGTCTGTCGCGATCAACGTCGACATGTTCGGCTCGGCCTACGACACCAAGATCTACATCTACGACGCCAATCTGAACCTGGTGAACTGCAACGACGATTTCTACAGCGACTACACGTCGAGGCTCGAGAACGTGGCGGTCGCCGGCGGTGAGGTCTACTACCTGGTGATCGACGGCTACGGGGGAGACGCCGGCGAATATTTGCTGAATGTCGAGGAGTTCGAGCCCTGCGTGGTCGAGTGCTCGCCCTGGAGTGAAGACGAGAATGAGCCGCCGCTGGCCATGGACTACGTAGACCTGTGGAACGGCGGTTGCGATCCCGATCCCGAAAATCCGATGCTGCAGCCCCTGTCGGGGGGCCAATTCTGCGGCGTGTCGGGCTGGTATGTCTCGCAGGGGGGAAATATGCGCGACACCGACTGGTTCCTTTTCCAGGTGCCTTACTCGGGCACGTTCGAGATCGTCGTGACCGCCGAGTATCAGACCTATCTGTTCGAACTGGGTCCCCAGGATTGCGGCAACGTGGGCGTGCTCCAGATGGTGACCTGTGATCCCTGTTTCGAGACCGTGATGCAGGTGAACAGTCCGGGGGGAGAGGACATCTGGCTCTGGGTCAGTCCGACGGTCTTCGCGTCGCCTCTTGGCCTCGACGTGCAGGAATACGTCTACACGCTCTGGATCCCCATCGGCGACGCGGTGGAGAGCCACACGCTGTCCGATGTGAAGGATCTGTTCCGCTGACCGAGAGGAGACCGTCATGCGGATCGGCGCCACGCTCGCAATGTTGATCGCCACCGTGTCGCTGGCGCCGGCCATCGAATGCCCGGACGGCGCGGTTCTCGAAAATGAACCACCGCTGATCGACGGCTACATCGACCAGCACAATGGAGGGTGCGACACCCTTCCCGAAGGTGCTGACCCGCTGTTCCAGTCGCTCGACCGGGGTTGGTTCTGCGGCGAGACCGGCTGGTACAACGTGGATGGCGAGTTCCACCGCGACACGGATTGGTTCCTCGTCGAGTTTCCCGAGGCGGACTTCCTCGGCATCTACGGGTGGGCCGAAGAGCCCACCTATCTCTTCGTGCGCACACCGGACTGCGAAGCGCCCCTGGTCATCGAGAGCGTCTGGCTCGTCGAAGAACAGGCGCACACGCTCTACTACGAGGGCGCGCTGGGCGAAAACGTGTGGGTCTGGATCGCGCCGCCGGCCTATGCCGCACCAGGCTGGCCGATGACATGGAGCTATCAGGTGCGTTTCGTTGCCGTCACGCCGGTGGAGGAACCCACCTGGTCGTCCGTGAAGCAGATGTTCGACTGATCCGGAGGTGACCGTCATGCGTCTATTCGCGACCATCATTCTTATGCTCGTCCTGGCTGCCGGCGCCCTGGCCTACGATCTGGGCAATGCCGCTTCGCCCAAGCCCGCGATCCAGCACACGCCGCCGCCCATCGATCCGGAGATGCTCCGCCAGGGCGGCGATACCATCGCCGATGCGGTGGAACTGACAATCCCCGTCTGGGAACTCGTCGGCACCACGGTCGGATACACCGACGACTACGACGAGGCCTGCCCGTACACGCAGTCGACCTCGCCGGACGTGGTCTACACGTTCGTGTCCAGCCAAGACGCGGTCGTCGACATCGACATGTTCGGCTCCGGCTACGACACCAAGATCTACGTGTATGACGAAAACCTCGAGCTGGTGGCGTGCAATGACGATTTCTATCCCGACTACACCTCGAAGATCGAGTTCCTCGCACTCGATGGCGGCGTGCGCTACTACCTCGTCATCGACGGCTACGGTGGCGATGCCGGAGAGTACGTCCTGTCCATCAACGAGTGGATCATCGAGCAGCTGGAGTGTCCGATGGGCGCGGTCCTGGAAGACGAACCACCGCTGGCCGTCGATTACGTCGACGAGCACAACGGGGGCTGTAACAATCCCGACGCGCCTGACGCGCCGCGCTTCCAGCACATCGCCAGCCAGATGTTCTGCGGCGTCAGCGGCTGGTACCTCTATGAGGGCTCGACCAACCGCGACACCGACTGGTTCACGGTGACCTTACCCGCCAGCGGCACGCTCACCATTACCGGCGATGCGGACTACCACTCCTACATCTTCGAACTCGGCCCGCAGGAATGCGACGTGGTCGGCGTGCTCCAGAACATCGAGATCGGCCCCTTCAACCCCGGCTACATGATCCTGACCGGCGAGCCCGGCGCCACGGTCTGGATCTGGGTGGGGCCGACGACCTTCGAGGCTCCGAACGGGCAGGATGTCGATGAATACCTGTACATCCTGATGCTCGACGATCCCGTGTCCGTGAAGAATCACAGCTGGACCGGTGTGAAGGCCCTCTTCGACTGACCGGAAAGGAAGATCATGAAGACTTCGTTAACTGTCGTGCTCGCGCTGCTGCTCACAGCCCCCGTCCTGGCCATCGATCTTGGCAACCGCGGCCCGGACAAGCCGGTAGCCAGGCACGCACCCGGAACGCCGGATCCTGCCGCCCTGCGCCAGGGCGGCGATACCATCCTCGACGCGGTGCTCGTCTCCCTGCCGGTGGTCAACATGACCGGCACCACCGCCGGCTTCACCGACGACTATGACGAGGTCTGTCCCTACACCAACTCGACCTCGCCCGACGTGGTGTACACGTTCGTGCCCGACTCGAACGTCGGTCTGGTCATCGACATGTATGGTTCGGTCTACGACACCAAGATCTACCTCTACGACGAAAACCTGGCGCTCGTGGCCTGCAACGACGATTTCCATCCGGACTACACGTCGCTCCTGGAAAACGTGCCGGTCATTGCCGGCGTGCAGTACTTCCTGGTCATCGACGGCTACGGAGGCGACTTCGGCGAATATCTGCTGCAGATCGAGGAGTTCATGCCGTGCCAGCTCGACTGTCCTGCGGGCGCCGTGCTCGAGAACGAGCCGCCGCTGGCGAATGGCTACGTGGACAACTGGAACGGTGGCTGTAATACCGATCCCGTCAGCCCACCCTTTCAGCAGGGATGGTGGGGCTCGTTCTGCGGGGTGAGCGGATTCTATCTCTCGGCAGGGAGCAGCTTCCGCGACACGGATTGGATGCAGCTAGAGATTCCCTCCGACGGCGTCCTGGAGATCTACGGCGATGCCGAGCTGGCGACCTACATGTTCGAGCTCGGACCACAGGATTGCGACACCGTCGGCGTCCTGCAGAACGTGATCATAGGACCCTGCGTCGAAGGCGCCATGGTCATCACCGGCTCGCCCGGATCGACCGTCTGGTTCTGGGTCGGGCCGACCACCTTCGCCTCGCCCGACGGCTCGGACGTCTACGAGTACGAATACGTCCTGATCAACAACACCATCTGGGACCCGGTGGAGAACGATAGCTGGACCGATGTGCGGGCGCTGTTCGACTGATTCGGCGGCGCCGTAACCAGGAGAGGAACCATGACGCGATCAATCGCCCGGATCGTGATGGCGGCGTCCTTCGCCTGCCTGGCCGCCACGACCTTCGCCAAGGTCGAGACCGGCGTCACCCCGCCGCCGCCCGACCCGGCCACGGTGCGTCAGGGCGGCGACACCTTCGCCGACGCCTTCCTGATGCCCATGGAGATCTTCTCCGCCAGCGGCTGGACCACCGGCTACACCCACGACTACGACGAGGTCTGCCCTTACTCCGGCAGCGAGTCGCCGGACGTGGTCTACCGGGTCACGCCGGAGTACGACTCGTGGGTCGACATCGATCTCTGGGGTTCGGAGTACGACACCAAGGTCTACGTCTACGGCGCCGGCATGGAGCTCATTGCTTGCAACGATGACTACTACGCGGACTACACTTCTTTCATCGAGGGCGTGCAGCTGTACCGCGGCGTCAAATACTACATCGTGATCGACGGCTACGGCGGCGATCACGGCCAGTACCATCTCTACGTCGGCCCGCCGCCGCCGGGTGGCGGCGAGGTGGAGTGCCCGTCGGGCGCGCCGCTGGAGAACGAGCCGCCACTGGAAGACGGCTACGTCGATGCGCACAATGGCGGCTGCACGAATCTCGACCAGGGACTCAACCTCCTGGATTTCCTCTTCGACGATCCCTACTGCGCGACCTCCGGCTGGTTCGACGGCGGCCGCGACCACGACTGGTATCGGGGCTACACAACCTACGGACACGAAAGCGTGGAGGTCCTGGCCGAGGTGGAGCAGACCACCTGGCTGCTGGGCTACGGCGGCGCCGACTGCGGTGATCTGGAGTTGCGGGAGTCGGTCCTCGTGGAGCCCGGCGACGAGGGCTGGATGACGGTTCCCGGCGGCACCTACGAGGAGATCTGGATCGAGGTCCATCCCGATCTCGCGGTGGCGCCGCCCGGTTTCGAGGGGAACGAGTACGACTACCTGATCATGCAGGCGTTTCCCGTGGGCGAGCAGCCGGTTGCGGTGCAGGAGCGTAGCTGGACAAGTGTGAAGGGGTTGTTCGACTGAACGTGGAGGTGATCCTGTGAAGACCTTGTTGCTGGTCGCCGCGGTCATGGTCGTGTCGCTGCCGGCCGTGGCCGTCGATACGGTCAAGCCGATTCGCACCGATGCCCCGCCGCCGCCTGATCTCGCCGTCATTCGTCAGGGCGGCGACACCATCGCCGACGCGATCCCCATCGTCCTGCCGTACGACGGCTCGGGAACGACCACCGGATATACCAACGACTACGATGAGATCTGCCCCGTTCCCGGGTTCGACGCGCCCGACGTCGTCTACTCGCTGGCGCCAGAATCCACAGCGCCGGTGATCGTCGACCTCCATGGCTCCGGCTACGATACCAAGGTCTATATCTACGACGAGAACCTGGACGTCGTCGCGTGCAATGACGATTTCTACAGCGACTACACGTCGAGGGTCGAGGCGCTGCTCGCCGCGGGTGCGACCTACTTCATCGTGATCGACGGGTACGCCGGCGACTTCGGCGACTACTTGATCCGTGCCTGCGCCTTCGAGCCGTGGCCGGACGACTGCCCCGACGGCGCCCAGATCGAGGGCGAACCGCCGATGCACGACGACTACGTCGATGAGTTCAACGGCGGTTGCGCCACGGGAAACCAGGGGCCGGTCCAGCCCATCACAGCGCCGGTGTTCTGCGGAGTGGCGGGGTGGTCGGGCGGTGTTAGCTGGCAGAAGAACTTCGACTATCTCGCGGCGACCATGCCGGCCAGCGGCGAACTGATGGTGACCATCGCGGCCGAGATCCATACCGTCGTGTTCCAGTACCATCCCACTGACTGCATCGACGGTGCGCCGGTCCTGGGGACGTCCTGCGACTCGTGCGATGATACCGAGATGACCATCGTCGGCGAGCCCGGCGAGGAGATCTGGATCGTTGTCGCGCCGTTCGTCTATCAGCCGCCCGGTTGGTTCGACGGCAACGAGTACCGCTACCGCCTTGAGATGAACCTCGCTCCGGTCGCGAACCATGACAGAAACATGTCAAACGTCCGAGGCCTGTTCCGGTAAGCCTCAACCCACCGTCATTTCGTCCGATAACGCTGGAAAGACCACTCTTCCGGCGTTTTCGTGCGAGGTCGAACCGTGCAACGAACGAACCGCGACTGGCGCTGGGCCCTGCTGGTGCCCGTGCTCCTGCTCCTGACCCTGGCCGCCTGCTCCATCGAGGAACCCGTGGAGGTGGAGCCCGAGCCGGAGGTCGTTCCCACGCCCGCCTCGGGCAGCGTCGACCATTCGGTGCCCGTCGTCCTGAGCTGGGAACTGGACGACACCATCGCCTGGGGCGACAGCTTCCACGTCTACTGCGACACCATCCGCCCGCCGCGCCGTGAGGTCTACGCCGGCACCGAGCGCACCTGTACCGTGGGCGACCTCCTCGACGACCGCACCTACTACTGGTACGTGGCCGCCGCCGACAGCGCCGGCGCTCCGTACATGTTCGGCGCCTGGAGCTTCGCCACCCGGCCGTTCCTCTGCACCGTCCGTCCCGAACCCGTGGACCACACCACCAATCTCGAGATCGATCCCTTCCTGAACTGGGCCGTGGCCTCGGCCAGCGACACGCCGTCCTACTATCTCGCCTACGTCGACACCGTGAACCCGCCGCAGGAACTGGTCTACGCCGGCAGCGACAGCGTGTGCCGCGTGTATGGTCTGGAGTATGAAACGCAGTACTGGTGGCGCGTGACGGCCGTCGATGGCAGCGACAACACCGACACCACCGGTCCCTGGACCTTCACCACCGGTCCGCCGCTCTTCCTGGTGGACCTCGATCCCGCGCCCGCCGACAGCAGCAGCGACCTCGACCGTGTGATCACCCTGAGCTGGAACGTGCTGACCGAGTCGGCGCCCACGGAGAACTGGGTCGTCTTCCTCGACGACCACCCGCAGCCCACGACCCTGGTCTACGCCGGCACCGACACCGAGGTCACGCTCACCGACCTGCGCTACGGCCGGACCTACTACTGGGCCGTCACCGCCTTCGACGACGACGGGCACACCTTCACCAACGGTCCCTGGCGCCTGGATATCCGCGAGTTCGACGTGGAGCTCGAGCCGTCGCCCGCCGACGGATCGACCCAGGTGGCGACCACCGGCTCGTTGAGCTGGAACGTGACTCGCGGCGCCGAGATGGTGGTGAACTACCTGGTCTGCCTCGACAGCCACACCCAGCCCACGACGCCGGTCTACGCGGGACCCATGACGTCGCTGGACCTGGGGGCCCTCGGATTGGCGCCGGGCACGACCTACTGGTGGAAGGTGACCGCGCTGGACGTGGACGGATTCACCTGTCCGCTGGATCCCTGGAGCTTCACCACAGCACCCTGACGCCGTCGGCGGTGATCTCGACGACCTGGACCGTGCCGCCGTAGTGGGCAGACGCTCCGGTGTCGATTGCCCAGGCATGCTGGTCGCAGTAGGCGGTGGCGCCGTCGTCCTGCACCGTGTGGCCGGTGAAGATGCGCTCGCAGCTCAATTCATCAAGAACCTGATCCAGAATAGCGCAGTCATCCGCATCCGGGGCGTCGTTGTAGTGTCGGGACCACACAGGGTCGCTTTTCCCTTTGTAAATATCAGGTTCTGGGATTTCTCCGCGTAACCAGGCGCGAGTTTCTGTGTTGATTTTGTCGATACCGTACTCCAGGTGGGCCGGCAGGAGGCCTCCGTGGATGAACAGGTTGCGGCCGATGATCACGGCCACGTTCCGGTTGGCCATCTGAACGGCATATGTCCCACCGGGACGGAAGGCAGCGGCCCGCGCGCGGTGCTCGGCAGGCAAGGTGGCGAGGGCGGAGTCAGCCGGGTCGTACACGATTCCGGCATCGGCGAAATCTACCCAACCCCCGTCGGTGACGTAGCGGAAGTCCCAGGCCACGTTCATGAGCTCGTGGTTGCCCAGCAGCGCGTGGATGGCGCCTCCTGCAGCGGCAGCTTCGCCTTCCAGGCGGGTCAACAGGTCGAGAATCTCCTGCTCCTGGTCCCCGCGGTCGAGCTGATCCCCGGTCTGGACCACCACGAGAGTGCCGCCGATCCAGTGATCGTGCTCGTCGATGGCCCCGGCGAGGCGCAGGGCGCGGCGGGCGGCGTCGAGATCGCCGTGCCAGTCGCCCATGGCCACCACCCGATCGGCGGCGGGGTAACGCGTGGGGATTTCGTCGGCCACGGCGACCGTGGTCAGGGCGATCAACAAGGCGATCAGGATTCTCGTCATGACGTGACCTCGGGCTGGAGGAGCGGCTATGATGCCCGGAATGGGGCGCCGGCGCAACTCCGGCCATGCGAAAGGCGAGATCCATGATCCACGGCGAATTCCTCGAGCGCCGCACCCGCGGCTTCAGCGACATCCACGACCTCACCGGCGATATCCGCGAAATCGTCGGCCGCAGCGGTGTGAGCGACGGCACGGCCAACGTATTCGCGGTGGGCTCCACCGCGTCCGTCACCACCATCGAGTTCGAGCCCGCCCTCGTTCGCGACATGGAGGAGGCCCTCGAAACACTCTGGTCGCGCCACATGCGCTCGCACCACAGCGAGACCTGGGGCGACGACAACGGCTTCAGTCATCTGCGCGCCAGTTTCATGGGCCCGAACATCACCGTCCCCATCCACCAGGGCGCACTCGTACTTGGCACCTGGCAGCAAATCGTCGTCATCGATCACGACAACGGACCGCGGGAGCGCCGGGTCTTCGTACAGGTCATGGGCGAGTAGACCACCGTACTCAGGGGCCCGTTGATCCCCGTCGACGGCCCCCAACCCCAAGACCTGCATCGCCTCGGTCCCGCGAACTCCACAGCAAGCGAAGCGAAGCGAGGACATCGCGGGACCGAGGCGATGCAGGTCCTCCTTGCCACCGCCGATTGCGGTGACCAGATTTTCAGGGAATGAACGTGCGGGAATACGACCAAGGAGCACCGGTATGGATCCCAGACTCTCCGCCCACTACGCCTCCCGCAAACCCAGCGTCGTCCGCCTGGCCCAGATCGAGTTCGCCAAGCGGTCGGACCCGGTGGAGGCCCTCAACGTCGCCATCGGCAACGTGTCGCTGCCCATGCATCCGGCGATGATCGAGCGGTTGAAGGGTGTCGGACATCCCGGCGGAGCATTTGCGGACGGCGTGGTCCAGTACACCACCACCGTGGGGCTCGCGGAGACCAACCAGGCGTTCCTGAATATCATCGGCGCCAGCGGTTTCGATACCACGAACCTCCACAGCCAGATCACCGACGGTGGTAGCCAGGCCATGGAGCTCTCGCTGGTCGGGGTGTGTGGCCCGGCGGGCACCAACGAGGCGCCGCTGCTGCTCATCGACGCGGCCTATCCCAACTACCACAGCTTCGCCGAGCGCCTCGGCCGCCGCACCGTTTCGGTCACGCGCACGCTCGGCGACGACGGTCGTTTCTCCCTGCCGGACCTCAGCGAGGTCGAGGCGGTCATCAAGGAGCACCGGCCCGGCGCCATGGTGGTCATTCCCTACGACAATCCCACCGGCCAGCTCTACACCCGCAGCCAGATGGCCGACCTGGCGCGGCTCTGCGTGGAGCACGGCATGTGGATGATCAGCGACGAGGCCTATCGCGAGTTGCACTACGAGGATCAAGCCGCCGTCAGCGTGTGGGCGATCACCGAGGACGAGGTGCCGGGGATCACGGGTCGGCGTATCGGCATCGAGACCAGCAGCAAGGTCTGGAATGCTTGCGGACTACGCATCGGCGCCCTCGTCACCGACAACGCCGACTTCCACCAGCGCGCGGTGGCCGAGAACACGGCTGGCCTCTGCGCCAACCACATCGGCCAGTGGATCTTCGGGGCGCTGGCCCACGAGAGCCACGACGCCTTGCGCCAGTGGTACACCCGGCAACGCGCGTACTATCGCGAGATGCTCGTGGACCTCTCCGAGGAGACGCGCCGGCTCATGCCCGGCGTCATCGTCTCCAGCCCCGACGCCACCATCTACTCGGTAATCGACCTGCGGAATCTCGTCGACGAGGACTTCGATGCCCTCGACTTCGTGATCTGGTGCGCGCGGGAGGGACGTTGCGTGATCGACGGTCGCCAGCTCACGCTGTTGACCGCGCCCATGTCCGGCTTCTACAGCACTCCGGCGGGGCAGCCCAATCCGGGCCGCACCCAGATGCGGGTGGCCTACATCGAGCGTCCGGAGAACATGAAGCTGGTGCCGCAGCTCCTGGCCGAGCTGTTCGACCAGTACCGGCAACGGTAGAGCCGCCAACGTTACTCGATGATCTCGGCGCCCATCTTCGCGGCCGCCTCGGCGAACGCGTCGGCGGCGTCCTCGGTGTCGGCATCGTCGACCATGCCCTCGGCCACCGCCGGCCCGAAGGTGAAGGTGTCGCACCCTTCCCAGGCCAGTTCCACCACCTTGTCCCACGATCGTAGGCTGGCCGTGAGCAGGCGCGTGGGCGACTCCGTGTTCTGCAGCAACTCCTGCATGGCCACCACCTCGGCGGTGCCGTCGCGACCGAGGTCGTCGAGGCGACCCAGGTAGGGCGCGGCGTAGGCGCAGCCCAGCGCGGCGCCGGCCAGCACCTGGCCGGCGTTGTAGACCGCGGTCAGCGTGACGCCGATGTCCTCACCGATCAGTCGCCGGGCCGCGGCAAGCCCTGCCTCGGTGGCCGGCACCTTCACCGCCACCTGGGGTGCCAGTCCCACGAGTTTGCGCCCGCAAGCCACCAGCTGATCGGTGGTCTCGCCCCAAGCCTGCAGGTGGATCTCGCGGGCGCCCAGGGCAAAGGCGCGGTCACCGAGCGCCGCCAGATTCTCCAGCGTGCACGGCCGCCCCGCGCGCTCGAGCAGCAACGGGTTGGTTGTCACACCGTGGAACACGCCCAGGGGTAACCACCGCTCCCACTGCTCGGGGTCGGCGCTGTCGAGGAAGAGGCGGAGCGGGCGCGGGGACATGAGTGACCTCCGACGGTCAGAAGAGGTTGAGTTGATCGGGGGGATCGTCGTGCATGGGCGCGACGAGTTCGGGGCCGTCGTTCTTCACGCTGTTGACTAGCGGCGCCACCGGCCAGTGCTGCAGCACCGACTCGGCCGCCGGGCTCAGCAGGGGAACGAGGTCGTTGGCCCGGGCGGGTTCGGTGGCCAGCCAGCGCTCGTGCTGGTCGGCGGCGAGGATCACCGGCATGCGGTGGTGGAATCGACGCATGAGCTTGTTGGCGGCCGTGGTCAGGATGCTGCACGACTCGATGACCTCGCCGCCGGGATACTCCCAGCGCTCCCAGAGGCCGGCCAGGGCCAGCAGGCGATGGTCGCGCGCCGAAAAATAGAACGGCTGGCGCTGGGCGCCTTGCTTGCGCCACTCGTAAAACCCATCCACGGGAATGAGACAGCGGCGCCCGGCGAAGGCCTCGCGGAAGGCCGGCTTGTCGGTCACGGTCTCGCTGCGGGCATTGAACATCTTGGCGCCCATGCGCGGGTCGGGGGACCAGGGCGGGATGAGGCCCCAGCGCAAGAGGTCACCGCTGCGCGGACCGGACCCGTCCTGGCGCACGGCCAGCACGGGCTGAGTCGGGGCGATGTTGTAGCGCGGCGAGAGTTCCGGCGGCTGCACCAGTTCGAACTGGGCGGCTACATCGCCTGCCGGCGCCTTCAACGTGATGCGTCCACACATGCAGCAAGGGTAGCGAGCGCCCGATGCGGGCGCCAGAGGAGATCCTACTTTGCCGGGCCGCCGCGCGGCGGTATGCTCACCGATACACCTGGACCCGGACCCGGCAGGAGGCCCAGCATGGGCGTGGAGATCGAACGCAAATTCTTGGTCATCAGCGACGGCTGGCAGGAGACGGCCGACAAGGGCACCGACATGCACCAGGGCTACCTGGCCACCACCCCGGAGCGTACCGTGCGCGTGCGGGTGACCGGCGAAGGTGCCTGGCTCACCATCAAGGGCGCGGCCAAGGGCGCGGTGCGGGCCGAGTTCGAGTATCCGATTCCCCCCGACGAGGCGGCCAACCTGCTGTCGCTGAGCGAGACCATCATCGTGGAGAAGACTCGCTACCGGGTGCCCTTCGCGGGGCGCACGTGGGAAGTGGACGTCTTCGCCGGCGAGAACGAGGGCCTCGTCATGGCCGAGATCGAACTGGAGAGCGAGGACGCCGCAGTGGAGTTGCCGCGCTGGGTCGGCGAGGAAGTCACCACCCGGTCCGAGTTCCACAACTCGCAGCTCGCCCAGTTTCCATTTTCCCGCTGGTAGAGGAGCCGCCAAATGTCGCTGTTTCGAACCTCCCGCATCATCGAACGCCAGATCGACGAGTTCCTCGACGCGGTGAACCAGGGCGCGCTCCTGTTCCGCGATGCGGTGGACGCCTACCTGGCCGGCCGCCTCGACGAGTTCAACGACAAGCGCGAGCGGCTGGAGGAACTGGAGGGCCGCGCCGACCATCTCAGCCGCGAGGTGGAGTCGTCGCTCTACACCCAGTCGCTCATTCCCGAGCACCGCGGCGACGTGCTGGGACTGCTCGAACACACCGATGACATCATCGACCGCGCCAAGACCTGCCTGCAGCGCTTCGACGTGGAACGCCCCGACATTCCGCCCGCCTGGCAGGACCACTACCATCGCCTGGCCCACACCGCCTACGCCGCGGCCGAGGCCGTGGTCATGGCCGCGCGTCGCTTTTTCCGCGACCCGGCGGGCGTCACCGATTACCTGTTCAAGGTCCATCACTACGAAGGCGAGTGCGACAAGATCGGCCTCGAGCTGCGGCGCGGCATCTTCGCCGATCCCGAGCTCGATCTGGCCCACCGCCAGCACCTGCGCTATTTCGCCGAGGCCGTCGACCGGGTGGCCGACATGGCCGAGGCGGTGGCTGACCGGCTGGCCATCTACTCCATCAAGCGGCGGCTCTGATGACCCTGGGTGTCCTGTTCTTCCTCTCCAGCGGCCTGTTCCTGGGCTGGTCCCTGGGCGCCAACGACGCGGCCAACGTCTTCGGCACCGCCGTGGGCAGCCGCATGGTGCGGTTCGGCACCGCGGCATTGATCTGCTCGGTATTCGTGATCGTGGGCGCTGTGCTCGGCGGTTCGGGCGCCGCGCACACCCTGGGCAGACTGGGTTCGGTCAACGCGCTGGCCGGAGCCTTCACCGTGGCCCTCTCCGCCGCCCTGTCCACGTTTGCCATGACCCGCGCCGGTCTGCCCGTCTCTACCAGCCAGGCCATCGTCGGTGCCATCATCGGCTGGAATCTCTATGCCGGCATGATCACCGACACCGGCGCCCTGACCTCCATCGTGCTGTCGTGGGTGCTGTGTCCGCTCCTGGCCGGCGTGGCCGCCGTGGTCATCTTCCTGCTGTTGAAGGCCACCCTGGGACGCGCCCACATCCACCTCCTGCGCCAGGACGCCCTGGTCCGCGCCGGATTGATCCTGGTGGGTGCCTTCGGCGCCTACAGTCTCGGCGCCAACAACATCGCCAACGTCATGGGCGTCTTCCTGCCCGACAATCCGTTTCCGGACCGGGAGCTGCTCGGCATGTCGGTCACCGGCGTCCAGCAACTCTTCATGCTGGGCGGCGTGGCCATCGCCGTGGGGGTGATGACCTACTCGGGCAAGGTCATGCGCACCGTGGGCGGTGGGATCATGCGACTGTCGCCCGAGGCGGCGCTGGTGGTGGTGATGGCCCAGGCCCTGGTGCTGTTCGTGTTCGCCAGCGAGGAACTGGAGGCATGGCTCCTCGGGCACGGATTGCCGTCCATTCCGCTGGTACCGGTGTCGAGCAGCCAGGCGGTGATCGGTGCCATCGTGGGGCTGGGATTGTTGCGGGGCGGGCGCATGATCCGACTTCGGCCCCTCGGCTCCATCGGCCTCGGCTGGCTCGCCACGCCGGCGGCTGCCGGCGTCACGGCCTTCGTCCTGCTCTTCGTGGTGGACAACGTGTTCGACCAGACCGTGGCCCGAACGGTGCATTTCCGGGTCGACGAGGCCGTGACGGCCCGCATGGAGGACGAGGGCGTGCCGGCGTCGACCCTGGCCGATCTGCTGGGCACCGAGACGACCAACGGACTGAGCCTGCAGAAGACTCTGGAGCGGGATCACGCCCTGGCGCGCCATGTGGCCCGCCGCGTGGTCGGTCTGGCCGAGGTCGCGCCCATTCACGTGGATCTGGTTCGGATCAACCGCGACCTCGATCCCGACTGGCTGGGTGTCGACCAGATGCGGGCGGTACGCTCGCTGGCCGGACTCCGGTTCGATCACACCTGGCAACTGTACGACGCCCTGGCCCAGGCCTCGCCGCTGTGGCGCCTGCGCGAGGACATACCGCTCAATCGGCTCTGGAACAAGGAGGTCCGTCAGAAACGCGAGTTCCTGGTGCGGACCTTCCGGGATGAATCGCAACCGTGAGCGACCGCGCTATCCTGCACGTGGACATGGACGCCTTCTACGCCTCCGTCGAGGTGCTCGACGATCCGTCGCTGCGCGGCAAGCCCGTGATGGTGGGGGGCACGCCCGAGGGGCGCGGCGTCGTGGCCGCTGCCAGTTACGAGGCGCGGACATTCGGCGTGCACAGCGCCATGCCCGCGGCGCAGGCGGTGAAGCGCTGTCCTCACGGCGTGTTCCTGCGACCGCGTATGGAACGCTACCTGGAGATCTCGAAGGAAATCTTCACCGTCTTCCGGGACTTCACGCCCCTGGTCGAACCGCTCAGCGTGGACGAAGCATTTCTCGACGTGACCGGTTGCCGCCGCCTCTTCGGTTCGGCCGAGGACATCGGTCGAGCCATCAAGGACCGCATCGGCCGGGACGTGGGTCTGACCGCCTCGGTGGGTTTGGCGCCCAACAAGTTCCTGGCCAAGCTCGCCAGCGATCTCGAGAAGCCCGACGGCTTCGTGGTCATCGAAGAGGGCGAGGTCCGCGAGCGGCTGGCCGTGCTGCCCGTGGGCAAGCTATGGGGCGTGGGCAAGGTCACCGAGCGGGAACTGAACCGGCGCGGCATCATCACCGTCGGCGATCTGCTCGCTGCGCCGCGCCAGGACCTGGTCGACCGGTTCGGGGACCACGCGGCGCACCTGCTCCAGCTCGCCGTGGGTCACGACGAGCGGCCGGTGGTGCCGGTGCACGAGGCCAAGTCGGTGGGCAACGAGATCACCTTCGCCAGCGACATCGCCGACGCCGAGGAGTTGCGCGGTATCGTCGATCACCTGGCCGAGAAGGTGGCCTGGCGGCTGCGGCGACACGGACTCTGCGGACGCACGATCGTGCTCAAGGCCCGCTACCCGGATTTCACGACCCACACGCGCAGCCACACCCTACCGCATCCAACCCAGTCGACCACCGAGATCCGCAGCGCTGCGCGGGAACTGCTCACCGAGCGCCTCGGCCGGCGCGGGCGAGCGCTGCGCCTGCTCGGGGTCACCGCCAGCCATTTCGAGCACGAGGGCGGCGGCCAGGGCGAACTCTTCACCGACGCGGAGGTGGCCCGAGACCAGGATCTCGACCGGGTCATGGATCGCGTCAACGAGAAGTTCGGCAAGATGTTGCGCCGGGGCGGCCCACTCCGTCGAAACGACCGTTGACCCGGATTCTCAAGTCTTCCCCGATCAGGCCGATGCAGGACAGGAGAGCCGCCGTCAGGCGGTGTCGTCGCCCCTCACCTGCGCCCGGGAGGCCGTCGAAGTGCCGGACATCAAGGACAAGGTCATGCAGGCCATGCGGGATCTGCCGCCGTTCCCCACGGCCGTGCAGAAGCTCCTGGCCGTGATGCGTGACGAGAACAGCTCGGCCGTGGACGTCAACAAGGTCATCTCCAGCGATCAGGCTCTGGCCGGCAAGATCCTCAAGCTGGTCAACAGCAGCTATTACGGCATGAGCGGCGAGGTTTCCACCGTGACCCGCGCGGTGGTGGTGCTCGGCTTCAGCGGCGTGCGTAACGTGGCCATGGGCTTCGGCATGGTGTCGGCCATGAAGAAGCTCGGCGGCACGTCCATGACCTCCTTCTGGGATCATGCCATCGCCGCGGGCGCCGGCGCCCAGGCCATTGCCGAGCAGATGGGGCCCCAGCACGATCCCGAGGAGGCGTTCATCGCCGGCCTGATGCACGACATCGGTCACGTGGTGCTCGCGAGCGCCGCTCCCGACGAGTGGCGTGCGGCCCAGGACGCCGCGTCCGCCGGCGGCGACGTCATCCTGCTCGAGAAGGACGGGCTCGGCATGAGCCACGCCTCGGTGGGACAGCGGCTCATGGAGTTCTGGCAACTGCCTGAGGAGTTGCAGGAAGCGTCGCGCTGGCACCACAACGTCCAGAAGATCTGCGGTCGCGAGCAACCGCTGGCGACCCTCGTGGCACTGGGCGACGTGCTGGCCTGCATCCACGGCGGCAACTTCGAGCGTCCGCTGGAGGAGGAGCACCTGGCGCGCATGCTGCGCCTGCACTGCCTGGAGATGGAACAGGTCCGCGCCGCGCTCGGCACCATGGACAAGAAGATCGACGAGATGAAGGTCTTCCTGAAGATCGCCGACGACGACGGCGGCGAGGTCCAGACCTCCGACAGTACCGGTGACACGGGACTCAACGTGGTCGTTCTCAGCACCGACGAGGATCGCGTTGCCTGGGTCAGCACGCTGCTCCAGCATTTCGGCTGCCGCATCTACCCGCTCAAGGCGTACTTCAATCGCGGAGTGGGTCACGAGGAGGTGGCGCTGGTGGTACTGGATCCCAGCTGCCTCACCAAGCAGCAACTCCAGAAGATGCTGCCCTTCCTCGACAGTATGTCTGCCACCTCATGCGTGCTGCGCGACAGCGGCGAGAGCCCGCTGGCCGACGAGTTGGCCGTCACGTATCCGGTGCTGCCCTACGTGTTCTCGCGGGCGGACGTGCTCGCCGTCGCCAACAGCGCGGCGAGGGTCTGACCCGCCACCTCTTGCGTCCTACGGCGCTTGATGTCATCCTGGAACGGCCGCCTCGTCGAGGCGGCCGTTCTGCGAACTCCACCGGAAGGATGACGGCATGCGCCGCACGGTGATCGGGGTCATGGGTGGAAGCGTGGCCGACGAGCGGACCACCGAGAACGCCTACGAGATTGGCCGGCTCATCGCCGCCCATGGCTGGCTGCTCCTCAACGGCGGTCGACCCACAGGGGTGATGGATGCGTCGGCCCACGGTTGCCGCGACGCCGGTGGTCTGAGCGTGGGCATCCTCTTCGACGCCGAACGGGAAGCCGCCAGCGAACACCTGGACATCGTCATCCCCACCGGCATGGGCGCCGCCCGCAACATCGCCAATGTGCTCGCGAGCGACGTGGTCGTGGCCTGCCGCGGCCAGGGCGGAACCCTGAGCGAGATCGCGCTGGCGCTGCGCTTCGAGCGGCCCGTCGTGCTGCTGGACTTCGATCCGGGTGCGGCCTTCCTCGATGCCTGCGGCCCCGGTCGCTGGTACCTCGCCGAGACGCCGGCCGCCGCCGCAACCCAGATCGCCGCTTGCCTCAAGGAGCTGGACCGCGCGTGACATCCTTCGACTTCGACCAGCCCATCGACCGCACCGGCACGTCCAGCGTGAAGTGGGATCGCTACGCGGATCCGGAGATCCTGCCTCTCTGGGTGGCCGACACGGATTTCAAGAGTCCGCCGGCGGTGATCGAGGCGCTGCATCGGCGGACCGACCATGGCGTCTTCGGCTACACCACGCCGCCCCCCGAACTGGTGGAGGAGGTGCAGTCCTACCTCGAGAGGCGCTTCGCCTGGGAGGTTCAGAGCGACTGGCTGGTGTGGATACCCGGCCTGGTCTCGGCGCTGTCGGTGTGCTGCCGGGCCTACGTCGAGCGCGGCGAGTCCGTGCTCACGACCACGCCCATCTATTCGCCGTTCCTCAAGTGCCCGCCGGCCATGGATCGCGAGTTGCAGACCGTGCCGCTGGCCTTGAACCATCGCTGGGAATTCGACTGGGATCGGTTCGAGGCCGCCATCGATCCGAGCTCCCGGCTTTTCCTGTTCTGCTCGCCCCACAACCCGTGCGGCCGCACCTGGGACCGCGCCGAGGTCGAGCGCCTGGTGGAGGTCAGCGAGCGGCACGATCTGATCATCTGCAGCGACGAGATCCACAACGACCTGCTCCTGGACGCCGCTCCGCACGTTCCCACCGCCCTGGTCTCGCCGGAAGCCGCCCGCCGGACAGTGACGCTCATGGCGCCCAGCAAGACGTACAACATCGCCGGCCTGGCCTGCAGCTTCGCCATCATCCCGGACGACAGTCTCCGCCGCCGCTTTCAGCGGGCCGCGGCCATGATCGTGCCGCACATCAACGTCCTCGGTTATGCTGCGGCCCAGGCTGCCTATCAGCACGGAGAGCCCTGGCTCGCGGCGCAACTCGATTACCTGCGCGCCGGCCGCGATCTCATCGAGGACGCGGTGGCCGGTATTCCGGGCGTGACCATGACTCACGTGGAGGCCACCTATCTGGCCTGGCTTGACTGCCGTGACCTGGGGCTGGAGGCCACGGCCGCCCATTTCGAGAATTTCGGACTGGGATTCCAGGCGGGGCGGGAGTTCGGGCTGGCCGGTTTCATGCGCTGGAACTTCGGCACCACGCACGCCAACACGCGCGAGGCGCTGGTCCGATTCCGACGGGCCTGCGACGCGGTGCGCTGATTCGACCCGTTGCCGACGCAATGAAGTCGACGCAATGAAGAGGCCCCGCCGATCGGCGGGGCCTCTTCGTCATCGAACGGGCTCACAACGGGGCGGCTACTCCACGATCTCGAGAAGCTCGACGTCGAAGATCAGCGTTGCGTTGGGACCGATGTCCGGGCCGGCGCCACGAGGACCGTAGGCCAGCTCGCCGGGGATGAAGAACTTGAACTTGCTGCCCACGGGCATGAGCTGCACGCCCTCGGTCCAGCCGGCGATCACGCGGTTGAGGGGGAACTCGATGGGCTCGCCGCGGCTGTAGCTGCTGTCGAACTCGGTGCCGTTGATGAGGGTGCCGGCATAGTGCACCTTCACCTTGTCGGTGGCGGCGGGCTTGGGACCGGTGCCTTCCTCGACGACCTCGTACTGCAGGCCGCTCTCGGTCACCTGCACGCCGGCGCGCTGGGCGTTCTCGGCCAGGAACTTCTCACCCTCGGCCTGGTTGGCAGCGCCCTTGGCCTCCATCTGCTTCTGCTGGTATTCGCTCACCATCTGTCGCACATCCTCATCGGGCAGCAGCGTCTCGGCGCCGGCCAGCTTGTCGTGCAGTCCCTGGCACATGGCCTTGGAGTCGAGCTCGTCGAACTGCTTCTGGGTGAACTCGGCAATGGTCACGCCCGCGGCGTAGCTGTTGCGCTCGTCCGCGGTGGCGAAATCGGGGTCGGAGAACTCGCCCGCGTCCTCGTCGGCGGCGGGCATGGAGGCGGCCTGGAGGATCTCGCGGCAGTTATCCACGGTGAGCTTGGCCGAACCGTCGAGCTGGTCACTGAGACCCTTCTCCAGCGCAGCGTGATCGCTGGCGCCGGGCATGCGGTCCACGGATCCGGCCAGGTCCATACCCAGGGCATAGCTCACGGTCTGCATGCCGGGATCGAGGGAGGTCAGGGGCGACTTGGCGTCTTCCCCGGAACCGCAGGCAGCCACCACGAGCAGGCAGGCCAGGACGGGAGCCAGGCGGATGAGGTTCTTCATGAGGCATCCTTTCGGGTCCGATCGAGGTCCGGAGCGTCCCACCGTGGGACCGCTCCATCAGATAATTGCCCCTGCAAGCTAACGGACAGGACCCGCCGGGGCAACGGGAAGCTGCATTCCGCTCATTCGGCGTCCTCTGCGAGCAGGTACTTCTCGAACCAGGCCAGATCCCAGTGGATCTTGGCCATGCGGTTCTCGGCCGTGGTCAAACCGTGGGGCTCGCCGGGGTAGACGATGAGTTCGCACGGCACACCCAGATAGTGGTGGAGTGCCCGGTAGAGGGCGCGGCTGTGGGCCGGCGGCACCCGCGGATCCTGGCCGCCGACGTGGATGATGGTGGGCGTCTTGACCTTGTCGAGTTCGTAGAGCGGCGAGGCGGCGCGATAGTGGTCGGGCGCTTCCCAGGGCAGGCCTTCCACGAAGTTGATCACGTGTCCGGGGGTGTCCTCGGTGCCCCACTGGATGACCTGATCGAGGACGCCGGCGCCGCTGCTGGCGGCCCGGAACATGTCCGGTGCGGCGGTGATCACGCAGTTGGTGAGGTAGCCGCCGTTGCTCCAGCCCATGACGCCCACCCGGTCGGCGTCGGCGATGCCCGTGTCGATGAGATGCTGCACGCCGGTGATCAGGTCGGCCACGTCGATGTCGTTCTCGCGGCCCACGAGCTTCTCCATGAACTCGTCGCCGTAACCTGTTGATCCGTGATAGTTAGGACTCAGCAGCGCATAGCCGTTGGCCGGCATCACGGCCCGTCCGTAGATCCAGAGGCGCAGTCGGTACTGGGTCGACGCGGTGGGGCCGCCGTGGATCTCGAGGATCAGGGGCAGCGGGCCGTCGGTGGCGCGATCATAGTCGTGTGGCAGTTCGAGGATGCCGCTGACGGGGTCGCCGTCGCCGCCGGTCCAGGTGACGTGCTCGATCTGGGGGAGCTGCCAGGCGTGGACCTGGGGATTGAGGTCGGTGAGCGCCTCGTAGCGGCCCTTGTGGACCCGGTAGATATCGGCGATGCGCTCGGTTGTGCCGAAGGCTGCGAGCAGGGTCTTGCCGTCGGGAGTGAAGGCTGCCGCTTCCACCACCACGTCGCCGGGGGTGAGCTCGCGGGTGTCGCCGTGGCCACCGTTCTCGGCCTTGTCCACCGCCAGCACCCGCACGCGACCCTCGGCCTCGCCCCGGTAGGTGAGGGTGCGTCCCTTGCCCTGCCACTGCAGGCCGCCGGAGCAGTCCACCGGATGGGGGCGGGCGATCTGCTGCAGGGCCCAGGCGCCGTCCGCGTTCTCGGCCACGTAGATCCGCGTGGGATGGCCGTCGTAGCTGATGGAGAAAGCCACCGCCTCGCTGTCGTGCGACCAGGCCAGGTTCTCCAGCCAGCCGTACGGCGAGGGGTGATCGCCGCGCCAGCCGTCGCCGGTGGCATGGCTGACCTCGCCGGTGTTCAGATCGAGCACGTCGACCCGCGACCAGCCTTCCATGAAGATGAGTTCCTCGTCCTCGGTGGTGATCATGGCCAGGCGGGCGCCGTCGGGCGACAGGGCCAGGTCGTGGATCACGCGGTCGGCGGGTTGGATCTCGCGGGCGCGCCAGCTGGACAGGTCGAGCCGGTGGACCGCCTGGCGATTCACCACGCCGTGGCCGTACTCCAGGTGACCGTGTTCCTGCTTGAGGTCCTTCCAGGGCTCCTCGTGCTGCTCCTCGTCCACGGTGTAGTACACGGCGCGTCCGTCGGGAGCGAGGCAGAACTGCCCGGCGCCGCCGGCGGCCCGGGTCACCGGCATGAGCTCGCCGCCGTCGGGCCGGATCCGCCAGACCTGCCGTGTGCCGTCGTACGGGGGCTTGTCGGAGCCCTCGCGCTCCTCGCGTCCCCGGAAGTAGATCCACGACCCGTCGGCGGACCACACGGGCGCGCTGGCGCCGAAACCGTCAAAGGTCAGGCGGAGGGTGGTCGGCGGGCTCTGGCGGCGGTCCAGGAGCCACAGATCCTGGAAGCGACCTTCCGATCCCCGGCCCCAGCGGCTCTCGGTCCAGACCGCCTGTTGGCCGTCCGGAGACACGGCAAGACTGGTGATCGAGGCAATGTCGAGGTAGTCTTCCGGGACGATGACGTGGTCGCGGGCGGGGCTTTCCGCCAGGGCGGCGCCGGCCAGGACCAGCAAGATCACGCAGAACAGCGACCGCTGGAGACCGCCGAGAGGAATCTGGAAACGCACGAGGGAACCTCCGGAAACAGTGGCTTCGGACGGGATCCGGTGCATTGTAGAGGATAGCCGCCGCTTCAGGCAGCGGATATTTTGGCCGATCAAGACGGACAGGTCCCGCCGGCGGGGCCGATCACCTCGACCCGGGAACGAATCACGGCATGTGTGGCATCTGCGGCGCAGTTTCTCTCGACGGGACCCTCGAGCTTCCCGGCAACCTGCCCGAGCGCATGATCGGTAGCCTGCGTCACCGCGGCCCCGACGAGTTCGGCGCCTGGCGCGACGACTCGTGTTTCCTGGGCCACGCCCGGCTCAGCATCATCGACCTCGCCAGCGGGCAGCAGCCCCTGGCCTCGGACGACGGTCGGCACTGGCTGGTGTTCAACGGCGAGATCTTCAACTACCCCGAACTCACCGCCGAGCTCACCGCCCTCGGACACCGGTTCCGCACCAAGTGCGACACCGAGGTCATCGTCAACGCGTACCGGCAGTGGGGCGAGCGCTGCGTCGAGCACTTCAACGGTCAGTTCGCCTTCGCTCTCTGGGACCGCACCGAGCGCAGCCTCTTCCTGGCGAGAGATCGTTTCGGCATCCGCCCGCTCTACCTCGCCCGCCACGGCAACGTGCTGCTGTTCGCCTCGGAGATGAAGGCCTTCGGCGCCTGGCCCGGCTTCGAGACCCGGCTCGACCCGTCCCGGCTGGCCGAGGTCTTCACGTACTGGGCCAATGTGGCGCCCGCCGCGCCCCTGGCCGGCGTCTCGCAATTGCCGCCGGGCCGCACGGCGTTCTGCCGCGGCAAGGAAGCCGTGGCCTCGCCGCCGCCCGCGCCCCTGCCCGACTGCCTCGAGGTCAAGCGCTACTGGGCACCACAGTTCCTGACCGCCCGTGAGGATGCGCAGCATCCCGACGCGCCCACGCTGAAGCGCCTGGCCGGCGAGGTCCGCGAACGTCTCGAGGCCGCCTCGGTGATCCGGCTGCGCGCCGACGTTCCGGTGGGCGCCTATCTCTCCGGCGGCCTCGACAGTTCGGCCACCGCGGCGCTCATCCACTCCTGCACCGACAACAAGCTGCGCACGTTCTCGGTGGGCTTCACCGACCGCGACTTCGACGAGAGCCAGTGGCAGCGCGCCATGGTCGCCCACATCGGCACCGACCACAGCACCATCGAGATCGACGGCGCCGACATCGCCGGTCGCTTCGCCGAGGTGGTCTGGCACACCGAGACGCCCATCCTGCGCACGGCGCCCGCGCCTCTGCACGCACTCAGTCGCCTCGTTCGCGACAATCAGTGGAAGGTGGTGCTCACCGGCGAAGGCGCCGACGAGGTGTTCTGCGGCTACAACATCTTCCGCGAGACCAAGGTGCGGCGCTTCTGGTCGCGGCAGCCCGACTCGCCCCACCGGCCGCTCCTGCTGACGCGTCTGTATCCGTACCTGGCCCAGTCGCCGCCCCAGTTCCTGCAGCGATTCTACGGTCAGGGGCTCGACCGGCCGGATGACCCGCTATTCAGTCACCGTCCGCGGTGGCAGAATACCGGAATGATGACGACCTTTCTGGAGCCCGCGGCCCTGGCGCCGCTGGAAGCGGGAGAACCCGAAGCGCGACTTCTGGCCGATCTGCCGGCCGAGTTCGCGGAGTGGGGGCCGGTGGCACGGGCCCAGTACGTGGAGATGACCACGTTTCTGGCCGGTTATCTGCTCTCGAGCCAGGGTGACCGCATGCTCATGGGAAACTCGGTTGAGGGACGTTTCCCGTTCCTCGACCACGAGCTCGCGGACGCGGTGCTGGCCATGCCGGCGGCGGCGCGCCTGCCGCTCTTGAAGGAGAAGGAGCTGCTCAAGGACGCGGTGGCCGACCTCTTGCCTCCGGCCATCCTCCAGCGGCCCAAGCAACCCTATCGCGCCCCCGACTCGGCGGCCTTCGCCACGGAGATCGGTCAGGCGGTGGTGGCCGACGCCCTGGGGCCCGAGGCCCTGGACGCGGCCGGTTTCTGGCGACCCGAACGGGTGGCCAGTCTGCGGCGCAAGTGGGAGGCCGGCAAGCTCACGAGCGCCCGGGAGAACATGGCATTCATCGGGGTGCTCAGCACCCAGCTGCTGGCCCGCGGGTTCGGTTCCGACCTCGCGGCGCGGCTCGACAAGGACACCCTGGCGCCCGACGAACTGGTCTGGCGCCATTCGCACGACAATCCCTCGGAAAGGACCTGACGACCCATGGATCTGCACGAAAAGATCAAGGCCTACATCGTGGAGAACTTCCTGTTCGGTGATCTGGAGCCGCTCAAGGACGACGCCATGAGCCTGCTCGACAACGGCATCATCGATTCCACCGGCGTCATGGAGCTGGTGGCGTTCCTGGAAGGCGACTTCGGCCTCGGCATCGAGGACGAAGAACTGGTGCCCGAAAACCTCGACTCGGTGGACAACCTGGTCGGATTCGTGACCCGCAAGCAGGCCGCGGCCTGATCCATGGACGACCTGCAATCGATCCACCGCCTGCTGGAACACAGCGCGGATCGCACCCCCGACGCCACCGTCATCGAGCACGGCGAACAGCGCCTGGCGTACGCCGAGCTCGAGGCCGAATCCAACCGCATCGCCGGCTGCCTGATCGAACGCGGCGTGGTGCGTGGCGATCGGGTGGCGTTGCTGGCCGACAACGGTCCGCAGTACGTGGCGGGGTTCTTCGGAATCCTCAAGGTGGGCGCCTGCTGCGTGGCCCTCAACGGGGCCAACAAGACGCGCACCAACTGCCTGCTCCTGGAGGACAGCGGTGCCGTGGCCCTGGTCACCCGGGCGCTGCAGGTGCGGAGCGACCTGCCCGACCTGGTTGCCGCCTCCCCGGCGCTGCACACCGTGGTCATCGACCGCGTGGCGCCGTCCTGGTCGTTGCCCGATCGGGTGACCGTGTTGGCCGCCGCCGATGTGGCCGCAGTCACCGACTCACGTCCGGAGATCCCGTCGGAGCTGGATGACCTCTGCGCTATCATCTACACCAGTGGCTCCACTGGAAAACCACGCGGCGTGACCCTGACGCACCGCAACCTCGCCGCAAACACCCGGCAGATCCTCGCCTACCTGGAACTGAACGCGGACGACAGCGTGCTCAGCGTGCTGCCGTTCCACTACAGCTTCGGCAAGAGTCTGCTCCTGACCCACGTGGCCGTCGGCGGCCGGATCGTCGTGGACAACCGCTTCGCCTATCCCGCCAACGTGGTGGACAACATCGAGCAGAGCCGCGTCACCAGCTTCTCGGGCGTGCCGTCCACGTACGCGATCCTCGCCGCGCGGACCGATTTCCTGGAGCGCCCGTGGCCCGACCTGCGCTATCTGACCCAGGCCGGCGGCGCCATGAGCCCGTCTCTGCAGCGTCGGCTGCGAGAGACCCTGCCCGATCGCATCGATCTGTTCGTGATGTACGGACAGACGGAGGCCGGTCCGCGGCTGAGCTGGCTGCCGCCCGAGCGCCTGGCCGAGAAGTATGGTTCCATCGGCATCCCCATTCCCGGGGTCTCGCTCCTGGTCAAGCGCCCCGATGGCGCCGAGTGTGACGTGGACGAGGTGGGCGAGGTCGTCGCCAGCGGCGACAACATCATGCAAGGCTACTGGAACGATCCCGAGGAGACGGCCGAGGTCCTCTTCGACGACGGCCTGCACACCGGCGACCTCGGTCGTCGCGATGCCGACGGCTTCATCTGGCTGGTGGACCGCGTCAAGAACATGATCAAGGCTGGTGCCAATCGGGTCAGCGCCAAGGAGATCGAAGAGGTGATCGCCGAGGTGGACGGTGTGCAGGAAGTGTGCGTGATCGGTGTCGCCGACGAACTGCTGGGCGAGGCCATCGAGGCCTTCGTGGTGCCGCGCCCGGGCAGCGGCCTGGAGGCCAACACGATTCAGCAGCACTGCCGCGAGAACCTGGCCCTCTACAAGATCCCCCGCACGGTGCAGTTCCTCGATGCCCTGCCCAAGAACAGTTCGGGCAAGGTCCTCAAGAAGGAACTCCGGCTCGATTCCTGAGCCCTGATGCCGTCCTCGCCGACAGCGTTATCATGGGAGCCAGCCACCCACCGGAGGTTCCCATGAAGATGCCCTGGATCATTGTCATAGCGGTCGTGCTCGTCATCGCGGCGGCCGCGGTTCTCTGGATCAGTCGCGCCATGGCCGCGGACATGCAGCGCGCTGCCACCGACGGCGCCGGATCGCTCTATGATCTCGACGTCCGCACCCTCGAGGGCGAGCCCGCCGATCTCGACCAGTACCGCGGCACGGTCGCCCTGGTGGTCAACACGGCCAGCAAGTGTGGACTCACGCCGCAGTACGAAGGGCTCGAAGCACTCTACCTCGAGCTGGCGCCGCAGGGCTTCGTGGTGCTCGGGTTCCCGTCCAACGACTTCATGGGCCAGGAGCCCGGCTCGCCCGAGGAGATCCGTTACTTCTGCACCGACACCTACGCGGTGACCTTCCCGCTCTTCGAGAAGTCGCGGGTCAAGGGCGACGAGAAGTCGGACGTCTATCGGTTGCTGACCGCCGAGCTGGACGAACCCAGCTGGAACTTCACCAAGTACGTGGTCGATCGCGACGGCACGGTGGTGGCCCGCTTCGGTCCCAAGACCGCGCCCGGCGACCCGCGCCTGCGCGACACCATCGAGCGAGCGCTCGCCACCGAATAGTCGGCCTAGCCGCGTTGCAGAAGCAGGTGGATGAGCACGCCGATTCCGGCCAGCCAGAGATTGGTGATGTTGGAAACGATGATGTTGAGCACCGCCGAGGTGGTTCGCCCGCGTCGTAGCAGGGTGAGGCCGGAACGGAACTCGGGCCAGCTCGTCAGGGCGGCCAGCACGAAGAATCCGATGGCTCCCTTGGGCGCGTGGCTCGCGTCGGCGGTGTAGTCGACCACCGGATCGAGTGCGTAGCCGGCGACGAAGAGCACCGCCAACGCGGGGATCAATCGCCAGCGTGAAACCGAACCGGGAATGGTGTCGATGGAGGCCGGGTCCCCGGGGCGCTTGACGAACAGTACGATGCTGACAACGCCGGTCACGATAATCCAGGCCCAGTAGTACTCCGGCGGCGTACGGAAGAACGCGGCGGCCAGGATCGCCGTCAGGATCAGCGCAGTCGGTCCGTAGGCTCGGTGGTGCCGGAAGACGGCGCCCAGGCAACCTGCCGCGATGGCTGCCGCGACGAGCATGGCCGGGTTCATGAAGTTGGAACCCAGGGGCGTACTCGCAGCGAAGATGATGTCGTTGCTCAGCAGTCCCACCAGGAGGCAGAGCGCCTCGGGACCATTGGTGATGAAACCCACCACGGTTCCCAGCCCCGGCATGTCCCGCAAGGCGTCGATGATGAACTCGACGGCTGCCCCTACCAGGAACATCACGAGCATGATCGCCACCGCGCCGACGGCCGAATCGCGCAGGTCGCCGCCGCCGAGCAGGGCGGCGCCGACGAAGAATGCGAGCACGAGCAGGCCGATCACCAGATCCAGCGGCTGCAGTATCGGCACGCCCCACAGATACAGTCCGCGGGGTCTCGATCCGGAAGGGTTGGTCATCCACTCTCCTCGTGCGTTGCGGGACCTCCGCATTCTCGGTGCAGTGTCGGGGTTTGGCAAGTGTGGCGACGAGGTCGAGGAAATCCGTGGTTGCCGGTGCGGGTCGACTGTTATCATTCACCGATGATCGATCGTGAACAACTCGCCGAGGCCGTGGCCGTCATCGCAGCACGCGATCCCGAGGCCGGCATTCCCCTGCGCGAACTCCTGGCAGCAGGGCGCCTGGCGGCCGTACCCGGCGCCGAGGTGGCCACGTTTCGCATGGACGACGAGACGGTGACCGTGCGGCGTCACCAGTTCATCCACCAGGGGCTGCCGGCACTGGTCGAACGGCTGACCCTGGCCTTCGGAGCCTGGCGGGCGCGCCAGGGTGAGGCCGAGGGCACGGAGGGATTCCAGAAGGACCGCAGTCGCCGCCTGTCGCGCCGGGCGGGCCTCGAGTTCATGCTGGATTTCAGCCTCGCCCAGGCCGAGGACACCGGCCGTCGTCAGATGGAGGAGCATCCCGCCGACGGCGAACGCGCCGCGGCCCTGACCCTGCTCGAGGATCTCCACGGCGAGTTCCCCGGCGACGCCTTGCCCTGGAATCCATCGCATCACGACGTCTTCTTCAAGGGCGTCGTCGACGTGGACACCGCCGCCCTCTTCTGCCGCTTTCCGTTCACCCGCGACGGACTGCTGCAGGTGGCTGACCGCAACCTGGAGTTCTTCAACCTCCACTTCGTGCTCGACCATCTCCTGCGCGGCCAGCACCGCAACCTGTTCTGCTGCGTGGTCCACGGTCGGCTGGTGGGCATGATGACCATCGGACCGGTCACCGAGCACGGCCGGCGGGAACTGGAGGTCAAGTGGCTGGCCACCTCGCGGGGCGGGCCCACCGGGGCGCCGGAACGCGGCGAGTGGGTGCACCGGGGCGCGGGCGCCCTGCTGTTGGCCGGCGCCTGGCTACTCTGGAAGATCTACGAGCCGCGGCTGAGCGGATTGATCGTCGAGTCCGAGCCGGCGGCGGTGAACTTCTACGAGTCCCTGGGTTTCGACCACGCCAAGCCCCACGTCTTCCATCTCGACGATCCGCGCGGCCACTTCCTGCGCAACATCGTGGCCATGGCCAACCGGGTGGACGAGTTGCCCATCGAGGTACAGCGCGACATCAGCTTCATGGTGCGCCGCCAGGCCAAGGCGCTCATCGCCGCCGAGGTCTCCAACCCCTACCCGCAGCCCGACACCGAGACCCGTCGCCTGGCCGGCGCCTTCTTCTTCGAGGAGTGCTTCCGCGCCAGCCGGTCGCGACCCTGGGCCGGCGAGGCCACGGCCATGCTCGTCGAGCGCGCCCAGCGCCTGCCCTGGGGCGAGGAACTGCTGCGCTGCGCCCACGAGTACGGTCTGGTTCAGCAGCGCGGGGTGCCCGAACCGCGCAAGCCCCTGCTGCTGGTCATCGACGACCGTTTCGGCGGCCACCTCGAGAAGATCACCAGCTTCGAGAGCGGCAAGCGCCTGCGCGCGCTGTTGACGGTGCTGGAGGATCCCGACCTGGACGACCGCTGGCGCAAGCTGCCGCCCCGTCAGGCCACCGTCGAGGAACTCATGCTTGTCCACACCCGCGACCACGTGGTGCGAACCGTGGGCACCATGGGCCCGACGACCCAGCCCGACGGTCACGTGGTGGCCGAGACGGTCAAGGTGCAGGACACCGCCCTGTTCGCCGTGGGTGGCTGGCTAGAACTACTCGACGCCGTGGTGGACGGTCGGGCCAACCGCGGTTTCGCTCTGGTGCGGCCGCCGGGGCACCATGCCGAGCCCGATCAGGCCATGGGCTTCTGCTTCTTCAACAACGCCGCCATCGGCGCGCGGCATCTTCAGCAGAAGCACGGCATGAAGCGCATCCTGCTCGTGGACATCGACGCGCACCACGGCAACGGCACCCAGACCATCTTCTGGGACGACCCCAGCGTGCTCTATTTCTCCGTCCACCGCGACGGCGCGTATCCGTTCACCGGCGCGGTCGACGAGGTGGGCGAGGGGCCGGGCCGCGGCTTCACCGTGAACGTGCCCATCGACCGGCGCGTGGGCGACCGCGACTACGCCCGCATCCTCGCCGGCCTGCTCGACCCCATCGCCCGCCAGTTCCGTCCCGAGTTGCTGATGGTCAGCTGCGGATTCGATCTGCACCACAAGGACCCGCTCGGCCAGCTGTCGCTCACCGCCGAGGGCTACCGCCTGATCACCGACCTGCTGTTGCGTCTGGCCCAGGACATCTGCGGCGGCAAGACGGCGTTCGTGCTTGAGGGTGGCTACAGCGTGGGGGGGATCAAGGAGGCGGGCAGCCGGGTGATCCGGCGTCTGGGCGAACTGGACATGGTGGACGCCGACGTCGTGGATCGTCTCCGCGACGCCGGCGCCTCGGGGGTGCCGGGCTTGAAGCAGGTGCTCAATGTCCAGCGGGAATTCTGGGATCTGGACTAGGCCAGCAATCCACCCCGCTGATAGATCTCCAGCTGCACCTCGCTGAACCGTTCGCCGCGCAACTCGCCACCGTCCCAGGTGATCAGCCCCGTGGTCAGATCCACGGTTATCTCCTGGCCACCGTTGAGCCCCGCCGCGAGCAGATCGGCGATCATCACCGGCATGCCGGCGTTGATGGCGTTGCGCTCGTAGATCGAGCCGTAGCTCCGCGCCACGATGAGTGTCACGCCCAGGGCCGTGAAGCAATCCACTGCCTGCTGCCGGGACGAACCGCAACCGAAGTTGCCGCCGGTCACCACGATGTCGCCCGGCTGCGCGTTCTGCGGAAATTCTTCCCAGCCGGGCAGGTTGCCGAAGGTATGGGGTCCCATCTCGGCCAGCTCGGTGATGGCCAGGTGACGGTTGTGGAAGATCATGTCGGTGTCGATGTTCTCCACGTCCACCAGCCACACGCGACCCTTCAGGGTGGTCGGCTTGTCGCCGCTCGCCTGGATGGTCGACGCTGCTGCGGAACTGCCATTGGCCTTGGGCTGGTGCGGCGCCACGGTCTCGGGAATGGCGTCCGCCCGCGCGATCACCCCGGCCAGCGCCGTGGCCGCGCAGGTCTCCGGGCTGGCCAGGAAGACCTCGCCCTTGCCCTGCTTGCCGGCGAAGTTGCGGTTGCCGCTGGAGACGGTGACCTCGCCCGGTCCGTTCTGACCGATCTGGCCCGCCGCGCAGCCGCCGCAACCGGCATTGCCGATGAGGGCGCCGGCCTTCATGAGGTCGTCGATGATGCCCTCGTCCAGGGCCTGCGCCCAGGTCTTGCGCGTGGACGGCACCACCTTCAAGACCAGGCCCGGTGCGATCTGCTTGCCGCGCAGGATCCGGGCGGCGGCGCGCAGGTCGTCGAGGCGGCCGTTGGTGCAGCTGCCGATGAACACCGAGTCCACGCGCTTGCCCGCCACGTCGGTCACCGGGACCGCGTCGTCGGGGTGGCCGGGCTGGGAGATCATGGGCTCGAGGCCGTCGACGTCGACCTCGATGGTCTCGACGTACTCGGCGTCCGCGTCGGCGGCGATGGGCTCCCAGTCGCGGCCGCTGGCAGCCTTGCAGAAGTCCAGCACCGCCTGGTTGGGCGTGAAGAGAACGATGATACCGCCCATCTCCGTGGCCATGGAGGCGATGGTGACGCGGTCGGCCACGGTGAGCTTGTCGACGATGTCTCCGTAGACCTCGGCGGCGCAGCCGAGCAGGCCCGAGGCGCCGAGCACGGCGGCCATCTTCAGGGTGATGTCCTTGGCCGTGGCGGCGGGGCCGGGCTCGCCGATCAGCACGATCTTCTTGGTGCGCGGCACCTTGAACCAGACCTTGCCGTGGGCCCAGGCGGCGGCGATGTCCTGGTCGCCCATGCCCTGCCCGAAGGCGCCCACGGCGCCCATGATGTTGGCGTGGCTGTCCGTGGAGACGAACGTGGTTCCGGGACCCACGAGACCATCCTCGATGGCGATGTGGGTGCCGATGCCCTTGTCGATGTCACGCACCGCGACGCCGGTCTCGCGGGCGAAGGTGCGGCAGAGCTGCTGGTTGGCCGCGTAGCCCTGGTCGCTGCCGCCGGGATTGCAGTCGAAGGTGAATACGGTCTTCTCGGGGTCGGCCACCGTGAGGCCGGCGGCCTGCAGGTTCTTGACCACGTTGGCGCCGCCGAAGTCCCGCGCGGCGCGCACGTCGATCTCCACGTCCACGATCTCGCCGGGGCGGGCGGGACCGGAGCCGTGCAGAGTGAGGATCTTCTCGATCAGCGTCTGGCCCACGATGGGACCTCCTGGTGTTTGCTGGTTCTACCCTTCGTCTTCGTGTTCCGGTGAAATCGGGGCGTGAAACACCGGCGTGCGATTCTCTTGCCAGGCCTTGAGACATTCGGCGGTCTCGAGGCTGTCCCAGCACTGCTGCTGCGCTTCGAACTCGAAGCTGAGCATGGCAGTGAGGTCGAAGTGGCCGGACTGCTGCGAGGCCAGCTTGGTCAGGCGGACGTGGGGCTGCGGCAGGCGAGCCAGCCGCAGGAGGAGCTCCTCGATGGCGTCGTCCCAGTTGGCGTCGGCCACGACCCGGTCGACCAGGCCTACAGTGTGTGCTTCGCCGGCCGAGAGAGTGCGTCCCGACCAGAGGAATTCGAGCGCGCGGCCGGGACCCATCAGGCGCGGCAGGGCGAACGTGAGACCCCATTCCGGCATGAGTCCGGTGGTCATGTCGGGTGCGGTGAAGCTGGCGGTGCTGCTGGCCAGGCGCACGTCGCCGGCCATGAAGAAGCCCAGCCCGATGGAGCGGATGTCGCCCCGGGTGGCGGTGACCACCGGCTTGACGCACTCCTGCAGCAGGGTGACCAACCGGGTTCCCACCTCGAGTCCCGCGGCCAGGTTTTCGAATCCGCCGGTCTTGCCGGCGTCGCTGCTGATGGAACCGAGGTCGGGCTGCAGGTCGAAGGCGTGTTCGCCGTCGCTCAGCAGGATGACCCGTACGGCCATGTCTTCCTGCAGGCGAAGCATGAGATCGACGAATTCGTCGGCGAGGTCCGCCAGCAGGGGACTGCCGGGGCCCAGCATGGAGATGCGGGCGGCGCCGTCACGGATATCGCAGTCGAAGTGCTCGTACTGCATGGCGGATCCTTTCGTTCGAGATTCTGATCCCAAGAATAGGCGCTGAGGGCGGGGGAGCAAACTCGGCTTTGGGGCGGTGGACAGGTCCTGGTGCTGAGCGTATGGTGGACGGACCCTGAGGAGGTCGCATGCAGATCCTGATGACGGGCGGAACGGGGCTGATCGGACGGGCCCTGATCCGCGAATTGCGCGCTCGCGGCGACGATGTCGTGGTTGTGACCCGGAGCGCCGCCGGGGCCGCCGCGCTTCTGGAAGACGACGTCGAACTGTTCGAGGCCGACCCTGCCGTGGCGGGCCCCTGGCTGGATCGGGCCATGGCCTGCGACGCCATCATCAACCTCGCGGGCGAGAGCGTGGGCGAGGGCCTCTGGACCCGCGGCAAGAAGCGACGCATCCGCCGTAGCCGCCTGCGCCCCACCAGCCACCTCGCCGACGTCCTGCGCGAACGTGACCCCGACCGTCCCTGCGTGCTCCTGAACGCCTCGGCCGCCGGCTATTACGGCGACGGCGGCGACCGTGCCCTGGCCGAGAACGCCGAGCCCGGCCAGGACCATCTGGCCATGCTCTGCTACGAATGGGAACGCAATGCCATGCGGGCCGAGAGCGAGCGTTGCCGGGTGGTTTGCTTGCGCTTCGGCGTGATCCTCTCCGGCAAGGGCGGCGCGCTGGCCAAGATGATGCCCATCTTCCGGCGCGGACTTGGCGGACCGCTCGGCAATGGACGCCAGTACTTCCCCTGGATCCACCTCCACGACACCGTCCGGGCGGTTCTGTTCACCCTGGACACCGCGGCGATTCGCGGTCCGGTCAACGTGACCACGTCCGACCCGCCGAGCCAGGCGGAATTTGCCCGGGCGCTGGCCGTACGGCTGGGTAAGACGGGGCGCACGCCCGCGCCGGGCTGGGTGATCCGGACCCTGCTGGGGGAAAAATCGAATCTCTTGCTGAATGGCCAGCGAGCCGTTCCCAACTGCCTGAAGGCGCACGGTTTCCGCTGGAAGTTTGCCGAACTCGACCGCGCCCTCGACGATCTCGTCGGTCCGGTCTGACGGCCGCTGATACTCCGCAAAGCCGAATTTCCGTTGTCGATTGCCGCTGGCTATATTGGAGCCGTGATCGGCCTTCGTCCGCAATGCCGCGGCCGTGGGTCCGTGTACCCCATCGAATCCGCTGCGAGGTTGCCATGGCGCCCGAGAAATTTGCCCAGGTTCGCCAGGAGGCCGCGGCCAAGGGGATCGAGTTCGTCGACCTGAAGTCCCTCGATCTCAACGGCCGCCTGCACCATCTCTCCCTGCCGTTCGACCGTTTCACGCCGGAGATCTGCACCGAAGGCATCGGCTTCGACGGCTCGAGCTACGGTTTCCTCAAGGTCGAGGCCAGCGACATGGTGCTGATCCCCGACCTGGACACCGCGGTCATCGACCCCTTCCGCGAGCGGCCCACGCTGCACCTCTTCGCCTCGGCCCACCTCACCGACGACAGTCGCACACCCTTTTCCCAGGACGGCCGCCACATCGCCCGCAAGGCCGAGCGTGCCCTGGCCAGCACCGGCGTGGCCGACCTCTCGCACTGGGGTCCCGAATACGAGTTCTACATATTCGAGGAGGCCGACTTCGCCTCGGGCAAGGACGAGAGCTTCTTCTCCGTGCAGAGCAACGAGCGTTTCCACCACAACGCGTACCACGCCTGCAATCCCTTCGACCTGCACGACGACTTCCGCGACGAGGTCTGTCGCCTGATGAAGTCGTTCGGCATTCCCGTTCGCTACCACCACCACGAGGTGGGTAAGCACGGTCAGCACGAGATCGAGGGCTGGTTCGCCGACCTGTTGACCACCGGCGACCATGCGGTGCTCACCAAGTACATCCTGCACAATGCCGGCCACCGCGCGGGTCTGCGGATCACGTTCATGCCCAAGCCGCTGTACGAGAATGCCGGCAACGGTTTCCACCTGCACCAGTTCCTCACGCAGAACGGCAAGAACGTCTTCAACGACGCGTCCGGCTACGCGAATCTCTCGCAGACAGCGCTCTACTACGTGGGCGGCATCCTCGCGCACGCCGACGCCCTCTGCGCATTCACCAACCCCAGCACCAACAGCTACAAGCGCCTGGTGCCCGGCTACGAGGCGCCCACGGTGCGGACCTTCGGGCGCAGCAATCGCGGTGCGGCCATTCGCATTCCCAGCTACGTCACCGATCCGGAGCTTCGCCGCGTCGAGTACCGTCCGCCCGACTTCACCGGCAACCCTTACCTCTGCGCTTCCGCCATCCTCATGGCGGGCATCGACGGGATCATCAACAAGATCGATCCCATCGAGCGGGGCTGGCAGCCGGCCGACGCGCCCAGCCAGGAGTCGCGCAAGGATCACGAGTTCCTGCCGCGCTCGCTGGACGACGCGCTGGACGCCCTCGAGGCGGACCACCAGTTCCTGCTGCACGACGACGTGTTCCCGGAGGTGCTGATCCGGCGCTGGCTGGAGATCAAGCGCGACGAGATCGGCCGTATCAATCAGCGGCCGCACCCGTACGAGTTTACGATGTACTTCGATCTGTAACTCAACCTGAACGAAGGGACCGCCGTGCAGGAGTTCGACGTTCGCACCGAACAGCACGCGCAACTCGTCCACATCACGCAGCAAGTGCAGACCGCCGTCGCGGACCTCGGGGTTCGCGACGGCGTCGTTCTGGTGCACATCCCGCACACCACGGCCGCCGTCACGGTGAACGAGGGGGCGGATCCCGACGTGGTCACCGATCTGCTGCGGCGCCTCGGCGCCCTGGTGCCCTGGCAGGATCTCTCCGACCGCCACGGCGAGGGCAACAGCGCCGCGCACCTCAAGAGTTCGCTCGTCGGCTGTGATCAGATGTTGCCCGTGAAGGACGGCAAGCTGGTGCTCGGCACGTGGCAGGCGGTGTTCTTCTGCGAGTTCGACGGACCCCGACAGCGGCGGGTGCAGGTGTTCGCGGGCGTGCAAGCGTGACGGTGTCCATGCGCGGGCCGATCCTCGGCGTCCTGGCCGCCATCGCCATCACCACCACCATGGACGCCACGGGACTGACCAACTTCAGCGCCCTGCCGTTGTGTCCGCTGTTCTTCCTCTTCTGGCGTGTCGAGCGGTTGCCGCGTGTCGACATCGGGTTCACCTGGGGATCGCGGCGCGGATACGGGCTTGCTGTCCTGTATCCGGTGCTGGTCCTCGGCCTGGCGGTGGCTGCAGCCTGGCTCGCAGGCGCCATCGACGTGTCGGCGACCGACTGGTCGACCGCGCGCAAGAACCTGCTCGCGGCCACCATCGGCACCGCGCTGGTGACCGTGGTCACCGAGGAAGGGTTCTTCCGCGGCTGGCTCTGGGCCTCGCTGACGCGCCGAGGGTTGGGTGCACGGCAGACGCTGCTGTGGACCAGCGCGGCCTTCGCCCTCTGGCACGTCTCGGCCATCGTCCTGCCCACGGGATTCGACGTGCCCCGCGCGCAGATCCCTGTCTTCATGATCAACGCGACCTTGCTCGGATTGATCTGGGGATTGCTCCGCCACGCGTCGGGTTCGGTCCTGGTGGCCAGCGTGAGCCACGGCCTCTGGAACGGCGGCGCGTACGTATTCTTCGGCTATGGCCGGGAGGTCGGCGCCCTGGGCATCGCCAACACGGCGGTTCATGGTCCGGAAGTGGGGCTGGTGGGTGTCGTGCTCAATGGTTTGTTCGCGGCTTGGTTGTGGAGGCATTGCCGGCCCTGACCGGCCTGGGATCGCCGTTGCCGCCGAATGCGATCGCGTCGATCATGGGAGGGCCGGCCGCACGCTGCGGCCGCGGAGAGGAAGCCGAATGGTCCGCGCACTGGTGAACCTTGCCCTGATTCTGCTCGTCACAACGCCGGTCGGCGCCGACGAGGCTCCCCCCACCGGCTCCTTCGCCTTCTCCTTCACCGTCGACCTCCCCGGCCCCGCCGACGAGATGTACGACGCCCTGACCGGCGACATCTCCGGCTGGTGGGACCACACCATGAGCGGCGCACCGTTGAGCCTGGAGCTGCAGGCCTGGCCCGGCGGCCACTTCCTCGAGACCTTCGACGAGACGGGCGACGGCGTGATCCACGCCACGGTGACCTACGCCCAGCGCGGCAAGAAGCTGATGATGGTGGGCCCGCTGGGACTCGCCGGCCACGCCATCCACATGGTCACCACCTTCGAATTGGAATCCCTGGAGGGCGGGCGGTCGCGCCTCACGGTGACCGTGCACGCCGCCGGCGAGATTCATGCGGGCTGGGACGAGGTCGTACCCGCAACCTGGCATCACTTCATCGACGATCGCTTCCTTCCCTGGGTGACAGCCGGCGAACACCGGAAGTAGACCCATGACCAGAGGGCCAGACCTTTCCGCCGGCGGCCCGGCCACCTTTGGTATGCGGCTCTTGATCTTCTCCCTTTCGGTCCTCTTCGTCGGGGGCCTGGTGGGCTACGGCATCACCCGGCAGCGCCTCGGGCCGGACTTCGTGGTGACGGTGCCGCCCGTCTTCTTCGGCAGCACCGCGGCCTTGCTGATCACCGGGTACTTCCTGGAAACAGCGTGGCAACGATTGCGGCGCGGCGTGGTGGTTCCGGCCAGCGTCCTGCTGCGGCTGTCGGTGCTGTCGGCTCTGCTTTTTTTGATCGTGCAGATCCCCGCAATGGCGCAACTCCTGTCCGAGCACCGGACGGCCGTGGCCACGGGCAATCCGTTGCTGGGTTTCGTGTTCTTCCTGGTGCTGCTGCACGCACTGCACGTTCTGGGCGGGCTCGCGGCGCTGACCGTGGTGGTGGCGCGGTCGGTGCGGCGGTCGTTGAACCCCGACCAGGACGGAGCCGCCGTGCGCCTGAGCGCTCGGTACTGGCACTTCCTGGACGCTGTCTGGGTCGTGATGTTCGGGGTGTTCCTGCTGGGCTAGCCTCAGTCGTCGTCCGGCTTCCGCCGACCGCGTTTGGTCTGCGACTGCCGACGCTTCTGATCCAGCCGCTTCTCCTTGGCCGCCCGGGGGACCCGCGTGCGTCGTCGCGGTTTCGGACGATGCAGGGATTCGCGAATCAACGCCGCCAGCCTCTCGCGGGCCTCCTCACGATTGCGATGCTGACTGCGGTGGGTCTCGCAGGCCACGGTGAGCACGCCCTCGCCCGACAGACGGCTGGCCAGCTTACGCGCCAGTCGATCCTTCTGCGCGTCGTCGAGGACCGCGGTTTCCAGGACGTTCCAGCGCAACTGGACCCGCGAGTCGGTGGTGTTGACGTGCTGGCCGCCAGGGCCGGACGACCGGCTCACCGTGACGGTCAGCTCGGCGGCTGGAATGATCAGTCCGTCCTTGACGAGGAGATCGTCGCCGGCCGCCACGTCAGTCCTCCTCGTCGGCGGCAAAGAGAGCGGCGATGTCGGCGGGGGTGGTCTTGGCCGTGAGGGTGAACCGGCCCAGGTGCCAGGAGGGCGTCTCGTCGTCGACGGAGGTGGGGCGCAGGCTCAAGGTGCCGGAAAAACCTACGTGGGCGGCGAGGCTATCGAGGGCGCCGTTGCCGAAGCCGTAGGGCCAGGCGAGCCAGCGGCAGTCGCGGCCGGTGTGCCGTTCGAGCAGGCGGCGGCTGAGCAGAAGGTCCGCGGCGACGGGATTTTCGGCAAGAGGCGAGACGCGTTCCCGCTCGCTCGTGGGTGTCGCATCGGTGAGGTCGCCGAGCTCGCGCTGCGCCCGCTCGCGTTGACGGTCGCCGATGCGGTCGGGATTCCAGAAGACCGGCTGGCGACCGAGGTCGGTGCCCACCTTGAAGTGCAGGTCGTGGGTGTGCGAGCCGAGGACCAGGGTGCCCGAGTCCGACATTTCCCGCAGCTCGGGCCAGGTGCAGACCTCGATGCCGCTCCAGTGGCTGTCCACGCGACCGGTGGGCACGAAGAGGTGGGCCTGGATGTCGTACTTCTTCAAGAGCGGCCAGGCGAGTTCGTAGACGCTGCGGTCGGCGTCGTCGATGGTGATCACCACGGCGGGGTCGGGTAACGGTTCGCCGCGTCGTTGCCGGCTCGCGATGTCGTCCAGGGTGAGCACGGGAATGCCCTCGTCGCGGAAGTAGCGGAGATGCCGCTCGAACTGGCCGATGGGGGTGGTCCAGAATTCCTGGGGACCCAGGGTGGGCATGCCCAGCATCACGGCGCCGACCACGCGTAGCAGATACCCGGGTGCGAAGTCGGGTCGGAAATAGTGATAGCAAAGCACCCGCACGCCGGGACCCACCTCGTCCACCTGCATGGCCGCAAGCTCGGTGGGGTCGAGGTGGTAGCCGGGACTGTGCTCGCCGGGACGGCCGGAGACGCTGCCGCGCCAGATGATGACCGCGGCCGTGGTCACCACCAGGATCGCCAGGGCGATCCCGATGCGGCGACGGAACTGCTCGCCACGCGCCATGTCAGAAGAGCGCCCGGACGCGGACGGTGGCCGTGGTGCGGTTGTAGCCGCTGTCGCTGGTGAAGCGGCTGCGCGAATACGCAACGTCGCCCGAGAGGAGCCAGCCGGGGGCCATGCGCCAGCCGACGTGGCCGTGGAAACCACCCACGGGGATGGCGTCGGATCCGGCCTCGCGCTCCAGCCCGTAGCTGCCGTCGATCTGGGCGATGACCCGCGCCCAGCGACGCTTGATGCGCAGGGTGAGGCTACCGTTGCGCACCCAGTCGGGAGCCCAGTAGCCGCCGGGGTAGGGGATGGCGTAGTCCATGTAGTAGACCACGCCGCCGGCGGTCCAGTCCCAGGTGCCGGGACGGTGCCAGAGGAGCTGGGCGGCGCCGCGAGTGCGCTCGTTGCCGTCGCTGTAGCTGGCGTACTGCGCGGTGCCGGAAAGGGTCCAGGCCGGGACGAAGCGCCAGTCGGCCGAGAGGTTCACGGGCTCGTAGTGCAGTTTCTTGGCGAAGGCGTCGTAGGTCTCGATGACCTGGCTGCCGGCGCCCAGGTCCAGACGCAGGCGCGACGTGGCGAGCCAGGTGAGCCAGGCGTCGCCGCCGACGCGGGTCCAGTCGAGCTCGGGATCGTTCGCCGTCAACGGACCGTCGCTCTGGAAATGGTCGACCCAGGCGTAGGCGTGCAGGGCCCAGTTGTGGGCCAGCGGGGTGACGATGCCCAGTTGCACGCGCGGCGCGTTGATGTCCGGGCGATCGGGCTGACTGTAGAAGGCGACCCCGCCGCCCGCCTCGACGAGGGCCGAACCCAGGTTGGTGCGGCCCAGGGCGGTGAGGCGGTGGATGGTGAGATCGTCGCTGTCCCAGATGCCGTCCCAGCGCAGGTCGAGGTGGGGGTCGTACTCGTCGAGGACGGTGAGCAGGAAGCTGCCGGCGGCGCGGGCCTCGCCGGTGTCGGCGTGGTCCTGCTCGACGGCGCGCAGGACGCGGAATCCCTCGTGCAGGCGGTTGTCCCAGATGAGGGCGCGACCGAGTCCGAGGCTGGCCTCGAGGTCGCTGGGATCCTCGGCCACCAGTTCACGGTAGAGCGCGATGGCTTCCGGCTGACGGCCGCTCCAGCTGTAGGCCAGGGCCAGGCCCTTGCGCGCGTCGCGGTTGGACTCGCCGGGATGGCGGGCCAGGTAGCGCTGGAAGTAGAAGATGGCCTTGTCGGGTTCCTCGTTCCAGAGCTTCTGGGAGGCCAGTTCGTCGCAGACCGTTCCCACCAGGCGCCCGTCGTGATTCAGGGCGGCGATGAACGCGGCGATGGCCGTGGGATGCTCGTCGCGGCCGGCGGCGTCGCGGGCCTCGGCGGCCTTCTCCCAGGCCCGCTCGGAATCGATGGCGCCGCGCATTCCGGGGACCTGGTCCACGGCTCCGGCCACGGCCACCACGAGGACGACGGCGATGATCAAGAGATCGCGCATCATCACTCCCTCACCGGCTTCCACAGGGTGTATTTCTTCTTCTGACGATTCACGCTGGCGCCGGCCGGATGCGTGGTCACGGTGATGATCGCCATGAGGATCCAGTAGACCAGCGGATAGAAGACGGCGGTCACGAAGTAGCGGGGCAGGGTGCGGTCGTACGTGCGGTCGAGCAGGACGCCGGTGATCAGCTGCCCGACACACACCGTGGCGATGAGCATGCCCCAGAAGTTGGGAATGGGGCTGGCGCCCACCGGCGGGTAGCCCATGGCGTAGCTCAGGATCCAGACGATGCTGAGGAACACGTAGATGTAGGCCCAGGCCACCGACAGATTGGCTTCGATGAGCACGGGCCAGAAGCGACGGTGCTCCCACTTCATCACGGTGCGCCAGTGCCGGTGCAGCACCTGGCTGAGGCCCAGGGCCCAGCGGCGGCGCTGGCGCCAGAGTCCCTTGAGCGACTGGGGCACGCGCATCCACATCACCGCTCGGGATTCGTAGCGTACGTCCCAGTGGCGGATCTGCAGACGCCAGGTGATGTCGATGTCCTCGGTGGCCATCTCGGGGCTGTAGAATCCCACGTCCTCGAGGGCCTCGCGACGGAAGATGCCCACCACGCCGGACATGGTCATGATGCGGCCCCAGACCCGCTGGGCGCGCCGCATGAGCGAGATGATGCTGGCGAACTCGATGGCCTGCAGCTTGGACAGGAAACTGTCGCGATTGACGACGCGGGGATTGCCGGTCACGCCGCCCACGCGGGGAGAGCGGAAGTGGGGGACCATGGCGTCGAGGATGCCGGGGTCGGGAATGGCGTCGGCGTCCATCACCAGGATCAATTCGCCCCTGCAGATGGGCAGGGCGTCATTGAGCGCCATGGCCTTGCCCTCGTTGACGTGCTTGCGGACCAGGCGGATGCGACCATCGTCGGCGAAGGGTTGCAGCTTGGCGAGTGTCCGGTCGGTGGAGCAGTCGTCGATGACCACGACCTCGAAGTCGGGGTACTTCACGGCCAGGACGCCCTCGACGGTCTCGACGATGTTGGCCGCCTCGTTGAAGGCGGGGATCACGAAGCTCACCGACGGGTGCTGCGTGAGCTTGTAGAATCTCCTGGACGCCGCGTCATCGTCGCCCTCGCGGCGGCGGTAGAAGATGACCGCCGTGTAGATCCACATGGCGCTGGTGACGATGGGATACCAGGCGAAGTACACCAGCAGGGCCAGGTAGAACAGCGTGTTCTCGAAGGAGACGAGGAGATCGTAGAGGTTCACGGCCCATCCTCGCCGGCGGCGACCACGTAGGTCTTGCCCGTGTCGTCGGCGGTGATGTCCACGCAGGCGGCGGCGCGCAGGACATCGAGTCCGGGATGGTGGACGGGACGACCGATGGTGTCCTCGGTCAGCGTCGGCGCGTCCACGGTGCGGAATCCCTGCCGGCGGCCCTCGAACTTGCGGGCCAGGCGCAGGTTGTGGCGGATCCAGAACAGCGTCGCCACCAGGCCGAGCATCACGCCGGTCACGAGGATGCCCATGGCCCGGATGGTTTCCTGGCTGACCTCGCGACCGAGCACCACGTTCCAGTAGTACCCGAACAGGGCCCACATGGAGAGGGAGGCGGCGACGTGGAGGCGGTGGCGCATGGACCAACCCTGGACAAGGGGCACGAATCCGATCCGGCGAGGCGTCCGGTTCTCAAGGTTGAGATCGGACGCGAGAATCTCGCATTTTCGCTCGAAGTTTACAAGTTTGGACTGTATTTGAGAGATTGGCGGATCGACCAGGGCGCAGTGGTGGGCCGCCTCACCGGATCCACGCCAAACCGGCCGGCCGCCACCCGGGTTGACCACCGGCCCCGCCGTCATTAGACTTCCGCTCTCAGTTCGGCCCGCCCCTCACCGGGGGACGGGCCACCTTTCCAGTCCCGAATCGAGGACCAGATCGTGACCATCAGCGAGATCCGCGCGCGTTTTCTCGAGTTCTTCAAGGAGCACGGCCACACCGTGGTGTCGTCGAGCACCCTCGTGCCCAAGGACGATCCGACGCTCCACTTCACCAACGCCGGCATGAATCAGTTCAAGGCCGTCTTCACCGGCGTCGAGAACCGCGACTACAAGCGGGCCACCAGCGTCCAGAAGTGCATGCGTGTTTCGGGTAAGCACAACGACCTCGAGGAGGTGGGCAAGGACGCCCGCCACCACACCTTCTTCGAGATGCTCGGCAACTGGAGCTTCGGCGATTACTACAAGAAGGAGTCGCTGGCCTGGGGCTACGACTTCCTGGTCAAGGACATGGGCCTCGACGCCTCGCGCCTCTGGTACTCGGTCTACAAGGACGACGACGAGGCCTACCAGATCTTCCACGACCAGCTCCACATTCCCGCCGAACGCATCGTGCGCCTGGGCGACATCGAGCACGGTGACGAGGAGAACTTCTGGTCCATGGGCGATGTCGGTCCCTGCGGCCCCTGCGCCGAGATCCACTTCGACCAGGGCGATCACATGGCGTGCGACCACCCCGACGGTTGTGCGGTCGGGGTCTGCGATTGCGACCGCTGGCTCGAGCTCTGGAACCACGTCTTCATGCAGTACGATCGCGACAAGGCCGGCACGCTGACGCCCCTGCCCATGCAGAGCGTCGACACCGGTCTCGGCCTCGAGCGCCTCGCGGCCGTGCTCCAAAAGGTGGACAGCAACTACAAGACCGACCTCTTCGAGCGCCTCATCGCCCGCGTGGCGAGGATCTGCGGCCGCGAGCCCGTGGGCGAGGACCGCATCTCCATGCAGGTCATCGCCGACCATGCCCGCGCCGTGGCCTTCACCCTGGCCGACGGCGCCACGCCGAGTAACAGCGATAGCGGTTACGTCATCCGCCGCATCTTGCGCCGGGCCCTGCGTCACGGCTACTTGCTCGAGGTGGAGGAGCCGTTCCTCTTTCAAATCTGCGACGAGGTCGTCGATGCCATGGGCGACGCCTACCCCGAACTGAGCGAACAGCGCGACCGCATCCTCACCATCTGCCGCCAGGAGGAGGAGCGTTTCCTGCGCACCCTCGGTGCCGGTATCAAGATCTACGGCGAGATCCGCAGCGGCATGCAGGCCGCCGGTCGCACCGAGGTTTCGGGCGAGGAAGCGTTCAAGCTCCACGACACCTTCGGCTTTCCGGTGGACCTCACCGCCGTCATGGCTGAAGAGGACGGTTTCACCGTGGATACGGTCGGCTTCAAGGAACTCATGTCGAAGCAGCGCGCGCAGAGCGGCAAGGAACGTGTCTTCATGGCCGGCATCGGCGCCTGGCAGCCGCTCGGCGACACCGATCAAACACGCAGCAAGTTCACCGGCTTCGACGACATGGAAGCCGACACCGCGGTGATCGCCGTGCGGGCCGGCGGCGAGGACTCTGACGGCACGCTCACCCACCTGCTCCTGGCCGAGTCGCCCTTCTACCCCGAGGGCGGCGGCCAGATCGGCGACACCGGCGAGATGACTCTGGCCGACGGCGCCATCCTGCCCGTGATCACGACGGTCAAGAGCGAGGACGGTCCGGCCCTGGTGGTGCGCGGCGATCTCCATACCGTGCGCGCGAATCTCGGCTCGGGCAGCCCGGTGACCGTGCGGGTCGACGCCGCGCGACGCCTGCCCACCATGCGCCACCACACGGCCACCCACCTGGTGCACGCCGCCCTGCGCCGCGTGCTGGGCAGTCACGTAGAGCAGGCGGGCAGCGAGGTCACGCCCGAGCGGCTGCGCTTCGATTTTCGCCACGACAAGCCCATGACCCGCGACGAGATCGCGCGCGTGGAGGACCTGGTGAACGCCTCGGTGCTGGACAACCAGCCCGTATTGCGTCGCGAGAACGTGCCCCTGGCCGAGGCCAAGGCCGCCGGCGCCATGGCGCTGTTCGGCGAGAAGTACGGCGACTCCGTGCGCATGATCGAGATCCCGGGCGGCGCGGCGGTGGCCGGCGCCATGGACCAGTCCGACGGCGACACCTATTCCCTCGAGCTCTGTGGCGGCACCCACTGCGATGCCACCGGCGACGTGGGCCGGTTCCGCATCACCAGCGAGGGCTCGGTGGCCGCCGGCGTGCGGCGCATCGAGGCCGTGGCCGGTGAGATCGCCACCGGTCTGGACCGCGCCGACCGCCAACAACTCGACGCCCTGGGCGACGTGTTGCGCCCCGACGGCGGTCCCTATGCCGAGCAGGCGGCCGCGCTCCAGGCCGAGATCGCCGACCTGCGCAAGGAACTCCAGCGCAACCAGCAGGCCTCGGCCCAGGAAGGGCTCGAGGACACGCTGGCCAATCCCGTGACGGTGGGGTCGGTGAACCTGGTCTGCGCCGAGGTGCCCGCGGCCGATCGCGGCGCGCTGTTACAACTGGGCGACCACGTCCGGGACACGCTCGGCACCGCGGGCGTGGTTGTGCTCGGAGCGACCCTGGACGGCAAGGGCATGTTGCTCGTGACGTTGACGCCCGATCTGGTGGACGCCAAGACGCTGCACGCGGGCAACCTCGTGAAGGATCTGGCGGCCATCGTGGGTGGACGCGGTGGCGGTCGGCCGAACACGGCCCAGGCCGGACTGCCGGACGCCGACGCGGTACGGAAGGTGCTGGCCGCGGTGCCGGACGCGGTGGCCGCGCTGGTTGACTAGCCGAGCGGTAGCCTGAGCGCGAGCAGGACCTGCTCGTCGCCGTACAGGTCGGCGTCGCCGAATCGCAGCACTTCCATGGGCTCGGGCAGCGGCCCCAGCGCCGCCTCGATCTCCGCTTCGACCTGCGGCCACTCGCTGGCCGTCACGTACAGGGCGCCGCCGCCGGACAGCGTCCGGACGGCGGCGTCCACCGCTTCGCGCAGCACCGTGTGTCCGTGATCGTCGCGGTCGGAGTTGGGACCGGGCAGCCCGTGGACTGGCTGCTGGGGGCGGAAGTAGAGCGCGCACTGCCAGACGCGGTCTTCCTGCAGGATCACCGTGTCGGCCGGCTGGACCACGCGGGCCAGGAACATGATCATCGGTTGGCGGTCGTCGTGAATCCGGTGCCGCGGCAGGATGCCGCCGGCCAGATTGAAGCTGAAGGCCAGGGCCACGGCCGCTGTCACGGCCACCATGCCGAGCCGGGGTCGTCGCCGGGGCCAGCCGGACCAGCCTACGGCCGCCAGGGCGAGCAGACCCGGCAGGATCGGTGCCCAGAACTTGCGGTTGGCGGGCTCCCACCAGCCGGCGAAGAGGGCGCCCAGCAGCACCAGCAAGGCCACGTTGATCACGGCCCGTCTGTCGCCAGGATCGCGGTCGCCGGTGGTGCCGAGCACTAACCCGATTAGCAGGCGACCGATCCCCACGGCCACGAGCGTTCCTACCAGCAGGAAGGGCAGCAACGCCAGCACGAAGGCGGCGTCCATCGGCCGGCCCCCGAAGGCGTAAGGTTTGAACGGAGCGCCCGTGAGCAGGGTCGACGCCAGGCCGCGCGGCGTGTCGGCCGAGAACAGCAGGCGCAACGAACCGCAACGACCGGCGAACTCCTGGGTGTAGCCCGTGAACCAGCGCCACAGGTCGACGGGCGCGACGCTGCCGGTGGCCCAGGCGCCCGCGATCAGGTAACAGGCAAGTACCGCGGCGCCGGCACCGAAGAGCGTGCCCAGTCCGTACCGCCACCTCACGCCGGGGGCGGCTTCCCGCCCTACCATCCAGGCCAGCAGCGGCGCCCACAGTACGAGCGACTGGTGGATCAGCACACCGCCGGCGATGACCCCGCCCACGGTCACCGCCGTGCGCACGGTGGGCGCCTCGCCGTGCGACGGTAGCCGGGCGGCCCAGTAGAGATTCAGGGTGCCGAAGATCACGAAGAGGGGGAGTCCCTCGGCCTGGGTCGCGTGGTACCAGGGAACGTAGCTCACGCCGAGGAGCAGCCACCAGCCAACCGCCGTCGCCCCGTCGCGCAATAGCAGACGCAGCAATCGGGCCGCCACCAGCAGCGAGCCCAGGCTGACCAGGATGTTCAGGATCTGGATGGGGGCGACTGCGCGGCCCGGCCATCCGAACCACTGCCAGAGGCGCCACCAGGCGCGCAACAACGGCTCGAGAGCCAGGTGGTGGGGGTGGAGCAGTCGCCGCCACTCGGCGAACTCGGCATCCCACAGGTAGTACATGCTGTCGATGGTGAAGATGTGCTGGCGCAACGCGAGGTACAGGATCGCGAGGCCGACCGGGACGAGCAGGCGTACGGCAAGGGGCAAACTGGTGGTCCGGGCGCGGTTCACCGTCCGGTGTCACTCCTGAAGACGCGGGGAGAGGCGGGCGCGGCGGCCAATGTACCATGACCGCCGGAGCGATCGAAGCGCTATTCCTGGGCGAGCATGGGACCGGCCACGGCGGCGCGGGCATCGTCGCCGAGCAGTTCCTCTACCAGTGTGAACGCGAATTCCAGCGCCGTGCCGGGACCGCGGCTGGTGACCACGTGACCGTCCACGACCACGCGATCCTCGCGGCGGCGGGCGGGATCGAGCTGCTCGACGAACGCCGGGTGACAGGTGGCGGCGCGGCCGTCGAGTATGCCCAGGGGCTGCAACACGAGAGCGGGGGCGGCGCAGATGGCGGCCACCAGGGCGCCGCGTGCGTGCTGGGACCGGAGCATGGCGCCCAGTGGCTCGCAATGGCGCAGGTACTCGGCGCCGGGCATGCCGCCGGGCACGGCGATGAGGTCGAACTCGCGTCCGTCGAGGTCGTCCAGCATGACGTCGGCCGTGAGGATCACGCCGCGGCTGCAGGTGACCATGCGGCGCGCCGCTGCCGAGGCGACGGTCACCTCGACGCCGGCGCGCCGCAGGACGTCGATGATGCAGACGGCCTCGATCTCCTCGGTGCCGGCGGCGATGGGAACGAGGGCGGCCTTGAGGGGCATGGCGGTCCTCCTGTTCGGGGTACTGACAAGCTAGTGAGAGGAACCGTTGCCGCCGAACGAGCGCGAGATGCCGACGCCGAACATGATGGTGCCGGGCTTGTCTCCGTCGACCTGCTGCAGCGATACGGCGGAGCCTGCTTCCAGCGTCCATGCCCAGCCATTGCCAATCAGCGTGCGAAGACCGCCGGTGAAGGAGACTCCGGCACTGCCACCGAGGGGGCCGTACAAGCCGAGACCGAAGTTGAGGTAGGGCTGCACGGTGCCCACGCGTGGGCCCAGGCGCATGAGCAGCGCGCCCGAGTATCGACTGCTGCCTGGCACGCGCGACTCTTCGGACACGGTCACCGCCGTTCCCAGGGAAACGCGCGATCCCAGCGGCCACCAGAGCGCGGTGCGCAGGGCGAACTGACTGTGCGTCCCGTCCGGCTTGCGCCAGCCGACGCCGGTCAAGGCGGGGGTCACGTCCAGCCAGGGACCGGGTGCCCAGATCCGGCGCTTGCGTCCGTCGGGATGGGGCAGGAAATCCGCCCGTGCGGTGTCGGCGCCGGGCGTCGAATGCACGAGGGTCCAGTTCTCGGGAACCGGGCCGGCAACTCCCGAGATCAGTCCCACGATCAGGCCGCCCGAGATCACCGCGGCCATGCCAATTCCGGTCCCCAGATTGCTCAAGAATCCGGAATCAGCCTCGTTGTAGGTGCCAGCGTAGATGGCCGTTGCCGCCATGGCGCCCACCGCCATGCCGTAGCCGAGCCCGCGGGCGAAGGCGTCGGAACGGCTGCGGAGGGGGATCCAGATGGCCTGGCAGGTGGCTGTGCTGACCACGACGCCACGGTCGGTGACCAGCGATGAATCGACCACCGCGGCCACCGTGCCGTGTCCCAGTTCACCATCGATGAGCAGCCAGGCGACGAGGTCGCCGGGGACGAGTTCGGCCAGGAGCGCGGGGCGGTCCTTCGGTGCGGGATCGTCAGGGTGGCCGACGTTGTCCTGCGACCAGTCCTGGGCGGTGGCGCCGGTGGAGACGGTCAGGATCATCAGCAGCGACAGGATGAGCTTCGGATTCATGGCTTCCCCTCCGTCGAAGATACAGGCTGAATCTACGCATTCAGGGGTGCGTCGGAAACAACGAAGAACCGCCGCCGGTTCCGATTCGGCGGCGGTCCTGACCGAAGGATGTTCGCAGCGGCCTAGCGGGCGCCCGTGAACTCCCGCTGGAGGTAGATGTGCATGGCCGAGTCCGGCTGGGCCGGTGCGATGGGTTCGAGATACCGGAACGGCGACGGACTCTCGAAGGCCAGGATCGAATGACAGAGCGTGCAGTCTGCCGAGATCGTCTGCCCTTCGCTGTCCACCAGGTCGTTGTTGTGGCAACGGAAGCAGCCTGCCTTGCCTTGCCGGTGTCCGAGATGGCTGGGATAGCCGCCCCATTCCACCTTCATGTCCGGATGGACATTGCGCGCATGGGCGGCCGCCAGTTCCACGACCATCTCGTCGAGACCGCGAACGTGGCGTCGCAGGACCTCGGGGGCGCGACGCTGGTAGAATCCGCGCACCGCTCCGCCGATGGCGGCTTCACGATCGTCCTTCGACTTGACCGTGGTGGTGATCGCCTCCATGGCCGCGGACTTGGCCCACGGTACGGTGCGATCGATCCTGCCCTCGGCCAGGAGCTCGTCCACCACGTCCTCGGGAGTCTGGTAGACGTGCGTGGCGCGATTGTGGCAATCGATGCAGTCGAAGGTGCGGACATCCGGCAACTCGTGTTCGTCCGGAATGATGGCCCGGCGGTTCTCGAACCTCTGGACCTCGTCGCCCCGCTTGACCTCCACCCAGGCCATGGTCAGGCGGTCTTCCGAGGTGGGCTGGTAACGCACCTCGTTCTCCGCCGACACGTGCCAGTGGATCTTACCTTCCTGGCCCCCCGCACCGACCTTCAAGGCCAGGGTGCTGTAGCGGGCCGTCGAGGCGCTATCGGCGGCGAAGCGGGTGAAGCCCTTGATGCGGTCACCGTAGAACTTGTCCGGCCAGTGACACTTCTCGCAGGTCTCCCGCGCCGGGCGCAGGGTGTGCACCGGGGTGGGGATGGGGCGATTGTAACCACCGGTGGTGACGAGCCACATCTGCCTGAGACCGTTCAGTTTGGCTTCGATCAGGGCCTCGCCGCCTTCACCCACGTGACACTCCACACACGCCACGTGGGCGTGGGGACTGCTCTGGTAGGTGACCCACTCGGGGTTCATCACGGTATGACAGGTGGTGCCGCAGAACTCGGCGGAGTCCATGTGGTGCAGGATGGCCGCGCCACCGAAACCGATGATCAGCAGGTTGGCCACGGTGAGTCCTGCGGTGGTCACGGCCAGGCCCGACCCGAAGTTTTTGCGCTCGACGAGTTGGTCGGGG
>PIVY01000542.1 GCA_003353795.1 bacterium
GGTCGTCCTCATCCAGGGAGCTCTTCTGGGCCTGCTAACCGGCATCCTCTGCCTACGCCTGTTCGCCTGGAATCTCTGCTGTGAATTCTGGCGCAGACTCCGCGGCCGTGGGGGGATAGCTCCTTGCGGAACTCCGCCTGACTCCGCCTGATCCAGGCCGTCCTGTCTCCCTAAAAAACTCCGCCCTGTCCTTTGCGCCGGACGTTTTCATAGACTATGTTCTAACTGATTACAACAGAGCGTTAACCGTTTCTATGCCTGTCCAAAGGAGTTGATCATGAGCGACAAAACCAACGGTCAAACAGCTACCCTGCGGCTCAAAACCGGCCTGGCCGAAATGCTCAAAGGTGGCGTTATCATGGACGTGGTCACCGCCGACCAGGCCAAGATCGCCGAAGACGCCGGCGCCGTCGCGGTCATGGCGCTTGAGCGCGTGCCCGCCGACATCCGCGCCCAGGGCGGCGTGGCGCGCATGTCCAGCATCGAAAAGCTGCGCGAGATCATGGAGATCGCCTCCATCCCGGTGATGGCCAAGTGCCGCATCGGCCACTTTGCCGAGGCCCAGATGCTCCAGGCCCTGGGCGTCGACTATGTCGACGAGAGCGAGGTACTCACCCCGGCCGACGAGCACAACCACGTCGATAAGTTCGCCTTTGAAGTTCCCTTCGTCTGCGGCTGCCGCAACCTGGGCGAGGCGCTGCGCCGCATCGGCGAGGGAGCGGCCATGATCCGCACCAAGGGCGAGGCGGGCAGCGGCAACATCGTCGAGGCGGTGCGCCACCTGCGCACGGTCTGCGGCGACATGCGCGCGGTGCAGGCGCTGCGCGCGGACGAGCTGATGGCCAAGGC
>PIVY01000543.1 GCA_003353795.1 bacterium
GAGGCTGATGCCGACAATGCCTTCTGGAAATTCACCAAGGAGCCCAAGCTGCACGAGCTGGTCGTCGAGTGTGCGTCCACAGTGGTCCAGGTGCCCAGAGCACGGCGGGGACGCCCAAAGAAGGGAGAACAACCGCCAACCAAAACGGTCTGGCGCCTCCGTACCCAGAGCATCGAGGTCGACGAGGCCGCTGTGGAATGTGCACGCGTTCAAGCACGCTTCTTCGTCCTGGTCACAGATCACCTGGACGCCGAACGGTGGCCAGACACGCGGATCCTCGCAGAGTACCGCCACCAGCACATAATCGAAGGACACACTGGCTTCAGGTGGCTCAAGGGCCCCGCCATGGTGGCTCCTGTCTTCTTGAACACCCCCGCACGTATCGCCGCACTCGGCATGGTTTTTGTGCTGGCGCTCATGGTCCGCAACTACATCCAGGCGGTGGCCCGCGCCAACCTCGCCAAGATGCCCAAAGGCATCACCCTCGCGAACATGGACTACAGGCCGACCAGGTCGCCGACCACCGAGAACATATTCTGGCTCTTCCGCAAGGTGGGCACGGTCGTCGTGTCGAAAGATGGTAGCGAGCTAGAGCGGAGACTCGGCGGTCTGGATGAGCATTGCCAGTTGGCGCTTCAACTGCTGGACGTCTCCAAAACGGCCTTCGTCACCGCGAGAAAAAGGCCTGAGGCTTCAGCGAGAAGTTAGGAATGGCAGTCTTGTGTTCGGAACCGAGCGCGATACCGGTGCTGCTGCCGAAGTACACGTAGGCTGAGCCGGGATCCTGGCGGGGCCCGGCCGCACGCCGTCGGTGCCCTACGTGACCGGTCTCGCCGCCCGCGGCCACG
>PIVY01000128.1 GCA_003353795.1 bacterium
ACGAACTCGGCCTCAACCACGTCTACCATCCGGCCGCGATCCACCCGCACCACAGCAAGCTGTTCGGCAACGCCATCCTCTCGCCCTGGCCCATCACCGCCGACCGCATCCTGGTGCTACCTCATCCCCACCCCTGGTCCGGCCACAATCGCATCGCCGCCGCCTGCGATCTCGACATCGCCGGCAACAAAGTGCGCACGGTGAGCCTGCACCTGGCCACCGCGGTGGTGGCCGCCCAGCAGCGCTTCGAGCAGGCCGTGGCCGTGGTCGACAGCCTGGTGGCCGGTTTCGACGGTCCGGTGGTCATCGCCGGCGACTTCAACACCTCGGCGCCCAACGACGTCATCAACATCCGCAAGCACTACCGGCGCTCGCAGCGGCTCCTGCCCGTGCGCCTGCCGCCCGAATGCACGGTCCGCTGGCACATGTGGCGCGTCCTCGACGTGGGATGCAAGCTCGACCACGTCTTCGTGCGCGGATTGCGCGCAGGCTCCAGCGGTATCACCGTCGATGCCGTGGCCAGTGACCACTTCCCCATATGGGCCCGCCTCGGCTGGAGCCCCGCGAAAGGACCCGCCGCTCCATGACCAGCGATACCCCCGTCAGCGACGCCCTCGCCGGCCGCCGTAAGTTCCTCGGCTTCACCCACGGCTACTGGATGCTCAACACCATCGAGATGTTCGAGCGCCTGGCCTACTACCTGGTGCGCTCGGTGGTGGCCATCTACATCATGCAGGCCGACGACCCCGGCGGCCTGCACTTCACCGCTGCCGACAAGGGCATGATCTACCTGCTCTGGTTCGGCTTCCAGTCGGTGCTGCCCACCTTCACCGGCGGCTATGCCGACCGCTACGGCTACAAGAAGACCCTGGCCCTGTCGATCACGCTCAACGTGATCGGCTACGTGATCATGGCCACGCAGACCTCGCTGGCGGGCTTCACCTTCGGCATCATCGTGCTGGCCACGGGATCGGCCTTCTTCAAGCCGTCGCTGCAGGGCTCACTGGCCCAGAACCTGACGTCGAAGAACTCGTCGCTGGGCTGGGGCATCTTCTACTGGGTGGTGAACGTGGGCGCCGCCATCGGCCCCATGCTGGCCAACTTCCTGCGCCACGACTACGGCTGGACCGCGGTCTTCCTCACGTCGGCCGCCATCATGTCGCTCAACTACCTGATGCTCTTCACCTACCGCGAGTTCGACTCGGGCGCCGACAAGACCGTGGGGCCCGGGCAGGTCTTCGTCCGCACGATCAAGAACCTCGGCGACATGCGCCTGATCACCTGGCTGCTGATCATGAGCTGCTTCTGGCTGATGATGTACAGCCTCTGGGATCTGCAGCCCAACTTCCTCCTCGACTGGAACGACTCGGGCGACGTGGCCAGGTTCGTCCAGAACTCGATCCTGCCCGACAGCTGGGCGGTGGAGACCGACCGTGGACTCATGGTGCCGCCGGAGATCCTGCTCAACCTCAACGCCCTGCTCATCGTGGCCTTGATGATCCCGGTCTCCTGGGCGGTACGGAAACTGCGCACTCTCGAGAGCATGATCATCGGCATGGGCATGGCCACGGCCGGCGTGCTGATCGCCGGCTTCACCACCACGGGCGCCATGCTGCTGCTCGGCGTGGTCGGCTTCTCCCTGGGCGAGATGCTCACCGGCCCCAAGAAGAACGAGTACCTGGGACTCATCTCGCCGCCAGGCAAGAAGGGGCTCTACCTGGGTTACGTGAACATCCCCGTGGGCATCGGCGGCATGGTCGGCTCCAAGCTGCAGGGCTACGTCTACGGCAACTTCGGCGAGAAGGCCGTCCTGGCCCTGAAGTACCTGGCCGAGCACACCGACCACCTCGCAGGCAAGTCGTGGAACGGCAAGGTAAGCAGCCTGGAGACCGCAACCGGCGTGCCGCGCACCGAGGCCTTCGCCACGCTCCAGGACGTCACAGGACTCGACGCAGCCCAGGCCACCGAGCTACTCTGGAACACGTACCATCCGCAGTACCTGGTCTGGACCCCGTTCGCCATGATCGGTGTCGCGGCCATCATCGCACTGGTCATCTTCGCGCGACTGGCCAGGCGCTGGAACGACATGAACGTCTGACCCGAGGGGATGATCGTGAACGGTCGGCGACGCTGGATGCTCTGGGCCGTCGGCGCCTATGCCGGCATCCTGGTCGTGGTGGTGGCGGGGCTGCTCCTGCTCTACCGTGGCGCCCGCGACCGTCTCGACGATGCCCTCGGCATGCGATTGCAGGGCGTGGCCACGACGGCTGCCCAGCTGGTGGACGGCGATCGCATCGTCGACTGGAGCTTCGACCCCGTCTCATCCACCGACCTGCTCTGGCTCACCAGCCGCCTCGAGGTGATCCACCGCGACAACGACCTCGCCGAGATCGCCCTCTGCGACACCGCCGCCTTCGTGCTCGTCTCCACCTCCAAGCGCGTGGCCTGGGGCGACCAGAACGTGTTCTGGGACACCGATCGCGGCGCCGTCGACGTGGCCAGCAAGGGGTTTCCTGCCGTGTCGCGTCTCTACCGTTCGGGGCGCCTGTTCCAGAAATCCGCCCACGCCCCCATCGTCGACCGTCACGGCAACGTCGTCGCAGTGCTCACCGTCGAAGGCAACGCTGACTTCTTCGACGCCCTGGCCACGCTCCGTCAAGGCGCCCTGGCAACCAGCGCCGCCGTTCTGGTCTTCCTCGCGGTCATGGGCTGGGTCCTTTGGCGCATCCACCGCTCCCTCGAACGCGCCCGCGAGGACCTCGCCCGCCAGGAGAAACTGGCGGCCATGGGCCGCATGACCGCGGGGATCGCCCACGAGATCCGCAATCCCCTCGGCATCATCCGCGGCGCCGGCCAGCATCTCCAGCGTCTGCTTCGCGATCACGGCATCGAGGACGAGACCGCGGCGTTCATCCCCGAGGAAGTCGACCGCCTCGACCGCATCCTCACCGGATACCTGGACTTCGGCGCCGATAGCGACGGCAAGACCGAAACTTTCGATCTGCCCCCCCTCATACGCCGGACCGTGCAACTGCTGGATGCCGAACTGGGAGAAACGGGCGTCACCGTCGAGATCGAAACGCCGTCGTGCGCCACCCCCTGCGTCGGCGATCCACGACGGTTGCAGCAAGTGCTGATGAACCTGCTGCTCAACGCCCGCGACGCCATGCCCGGAGGTGGCGAGATCAGCATGGCGGTGACGGCCCCGGGTGAGACCCTCCAGGTGTCCGTGTCAGACCGCGGCGCCGGACTGGGCGACACACCGGTCGAGAAACTCTTCGAGCCTTTCTGGACCAGCAAGACCCAGGGCAGTGGCCTGGGACTTGCAGTATCCCGCCAGATCGTACGCGAGCACGGTGGCGAACTCACCCTCGCCGACCGCACGGACGGCCCGGGTTGCGTCGCGGTAATCACCTTGCCGGGATCGGCTAGCCAGGAACCAGACCAAAGGAACTAGTGGAATGGGCAAGATCCTGCTGGTGGACGACGAAGAGCGGCTGGTCACCCTGCTGCGGTCGGCGCTGGCCTATCGCGGGCACGAGGTCACTGGAGTCACCGATGGGCAGACGGCTCTCGACCTGGTGGCCGACGAGCCGTTCGACCTCGTGGTCACCGACCTGCGCATGGAGCCCGTCGACGGCATGGCGGTGATCGCCGGCGTGAAGGAGTTCGCACCCGACACCCAGGTGGTGGTTCTCACGGCCTACGGTGACGTGGAGACGGCGGTGGCCGCGCTCCAGGCCGGCGCCTACCACTACCTCACCAAGCCGGTCAACTTCGACGCCGTGGCCCACGTGGTGGAGCAGGCCCTGGCCCAGGCCGACCTCCAGTCGCAGAACCGCGCGCTCAAGCGGGTGACCCGACGCGGTACCAGCGCCGGCGGCCTCATCGGAGCGGCGGCCGCCACGGAGAACCTGCGCGAGTTGATCGCCAAGGTCGCCCCCAGCGAAGCCACGGTGCTCATCCGCGGTGAGAGCGGCAGCGGCAAGGAGGTGGTGGCGCGGTCCATCCACGAGGCCAGCGTCCGCCGTGAAGGACCGTTCGTGGCGGTCAACTGCGCCGCCCTCACCGAATCGCTACTGGAAAGCGAACTGTTCGGCCATCGCAAGGGATCCTTCACCGGCGCGGACAGCGACCGAGAAGGATTGTTCGAGGCAGCCCGCACGGGCAGCCTCTTCCTCGATGAGATCGGCGAGGCCGGCGCCGCGGTCCAGGCCAAGCTGCTGCGCGTGCTCGAGGAGCGGAAGCTCAATCGCGTGGGCGACCCCCGAGAGCGCGACGTGGACGTGCGCGTACTGGCCGCCACCAATCGCCCCCTGGAACAGGCGATCGCCGACGGGCATTTTCGCGAGGACCTCTACTACCGGTTACTGGTCTTCCCCGTAGACCTACCTCCGTTGCGCGATCGCACCGACGACCTCGCCGAACTGGCTGCCCACTTCCTGGGCCTCCTCGGCCGCCAGGCGACCTCACTCCCGGCATCCACGCTGTCCCGCCTGCGCGCCCACGCCTGGCCCGGCAACGTGCGCGAGCTGCGCAACCTCATGGAGCGCGCTCACATCCTCGCCGGCTCCGATGCGCTGACCGACGAGCACGTCGTCATCGACGTTCGCACCGCCGGCGGGACGGGCGCCGAGACCGCCGCCGGCGACCTGGATCTGGACCGCAACGCCCAGCATCTCATCCGCACCGCCCTGTCTCGCGCCGGCGGCAACAAGACGCTCGCCGCAGAGATGCTCGGGATCACGCGACGAACCCTGTACTCCCGGCTCAAGCTGCTCGGTCTCGACGACGACGGCGAACCCAGGAGCAATCGATGACCACGTCGCGACGTACCGCCAGGTACGGATCGTCCCCCGAAAGGCAGACCCCGCGCTCGGATTCACATCCACACTACTCCTCAAGCCGTTGTCGTAATGATTCTTGCGAGATCAGAACTCGTATGGCACGCCGACTGCATCGACCCCCGCGAACCGACGTCTCGACCGGGAAGGCCCCCATGCAGCCGACGCACCTCCACTCCACCCTGACCGCTGCGATTCTCGGCCTCGTCGTGCTCGCCGGCGTCATGCTGCCGCAGCCGACCCTGGCCCAGAACGGCGAGGCGCTGCAGCAGTACATCGAGCAGACAGGCGAGATCATCCGCGCCGCCGCCGACGTTGTCCGGGAGACCGACAACGAGCGCGCCCGCCGGATCATGCAGGAGGCGGTGCAGCTTCATGAGCGGTCCATCGAGATCGCCATGGAGGGCCACCTGAATCAGGCCTTCAAGCTGTCGCAGCGAGCCCGCGCGGCGGCCGAACACGCCGTGCGTCTGGCCCGCGAAGGCCAGGGACAGCAAGGACGCGCCAGTCAGCGCCTCGAACGCTACCGCGAGTTCCGCGACCAGATCCTCGACCGAGCCCGCGAAGCCGACGACCGACGCGCCCTCCGATTCATCCGCGAGTCCGAGGATCAGGCGATCCGCGCGCGGGATCAGTACCGCCAGGGCAACTACACCATGGCCATCAATCTCATCGAGCCCGCCGAGGCGCTGCTCGCCCGCGCGGCGCGACTGCTCTTCGAGGGAGGTGGCGCCGAACGCCTGGCTCGCGAGATCGAGCGCACCCGGGCTCTCATCGAGACCACGGCCGACCGATTGGCGGCGCAGGCCGGCGGCGGCGGCGAGAGCGCGCGCGACCTCCTCGAGAGCGCCCGCGAGGCGCTGAGGCGCGGCGAGGAGTTCGCCCACGGCGGGCAGCCCCTGCGCTGCCTGCACTCCTTGCGCCTGGCGCGCCGCCTGGCCGGTCAAGCCGGCGAAGCCGTCCGCGAATCCATCAGCCCGGAAGCCGTGGCTCAACAACTGGAGCGCTGGGACGAACGCTACGAGGTCGTGGCCGAGCGCGTGATCGCCTCGGGGTCGGCGCCGGCGCGATCGGTGCTCGAGCGATCCCGCCACCACCGCGATCGCGCCGAGCAACACCTTGTCGGGAACGATCTGGAGCCGGCGCTCCGGCAGTTGCGAGCCGCATTCGACCTGCTCAACGAGGCAAGTGATCTGGCCAGGTGAGACCACGAACTAGCTTGCGAACACCGCGGCACGCGGTGGTCCTCGGGGCCACCGCCTTCTTGCTGCTGGCGATGGCGACCAGTGCGCAGGCCCAGTTCGGCGACGACCGCGCTCGCTGGCGACCCAAGATCTCCGCCGGCGTCGACGCCTACCTCCACAACTACTACCTGGCCATCGCGGACACCACCGAGGCCATCGCCGAGTTCAACGTGGCGGCCGAAATCGACGGCCAGTCGCGCCGCACCACCAGCCACCAGTGGCGCCTGCGCGGCGAGTTTTCCAGCGGCACGGAACTCACCCGGCAACTCTTCGACGGAAGCTATCGCTGGCGTCCCGACGCCGGTGTCCCCCGCATTCGCGCCGATCTCATCTGGTACGGCCGTCAGTACCGCCCGGACAGCGAGTACTCACGGTCCAGCGACAACAACGAGGGACGCGGCGAGGTGCGCGCCTACCCGTGGTACGGTAAGGCGGTGCTCGATCTGCGCCTATCCAGCCGCTACCTCGACTTCCGCACGCCGTCCACCCTGGAGCAGAGCTACCACGAGGAGAGCGCGGCCGCATTCCTGCGCTCGCCCGGCGTCCTCGGCAGTTCGTGGCGCGCGGGTCTGCGCGGCACCCAGCGAGCTTATCCCGACTCGGCGGCCATCGACCGCGACATCCTGGCCTTCGAGGGCGACCTCGACTTCTACGGCGAACGCCGCAACCTCTGGGTCTATCACCGCAGCGACCGCCGCCTCGCCGCCGACGAGACGGTGCGCCCTTCGGCCTGGTCCCACTGGACCGATGTGCGTCTGCTCCTGCCCGCCGGCGCCGGCCAGGTGGTCACCAACCTCAATAACGAGGTCTGGCGCTACGACGAGGAGACCGGCGCCTACTTCGACTCCTGGCGCACCGACGTGGAGTTCGGATACCAGTGGGGCGACATGCTCGGCGCCCTCTGGCGCACCCTGCTCACCGGCGACCACCTCGACGCCGGCGACCTCCCCGAGACCTACACCCAGTTCGGCCTCCAGGGCAGCCTCGAGTCGTACGCCTATCCGTTCACCGGCATCATCGCCATCGAGTACGGCCATCGCTGGTACGAAAACGGCGCCGCCAGCGACACCGACGAGTACGCCCTCACCTACACCGATTTCTCCTACCTGGAGATCTGGGCCATGGCCACCTGGTCCATGACCGAGCACTTCGCCCTCGACCTCATCGTCAACTACCAGCCCGAGAACCACACCGAGCAGGACGACGACCTCGCCCTCGGCTTCGGCACCTTGCGCCTGGTCTGGCGTCCCTGACGGGGCAGTGGTGTCCCCATGGGGACACGGCACCCCGCCTCCGGCGGCGTCTCCATCCCACCTCCGCCAGCCAACGCCCTGTCGAATGACGAGTTGCCGACCCGATCCCACGCTGGCCCCACCCGTGCATATCCGATCGCAGACTGCTGCCAACATCCACCCTCGATCGGAGGACCCGACATGAAGACCATCAAGCATCTCGCGCTGCCCATCCTGGCAGCCCTGCTGCTCTGCGGCGCCATGGGCTGCAGCGACAGCGACACCTCGCCCACCGGCACCACCGATACCGCCACCGACGACTTCGCCACCATCGACCTCGACCTGGCGTACGGCGGCCTCACCAAGAGCGACGAAGATCCCGCGTTCGGCGACGCCTATCTCATCCAGGACGACGCCCTCGAGGACGGCGAGATCTACGAGGACGACCTCGACGACGATCCCGAGGTACGCGAGCTCGAGCGCATGGGCGACGAGCCTGGCGATCCCAACGACCCCAACCGTCCCCGCTTCACCTTCCTGCGCCTGGTCTGGGGCAACCTGGACGGCGCGGTCGACGACGACTCCGGCCTGGCCAAGGACGGCGAACTCCTCGACTGGTCGGGCATGCTCCGCGTGGACCGCGGCGTGGTCCAGGTACGTCGGGTGATCCGCTTCGAGCGCCCGTTCGACTCGGTGGTGCGACCCCGCATCGATCGCCACACCGCGGCCTGGTTCAGCCACACCGGCGGCCATTTCGACGGCCTGTTGATCCGGATCGTCGAGCCGCCCCGCAACGGCGACGGCAACGACGGTGGCGATCCTCCTCCGCCCAACATGATGCACGTCGTCACCGGCCCCTTCGAACAGAGCTTCCCGGTGGCCGACCTGGCCCAGATCGACGAGGTCTTCGAGGTGGAGCCCGCGGGCAACGCTATCCAGTTCGTCGGCTTCACCCTTGGCGACCTCGATCCGTGCCCCAAGGGCTTCCTCTCGGGCATCTGGCGCGACGATCCCGACACCGACGACGGTAGCGGAATCTTCCGCGGTCGCTGGGTGGGCGTGCACGGCCAGGGAATGGGCCACATGATGGGCCGCTACGGCTACAACGACGACGGCGAGCCGGTGTTCTTCGGCAAGTACATCAGCCGCAGTGGCGAATTCCGCGGGCTCATGGGCGGCACCTGGGCACCCAGCGAGGACCGGCCGGGCCACGGAAACTTCCTCGGCCACTGGACCAGCGACGGTGAGACCCGCGACGGCGTCCTCGGCGGCCGCTACCTGAATCTCCCCGAGCGCCCGGGTGGTTTCTACCAGGGTCGCTGGGCCGCCGACTGCGACGACGATGCAGTGCGGGAGATCGAGGACTGACCGGCAACCGACATCCGGCAGAAACAAGCGGGCCCGCTCCATCAGGGAGCGGGCCCGCTGCCATGTTCACCGCGATCTCGCTAGTTGCAGTGGTCGCCGATGCCTCCGGTCATGCGCACGACGTCCGACAGGTTGACGTGGCTATCGTTGTTGAAGTCCGCGCACGAGCCCTCGCCGTCGTCGAGAGACTGCGTGAACAGGACGATGTCCGTCAGATCGACGAGGAGATCCCCACTGAGATCGGGGCTGCGGAACACGAGATCGAGAGGCGAGGCGTACAGCGGCGCACCGGCGACGTAGACCATCAGTTCTTCACCGGTCGAGCAACCGCCGGCTTCCAGCGGGTCGATCCAGTACGTCTGACCATTGATGTCGGTGACAAAATCGGGACTGGTGCCGCCAGCGCAGCCTGCCAGGCCATCCTCGGACGTCTCGAGCCAGATGTCTTCCGGCGGATAGTCGACGATCGGGTCGCCTGCCCAGTTGACCAGCGTCAACGTGATGGTGGCATCGACGGAAGACCCGCCCGGTGCGAACGCTTCGGCGAACGACAGTCCCGATCCGTCGGGCACCACGAATACGACGGCGCCGTCGGATCCGTCGGGTATCGTGGCCGTGCACAGATTCAAATCAGGTATGTCGGTGGCATGCACCTGGGTGAGCGGCAAGCAGACAAGAACCAGAGCGAGAGTCAGCGACGATTTCATGAGTGGCCTCCCGAACCGTAGGAATGCGTGGAGTTCGCGGCCCCTCCCCCGAGGAGCACTCAGGGTAATGATACGGCGCGTCCACGAACGAGAGCAAGCCGGGCCGGATTCTCAGTCCTGGAATCGAGCCTTCTCCGGAAGGCGGGCCCGATCCATGCACGGGAGCGCTACGGACAGACGGTGCCCAGGCCCCAGGTGAAGCGCACGACATCCGCCAGGCCGACGGAACCGTCGTTGTTGAAATCGGCGCAGGATTCGCCAATGCCGCCGAGGGCTTCGGTGAATGCGACAACATCCGTGAGGTTGACGATCCGATCGCCGCTGAGGTCGGGGCTCTTGAAGACCAGTGGCAGGCCAGGACCCAGCATGGGTGTGCCGCTGACGTAGATGTCGACCATCTCGCCCGCCGAGCAGCCGCCCGCCAGGAGAGGCTCTTGCCACACGGTCTGGCCGGCGTTGTCGGTATCGCGGTCGGCAATGGCGCCGGCGATGCACGCGATCAGGCCGCCCTCCGAGGTCTCGAGCCAGATGTCCTCGGCCGGATAGCCCTGGATGGGATCGCCGCTGAGGTCGTTCACGGTCAGGGTGATGGTGGCGTCGACGGGATTGCCGAACTGGTCGAGGGCCTCGGTGAACCAGGACCCGGAGCCGTCGGGTACGACGTGGATGACCGCGCCCTCGGCCGACGGATCGATGGAGACGATGCTCGTGGAAGGATCCCACATCTCGGCGCCGGCGAGTTGGGACGAAGCGGTACAGATCAACAGGATGAGTAATATCGACCGGAGCATGGAACGACCTCCGGAAAGCGGCGAAAAGCATGGGACGGGGCGATCAGGGGCGCCCTCCCCCGAGAGCGGTCCCATGATGATACGGCATGATCGTGGGGCGGCACAAGCCCCCGGCCCGGAATCAACGTGCGAAGAGCGCCTTCACTCCACTCCAGGTGGCCCCCGCCACCGGCGTCGAGCCCTCGTCGATGATCGTCTCCACCATGGCAATGATGGCGTCGCGGTCGAAGCCGATCTGGGCGTATCGCAGGGTCTGGTCGCGGTCGATCACGGTGTTGTAGGGCAGGGCGGGCGAGTCGGTGAACGGATCGAGCACCGACCAGTCGGGCGCCATCCAGATGTGGTAGGTGATCTGGTTGGCCAGGCTCCAGCCCAGCACCAGCCCAACCGATTCCTGGATGTCGATGGCGATGACCGTGACGCCGTCCTCCTGGTAGACCTGCCAGATTTCGTTCTCAAGGACGGCCGCCTCCTCGTTGCAGCCGGGACACCAGGTGGTGAAGAAGTTGAGCACGATGATCTCGCCCGCGTGATCGCTGAGCGCCACGGGCAGACCGTCGAGGTCAGTCAACTCGATGTCGGCCACGGGGTCGCCGATGTCGTAGGCGCCGACCGCTGCGGGGACCAGCAAGAAGAGCAGAGCGAGGGATCGCATGACGTCATCCTTCCGTCAACGGACCAGGGTCAACTTGCGGGTGACCGTGTCGTCGCCGGCCCGCAGTCGGAGCAGGTACACGCCCGCGGCCAGCTCGCGGCCCGCGTCGTCGCGGCCGTCGAAGGAGAGATCGTGACTGCCGGCGGCGCGCGATTCGGCCAGGAGCCGTTTCACTCGCATGCCGCGCGCATCATGCAGGTCGAGCGTCACGGACGCCGCCGCCGGCAGATCGAAACTCACCACGGTCAGGGGATTGAAGGGATTGGGCGCGGCGTCCAGGCGCAGATTCGACACGGGAACCGGCACGTCTTCCACCGGCGTGCCGATCGCCAGCAACTCGTCGATGACCGCGATCATGGCCTCCGGATCGTACTCGGTGCGGTAGTAGGCCACGTTGCCGTTCTGGTCGATGACGTAGTCGAGCGGGAAGGGTGAGATGGCGCCGTTCTGCCGGTACTGGGGCGTGATGTAGTCGTTGTCCAGCAGGATGGGGAACGTGATCTGGAACGCGTTGACGAAGTTGATCAGATCCTCGATGGGATCGGGGCCCTGGTTGATGCCCCAGACCACCACGTCGTCATCCTGGTACCGCTGCCAGATCGCTGCCTCGAGGTCCGAAAACTCCGGACCGCAAACCGGTCACCAGTTGGCGAAGAACGCCAGCACCACCACCTTTCCCCGCTGCTGCGAGAGCCGGTACGGTTTGCCGTCCAGATCGAGCAAGGCGAAGTTCGGCGCCTCGTCGCCGATCTCGAGGTCGCCGGGATCCGGTTCGCCGGTCACCGGGAAATTGACCTCGGGTTCGTCGGTGTCGTCCGAGTCGACGCTGACGAAGGTCACGTCGAAGCCGGGCTCCTGGTTGTCGTAGCGCAGCGGCACCTCGCGGCTCTCGCCGGGCGCCAGGGAGAAGCTGAGCGGCGGCGACACGATGTACGTCTCGTTGAACGTCTCGATGCCGGTCACGTTGAGTACGCCGCCGCCTGTGTTGGAGACGGTGAACGTCGTGTCGACTGCGGTGCCGGCCGGCACGTCGCCGAACTCGATGATCACCGGCAGTTCGACGTCACCACGGGAGGTGGGGCCGTAGTCGTAGATGCGCATGCGCGACCAGTCGGCCACGTAGACCCGGTCGTCTACCGCGTCGAGGCCCATGACCCGCACGGGGGTGTTCTCCCGCCCCGCGGCCACCGGCGCCGTCGGGTTCGAGATGTCGAAGACCTCGATGTCGTCCCAGTCGGCCACGAAGGCGCGGTCGCCGTCCACGGCCACGGTGATCGCCAGCGCCGAGGTATCGTGGTGACCCAGCTGAACCGGCGCCGACGGGTCGCTGATGTCCACAAGTTCGAGGCCGGCGCTGCCGCTGACGATCACCGCCACGTCGCCGTGGAGCGCCACGTCCACCGTGGCTCCGAGCGCATCGTAGCGCCCTACCAGGAACGGATCGGTGGGGTCGCTCACGTCGACGATGGCCAGACCGCCGATGCCGTCGGCCACGTAGGCCAGGCCGTCGCGCAGTTCAACGTCCCAGGCGTTGGTCAGATCCTCGAAGACAGCCACCTCGAGGGGCGTCTGCGGGACCGTCAGCGAGAGGATCTGCATGCCGTCGCCGTGACGGCAGGCATACAGGTAGTTGCCGGCGACCGCGCAACCCTCGTAGCTCATGCCCGGCTCACCGACGATGTCGGTCCGGAACGGGCTGCCGATGGGTGAGAGGTCGATCACCATGAGCAGGTCCTCGCGGGCGCCGCCGTAGCCGTAGCCGTTGGCGATGGCGCCGCGATAGAAGCGGACATACGGATGGCCCGGCGGTTCGTAGCGACCGAGCATCAAAGGATTGTCGGGATCCAGGACCTGGATGATCGCCAGGCCGCCGACCCCGAAGACGTAGGCTCGATCTCCGACGACCTCGATGTCCTGCAGTTCGGCGAAGAAGGTGGGATGAAAGATGCCGCGATCCTCGAGCAGATCGTCGGCACCGGCGGTTGTCGCCGCCAGGATCACTGCCAGGGCGACGAGAGTAGGCACGCGCATGATAACCCTCCGTGGCACGGTCCGGCCCTGCACCGGACGCTCGCCAGGTGAGTGCCGCGGATCTCTCCGGCGTTACAGGTCCCTGATCGAGACCGCCTTGACGATGGCGTTTCGGGAGCGGATAATGGCCGGCACCGCTACCACCCCGACAAGGGGTATTCACCGGGGCATCGCCCCCAATTCGAGGATCCGCGCGTGAACAAGCACCTGGACATCCTGCTGCTCACGGCCCTGCCCGCCAGCGGCAAGAGCGAAGCCCGCACCTACCTGGCCAGCCTCAGCCCCGAAGAATGCGAGCAACACTTCGGAATCGGCCACACCGTGCAGCTCGACGATTTCCCCTACGTCCACATCATGCGCTGCATCAGCGACCAGCTCACCGCCCGCAACGAGGCCGGCGCGTACTTCCGCAGCTCGTCCCTGCCGTTCCGCGAGCCCCTGGACTGGGGCACCCTCATCGAACTGATGAACGAGGATTATCGCGACCTCGTGAGCGGCAACAAGCCCGCCCCCGAGAGCGCCGCGGGCTACATGTTCGACCGCTTCGACCGCGCCCGCCTGGTGGTCGGCGCGGCGCCGGTGTTCGCGGACATGGATCCCGGCCTGCGCACCGAGCTGGAGATCGTGCTCGAAGACGAGTGCCGCGACCTCCTGGAGAAGAAGAACGCCGAGCACCCCGACACCCTCGAGGGCAAGACCGTGATCATCGAGTTCGCCCGCGGCGGCGCCGATGGTTCGGCCCTGCCCCTGCCGGCGCCTTACGGTTACAAGTACAGCTTCTCCCAGCTGGCCCCCGAGATCCTGGACAAGGCATCGATCCTCTACATCTGGGTCACGCCCGAGGAGTCGCGCCGCAAGAACACGCACCGCACCGACCCCGACGATCCCGGCAGCATCCTCAATCACGGCGTCCCGGCGGCGGTGATGTACGGCGACTACGGCTGCGACGACATGCAGTGGTTGCTCGACAACTCGGGCAAGGCCAACGCCGTGAAGGTGGAACGCGACGGCAAGGAGTGGCTGCTACCCATCGGCCGCTTCGACAACCGCAAGGACCTGACGACGTTCATTCGCGACGATCTGGGTGCCTGGAAACCGGCGGACATGGAGAAGCTGCGGGCAGGGATGGAGGCGGCGTTCCGGGACCTTCACGCCGCGCGGGGAGCCTAGCCACTTCCCGGTTTGACGCACGCGGCCGCTCCGGGATCCCGGAGCGGCCGCGCTCGTTTCTGGTGGCCTGGTCGCGGCCGCCGGCCCGACCTAGCGCACCAGCATCATGCGCCCGTGCGCTCTGTCGCGATCGGTGTCGAGCCGGTAGAGATAGACGCCGCTCGGGACCGCGCGGCCGTCCGCGTCGCGACCGTTCCATGCGATCGCGTGCCGCCCGGCAGGCAGAACGTCGTCAAGCAGGGTCGCGATCCGACGTCCTCCCAGGTCGTACACATCGAGCCGGACGGAATCCGCGGCGGGTAGCTCGAAGGCGATATTCGTCTGAGGGTTGAAGGGATTGGGATGGGCGCCGAGGAGCCGGACGCCGGCCGACTGGATCTCGCCGCCGTCATTCACGGCCGTGGTGCCGCCCGTCAGCATCACCGTGGCCGAATTCACGATCTGGCCCGTGGTGTCCGCCTGGACCCAGGCCGTTGCATTCAGATTCGCGAGGACCCACTGGTTATCCAGATCCAGCGCAATGGAGTACTCGTGGGTGCCCGGCGCGGTGGCCACCGGCACGCCGAACAGGTCGGGGTAGAGCCGACGGAACGCCTGGTTGTGGTGCTGCTCACCGTTGGGCCCCGGCGCATGGATGCCGTCCTCGGTGACCGCGACCACCAGGCGGTAGGATTCGGCCGGCATGGGATCGAGCACGTTGACCGTGACCGTGACCGAGGTATCGCCCTGGTCG
>PIVY01000129.1 GCA_003353795.1 bacterium
CACCTCCACCCGGCCGGCATCGGCAACGACGTTGTGCGCCTGCAGTTCCTGCACGATGGCCGCCGGCGGCACGCCCAGCTGGGCCATCCGGTCCCGGTCGAGCTCGATGTAGACCATCTCGGCGCGCACGGCGTAGAAGTCGACCCGGGCCACGTCCTGGACCAGGGCCAGCTCCTTGCGCAGGTACTCGCCCACGTCCTTGAGCTGGGCGAAGGAGTAGCCCTCGCCGGTGACGGCGAAGAAGATACCGTAGACGTCCCCGAAGTCGTCGTTGACGATGGACGGGCCGGCGCCCGGCGGCAGATCGCTCTGCACGTCGCCCACCTTGCGCCTCAGTTCGTCCCAGACCTGGGGCAGCTTCGCCTTGTCAAACCTGTCGAGCATCCGCGGCTGGATCACGGACAGCCCGCGGTACGAGTAGGAGGTGAAGATCTCGCTGAGCTGCCCCATCTCCTGCAGGGCCTTCTCGACGCGGTCGGTGACCTCCTGCTCGACCTCCTCGGCCGAGGCCCCCGGGTAGGGGGTGATCACGATGGCGTCCTTGATGGTGAACTCGGGGTCCTCGAGGCGAGGCATGGTCATGAAGGCCTGAATTCCGCCCAGCAGCAGCAGGACGATGACGACCCACGTGACGATATTGCGGTCGAGGGCGATCTTTGCGGGGTTCATGCCGGCCTCCCGTCAGTCGCCCAGGGGGCGGACTTTCATGCCCTCGGTGAGATTGCTGGCGCCGAGGATGGCGATGGTGTCGCCGTCCTCGAGGCCGCTCAGGATCTCGATCTCGTCGCCGGTCATCATGCCGATGACCACCTCGCGGGCGTTGACCACGCCGGCGGCCTCGTCGTAGATCCAGACCAGCGAGCGGCTCTCGGCGTCGGCGACCACGGCCGCGGCCGGCACCAAGAGGGTGCCCTCGGCGCCCTGCATGGCGATGACCACGCGGGCGGTCATGCCCGAGGTGATGGACCGGCCGGCCGGGGGCTTGAAGCCCAGCGTCACATCGTAGGTGCGGGTCACCGGGTCGGCGGTGCTGCGCAGTTCCTTGACCCAGGCGTCGATGGAACCGCTGCCGGCCGCCGAGATCTCCACCCGGGGCTCCAGACGTCTCGTCATCTCCTCCACCGTCCCGAGATCACGGATGCGCAGGAAGTCGCTCTCGGGGAAGCTGGCGCGGATCTCCAGGCTGGAATCGTCGTGGAAGACTAGGATCGGCTGCTTGGCCGTGACGTTCTCCTGGCTCTCCACCAGGCGGCTGGCGATCTTGCCGTCGAAGGGAGCGTAGAGGCGCGTGTCGTCCACGGCCTTCTCGGCCTGCCGCAGATTGGCCTCGGCCACCTCGAACTGGCGGCGAACCACCTCGAGGTCGCGCAGGGAGATGGCGTCGCGCTCGTAGAGAGTGCGGTTGCGCTGGTAGTCGGCGCGGGTCTCGTTGCGCCGGGCCAGCACCCGGTCGCGGTCGGCCTCGTAGTCGCGGGGGTCGAGAGCGGCCACGAGGGCGCCGCGGGCCACGGTCATGCCCTCGCGGGCGTTGAGCTCGACGACACGCCCAGGAACCTCGAAACTGAGCTGGATCTCCTCGGCGGCGCGCACGCGGCCGGGGTACTCGCGCTCGCCGCCGGCTGCGCCGGCACCGATGGTCATCATCTTCACCGGCCGCACGATCTGCGGGGCCTCGGGCTCCTTCTTGCCGCAGCCGCCTAGCAGGAGGCCGGCCGCGATCATGAGCAAGGTGGCGGCGAGGACGAGGGTGCCGACACCCGTGCGGTGCCGATCGGCTCGATGAATCATGGCGACCCCTTTCCGAGGAAGACCGGAGGCGAAATGGCAACTTCGAGTCAAATCGCAATCTAGCACACCTGTTGGCGGGATCTATACCACTTTCAGGGAATATCTCGCCACGTCTGGATTCCATGTGACGCCATGGGAATCTTGAGTTACCGTGCTTTTGAATTCTGCGAGACCCACACAGTCAGAGGTGGATTCACGATGATCGCCGACCTCGCCTTTCGCGCAGCACGCCGATTCTGCATCGTGTCACTGGTCCTCGCCGCGGCGATTCCGGCGGCTGCCGACGATTACTGGCCCAAGGTCCTCTCCGGCGAACGCGGCGAGGTGGTGGTCTACCAGCCGCAGATCGAGTCGCTGGAGGGCCAGACGCTCCAGTCGCGGGCAGCGGTCTCGATGCAGCTCGACGGGGCGGAGGCCCCGATCTTCGGCGCCATGTGGTTCGAGTCGAGGCTGAGCACCGACCAGGAGACCCGCATGGCCTCCCTCGAGGCGGTCAAGGTGACCGCCTCGCGCTTTCCCGACGCGGACGAGGCGCTGGTCGCCGAACTCTCCGCCTACCTCGAGCAGGACATCCCCACCTGGGAGATGGATTTCTCGCTGGATCGCATCATCGCCGACCTGGCCGCCGAGAGTTCCAGCGGTGTGGGGGGCGGGGGATACAACAACGACCCGCCGGCGATCCACGTCCGGCAGCACCCGACGGTGCTGGTCATCGTCGACGGCGATCCGATCTTCCAGAAGCTGGACGGCCCGGAACTGGAGTACGTGGTCAACTCCGCTTTCTTCCTCGTGCGCGAGCCGGGGCAGCGTGAGCTCTATCTGCGGGGCGGCGGCACCTGGTTCACGGCCAACGATCTGAATGGGCCGTGGGGTCTGGCCCAGCAGCTGCCCCAGGTCGTGGTCGACATCACGCCCCAGCTCGAGGCCGAGGAGAAGGAGCAGAACGAGGCCGCCGCCGAGGACGCTGCCGCCCTGGAGCTGGAGCCCAGCGAGGACGCGGCGCCGCCGGAGATCATCGTTGCCACCGAGCCCGCCGAGATCATCGTCACCGAGGGGGCGCCCGACTTCGCGTCGGTGGAGGGGACCCAGCTGCTCTACCTGCGTAATTGCGAGTCCGACGTGGTGATGGACATCTCCACCCAGGACTACTACGTGCTGGTGGCCGGCCGCTGGTTCAGGTCGAAGTCGCTGGAGAACGGCCCGTGGAGCTACGTGGCGCCCGAGGAGATCCCCGAGGACTTCACCCTCATCCCCTCCGATTCCGATCTCGCCAGCGTGCTGCCCTCGGTGGCCGGTACCCAGGAGGCCCGCGAGGCGGTGCTCGAGACGCAGATCCCCCAGACCGCCGAGATCGACCGCGCCACGGCCACCTGCACCGTCACCTACGACGGCGATCCCGAGTTCGAGTCCTGCGCCGAGGGCGTGGCCTACGCACGCAACACCGACAAGTCGGTGCTGCTCATCGACGGGGTCTACTACTGCTGCGACGAGGCCGTGTGGTTCGTGTCGCAGCAGCCCGACGGACCCTGGGCGGTGGCCACCGAGCTGCCCGCCGTGATCCAGGACCTGCCGCCCGAGTGCCCGGTCTACAACGTGAAGTACGTGTACATCTACGAGTCGACGCCCGAGGTCGTCTACGTGGGATACACCGCCGGTTATTACCACAGTTACGTCTACCACGGCTGCGTCGTCTACGGCAGCGGCTGGTACTACTACCCTTGGTATCGCCACTATTACTATCCGCGCCCGGTGACCTACGGGTTCGCCGTGCACTACAATCCGTGGACCGGTTGGGGGTTCAGCTATGGCGTGAGCTACGGCTGGGTCACCGTCGGCTTCCACTGGGGACGGTATCCCTACCGGGGCTGGGGAGCCGCCGGCTATCGGCACGGCTACCGGCGCGGCTATTGGCGCGGATACAACCACGGTTATCGACACGGCTATCGCCGCGGTGCCTCGGCGGGTTACCGCGCCGGCTACCGCTCGGGGCAGAAGCAGCATCACTCGAATGCATACCGCAATCGTTCGTCAGGGGTCAAACGCACCGGCGATGTGAAACGAGACAACCGCAAGACACCAGGCACCAGCGATCGCAAGAACAACGTCTACGCCGATCGCGATGGAAACGTGTACCGCGACAAGGACGGCAGCTGGGAGAAGCGGGAAGGCGATCGCTGGGAGTCGGAGAAGGAGCGGCCGGAGTCCCGCGACCAGCAAGGTGACCGCGAATCTCGCGATCGCGACAAGCAGCAGGGTGACCAGCAGCAGCGCGATCAGCAGCAGCGTGACAAGCAGCAGCAGGATCAACAACAGCGTGACAAGCAGCAGCGGGACCAACAGCAACGCGACCAGGTACAGCGCGACCAGCAGCAACGCGATCAACAACAACTGGACCGTGACCGCAGTTCGCGCGATCGGGGCAGTCAGCGTCAGCAGCAGGCGCCGCAGCAACGGCAGCGATCCGGCGGCGGCCGTGGTGGCGGTCGCGGCGGAAGACGCTGAGATGGTCTGGAAAACGGGTTGGAGTCGGTACGTGGATCATCACGATACCAGACTGACCGTCGGACAGCGCGGCGACTGACGATGGATTCAGACGAGGACGCGTTCCAGCTCGGCGTTGAAGTAGCGTTGCGTGATGTCCTGCAGCTTCTCGCGTAGCTCCTCGACCGCCAGCGGCGTCAGTTCCGCGTGCAGACGCGGGGCGATCTGCAGGAAACTGGTCAAGAGCGCCGGATCGAAGTGGGAGCCACGCCCCTCTTCGAGGATCGCCACGATGCGGTCGTAGGGGAGGGAATCCTTGTAGGGGCGGGCCGAGCCGAGGGCGTCGAACACGTCGGCGATGGCGAAGATGCGGGCGGTGATGGGAATGAGGTCGCCCGGCGCGCGCTCGGGGTAACCGCCGCCGTCGTACTTCTCGTGGTGGCCGCCCACGATGGCCAGCGCGTCCTCGAGCCAGCGGGAGCGACCGACGATGTCCAGTCCGTGCTCCACGTGGGTCTTCATCACGGCGTACTCCGCGTCGGTGAGCTTGCCGGGCTTCAGGAGAATGTCGTCGCGGATTCCGATCTTGCCCACGTCGTGGAGGAAGCCGCCCTTGATCAGGGTTTGCATGGTGGCCGGCGACAGTCCCTCGCGCTCCGCCAGGCGCACTGCGTAGATGGTCACGCGATAATTGTGGGCGTCGGTGTCGCTGTCGCGCTTGGCGATGGCGCAGCCCAGCACCTCCATCATCTCAAGGTTGGCTTCGAGCAGATCGCCCGAGTAGCTGGCGAGCCGCCGGGCCAGGCGTAGGATCACCGGATAGAGCAGCAGCGTGGTGAGGGCAATCACGCCCATGATGCCGCCGGCCATGATCAGGGGTTCGCGGATCAGGGCGGAGGCCGCCGCATCCGAGAGGACGAAAACGCCGGATACCCACGCGGCGAGCGAGCCGTCGATCCCCGCCATCGGCACCACCAGTTGCACCGTCGGGTGTCCCTCGATCCGTACCACGCGGGCGCTGGCCTCGCCGATTCCGGGCCGGATACTGCGGTTGTCGCCCACGGCCAGGGCCGCGGCGTCGGCCAGCGGATGGTTCGCGGGGTGAAAGGCGTAGAAGTCGCCGCTCTCGTCGAAGAATACTGCGTAGGCGAAACGACCGCTGTGGTTCTCGAACGTCATGGTCATCATCACGTCCATGGCGGCGTCGAACGCGGCGGCCGGTGCGAGCCCCTCGCCGATCGCCTGGCCATACTCGGCCCGGATCACCGCGATCCGGTCGTGGGCCTGTGCCACGGCACGGTGCTGAGCCTGGTGGCGGCCGTGCAGGAAGGCGGCGCCACCCATGACCACGGCCAGGAGGACCGCGAGCACGGCGAGGCGGCGGAACAGGGTCCGGTGCACGAGCTGGTGAAGAGGATACCGACGGCTCACGGTTGGCCCGCTCCCACCGGATCCACGATGCAGACCTTGTTGCGGCCGGCTTCCTTGGCCGCATACAAAGCCTCGTCGGCCAGCTTGAGCAGCCGCGCCGGCGAATCCACACCTGGCGTGTAGCTCGCGGCGCCAACGCTCACCGTCACCGATCCATGGAACTCGGGCGTGTCCACCGTCAGTTCGGCCACGGCTTCACGGATACGGTCGCCGAGGGTGTGGGCGACCTCGATGTCGGCGTCCGCGCAGATGGCCAGGAACTCCTCGCCGCCGAAGCGGCAGATGTCGTCGCTGGAGCGCAGGCAGTTCTTCATGACCTGCGCCACCTGCTGCAGCACCACGTCGCCGGCGTCGTGGCCGTGGTTGTCGTTCACCAGCTTGAAATGATCGATGTCCACGAGCATGCACAGCAGCGGTGCACCGTGTCGCACGGTCCGTTCCCATTCCTTGTTCAGTCGGTCCATGGCGTAGCGGCGGTTGGGCAGTCCGGTGAGTCCGTCGTACAGCGCCATGTGCTTGAGCTTGCGGTTGGCCACCGAGAGGTCGGCGGCGAATCGCCGGATCTGCTCGCGATCGTACTCCACGCGTTCCTGCAGGCGGATCACCCGCTCGGCGGCGCGTAGCCGGGCTCCCAGCACGGCGTGATTGATGGGCTTGGGCAGGTAGTCGTCAGCGCCGTTATCGAGGGCGGTGACCAGATCCTCGGACTGGTCGTTGGCGGTCATCATGATGATGTACACGTGGCCGGTCTGCTCGCTGCTGCGCAGGGCGCGGCACATCTCCAGGCCGTTCATCTCGGGCATCATCCAGTCGGAGATGATCAGGTGCGGATTCCACTGCAGGGCCACCCGCAGGGCGTCCTCGCCATTCTCGGCCGTGCGAACCCGATGCCCCGATTTCTCCACCAGTGCGACCACGACTTTCCGGTCGAGGGGCGAGTCGTCGACGACCATGATGCGCAGCGGCTCCTCGCCGTCGGCGACCGTCGTGGCGTCGCCGTCGGCATCCTGATTCCTGTTGGCGTGGGCCGGATTCTGGCGCTGGGCAAGGGTTCCCGCGCGCTGCATCAGTTCCTCGAGGGCCGGCACGTCCTCGGTGATGATGCTGAGGACCTTACCCATGCGGGTCCACTCGGCGACGGCGTCGTTGCTCATGGCGGTGAGCGCGCCTTCGTCCAGGCCGAGCTCGCGTCCGAGCGCGATCACGCCCGCCGCGCAGCCTGCACGGGTGCTGATGTCGGCCACGCAGACCTCGCCGAGGCCTCGCGCGGTGCGCAGGACTGCAGCGAGATCGAACTCGCCGGCGATGGGCCGGTCAGCCGCGCCGCGGACCGCGGCGCCGAAGACCTCCGGCAGTCCCCAGCTCTCGAACAGTGCTTCGGTGACCGCGATGTTGTCGACCGACAGCTCCGCCTGCTCGCGTTCGGCAAGAGAACTGCTGTCCGAGCTCAAGCCGGTGGCGATGATGCGGGCGTACTCGTGGGGATGGACGCTGGCCAGACAGAGCTGTCCCACCTGGCCCAGCAATCCGCAGGTGAAGGCGTCGTCGCGGTCGACCTTCTGTGCATGCGGCGCCAGCACCTGGGACGCCACCGCCGTGGCCAGCGAGTGCGACCAGAATCGGTTGTAATCGAACGCGGGGCAGGGGCCGCTGCGGGCGTTGGCCAGCAATGAGAAGCTCAACGAAAGACGCCGCACGCTGGCCATGCCGAGGCGCACCACGGCGTCGCCGACGTTACGGCACTCGGCGCCGCCTCCGGTGATGGCAGAGTTGGCGTACTTGAGGATCTGGCCGGCGAGCGCGGGGTCGAGGGTGAGCACGCCGCTGAGATCGTCCAGGGATGCGTCGGGGTCGCGGGTGAGTTGCAGGACCTGCAACGCCACCCCCGACGGGGAGGGTAGTTTCTCCGATACGAGGACCAGGTCGAGTGGCGTGTCGGGCGATTCGGCCACGTCGGTGCTCCCTAGGCTCGAGGTGATGGCAGTCGCCGCCGCACCGCACGACGGCGCGGAGCAGGACGGCGTGGTATGTTGTCCTGGTTCTGATCGTCCTGCTGGGGCGGGACTTGAGGTGGTTGACGTGGTCGACCGGCAGGGTGCGAATTCCGGACGATCTGTACGATCCCCGGGCTCCCGAGCAGCCTCCGGCAAGCCCCTGCCTATGGATTCCAGGCCCGAGATAGGAGTCGATTCATGCTGCCGAAGCGTTGTCGCCCGTTCCTGATCGTCGTACTCGCGCTGTTCGCCCTGCCGGCGGTGGCCCAGGAGGCCGCCCTCGCCTATCAGATGCCGGACCAGATCCTGGCCGACATGATCGACGCACCGCCCACGCCGGGGGTGACCACGAGCCCGGACGGCAAGTGGCTCCTGCTGCTCCAGCGCCCCGGTTTGCCGCCCATCAGCGAAGTGGCGGCGCCGGAACTGCGCCTGGCCGGACTGCGAATCAATCCCCGGAGCATGGGAAAGAGCCGGCAGCGGGCCCTGGACGGACTCGCGTTCCAGAGTTTGAAGGACGGCAAGGAGATCCCCGTCTCGGGCCTGCCGCAGGGTGCGGCGCTGACGGGTGTGAGCTGGTCCCCCGACGGCAAGCGCATCGCTTTCGTTGCCCAGATCGAGGATCAGCTTTCTCTCTGGTACGCTGAATTGAAGAATGGCGAGGCTCGCCAGGTCACCCCGGGTGGAATCAGCCTCAACGGCGTCTATGGCCGCCCGTATGACTGGTTGGCTGACAGCAAGCGTTTCGCGGTCCGGATCGTCCCCGAAGGGCACGGAAGCGCTCCGGTGGATTCGTACATACCCGCCGGCCCGGTCGTGCAGGAGAACCTGGGCAAGAAGGCCCCGGCCCGGACCCTTCAGGACCTGCTCCAGAACCCCCACGACGAACAGTTGTACGAGTACTACACTACGACGCAAATCGTTGTATTCAAGTTAGATGGTGAATATGATTCCGTGGGGGAGACGGCCATGGTCCGTTCCATGGATCCATCCCCTGACGGTCGCTATCTGCTGGTCCAGACCGTCCAGAAACCGTTCAGCTACTCCCTGCAGGAGAACTCGTTCCCGCGGCGGATCGAGATCTGGGATCTGAAAACGAACAACTCCGTTCATCGCGTGGCCGACCTGCCGCTGCAGGATCAGGTTCCGGTGAGCTTCGGTTCGGTTCCCACGGGCCCGCGGTCGGTGGAGTGGCGCGACGACGCGGCGGCCCAGATCGTCTGGACCGAGGCGCTCGACGGCGGAGACGGCGGCGCCGAGGCGGAGTGGCGCGACCGCGTATTTACCCTGACCGCCCCGTTCGACGGCGATCCCGAGGAACTCATCACCATGCCCAACCGCTACGGCGGCCTCTACTGGGGCAACGGTGACATGGCCTTCGCCTTCGGCTGGTGGTGGAAGACCCGCAACATCAAGGTCTGGCACGTGGCGCCCGACCACCGCGACCGCGAACACCGCCTCCTGGTGGAGCGCTCATTCCAGGACCGCTACAGCGACCCTGGCCAGCCCCTCTCCACGCACAACAAGTATGGCCGCTCGGTCATGCTCATCGCCGACGACGGCGAGACCGTCTTCATGCGCGGCGACGGTGCCTCGCCCGAGGGCGACCGTCCGTTCCTTGACCGCTGGAACGTGATGACCGACGAGAAGGAGCGGCTGTTCCGCAGCGAGGAGCCGTACTACGAGAACCCCGTCGAACTGCTGGACGACGGACGCCAGTTGCTGACCCGCCGCGAGTCCCAGACCGAACCGCCCAACTACTTCGTGCGTGACCTGCGCGAAGATCGGTACGTGCTGGTGCAGAAGACCTTCTTCCCCGATCCCACGCCGCAGCTCGCCGGCATCAGCAAGGAACTCATCACCTACGAGCGCGCCGACGGTGTACCGCTGACCGGCACCCTCTACCTGCCGGCCGACTACGACAAGGATCGCGACGGCCCCTTGCCGTGCCTGCTGTGGGCCTACCCCACCGAGTTCAAGAGCAGGCAGGACGCCGGCCAGGTGACCGACTCGCCGTTCCGGTTCACCCGCGTGGGCTGGTGGTCGCCCATGCTGTTCCTGGCGCGCGGCTACGCGGTGCTCGACGATCCGTCCATGCCCATCATCGGCGAGGGCGAAGAGGAGCCCAACGACACCTTCGTCGAGCAGCTCTCGGCCAGCGCCGAGGCGGCCGTGAACGAACTGGTCCGCCGCGGTGTTGGCGACCGCGACCGCATGGCCGTGGGCGGCCACAGCTACGGCGCCTTCATGACCGCCAATCTGCTGGCGCACACGGACCTGTTCCGCGCCGGACTCCCCCGATCGGGAGCCTACAACCGCTCGCTCACTCCCTTCGGTTTCCAGGCCGAGGAGCGCACCTTCTGGGAGGCGCCGGAGGTCTACTTCACCATGTCGCCATTCATGCACGCCGACAAGATCGACGAGCCCATCCTCCTGGTGCACGGCGACGCCGACAACAACTCCGGCACCTACCCCATGCAGAGCGAGCGCATGTACGGCGCTCTGAAGGGGCACGGCGCAACAGCGCGGCTGGTGATGCTGCCGTCGGAGAGCCACGGTTACCGGGCGCGGGAATCGGTGATGCATCTGCTGTGGGAGACCGACCGATGGCTGGAGGAGTACGTCAAGAATGCGGAGCCGCGGACGCTGGCGCCGTCGGAATCGGGTTCCTAGGCCCGCACCATGGCTTTTTCGAGAGGCCCCGGCGCATTGGCGTCGGGGCCTCGGCGGTGGCCAACCCGCCCAACCGCCCTTAGCCTGTCCCGCCATGAACACCTACCTGAACATCGCGAGGTCGCGCGCCCTCCTGGCGCTCGCCATCGGAGCCGCGCTCCTGACCGTTTCCGCCTGTGGCGGCGGCGACGATCAGCAGCAGGCACCGTCGGCAGGCACCCAGGCCAAGGCGCCGGCTGACGCAGCCCACGGCACGACGCACGACGAGGCGTCCCACGGCAACGTCGCCCTGCTGGCCGGCGTCGTCTTCGCCGCGCCCGCCAACTGGCTCGATCTCGGCTCCAGCGGCATGCGCCAGGCCCAGTACCGCCTCGATCCTGTGGAGGGCGACGCCCAGCAGGCCGAGGTCAACGTCTTCTACTTCGGACCCGAGTCCGGCGGCGGCACCGAGGCCAACCTCCAGCGCTGGCTCGGGCAGATGAGCCTGCCCGACGGCGGCGACGTGAACGCGGCCGCCGAGCGCGACCAGTTCACGGCCGACGGCATGGCCGTCAGCGTGATCTCCGTCGACGGCACCTACCAGGCCGGCAGCATGCGGCCCATGGGCGGCGGCGACAAGGCGGACCCCGAGCCGGGATATCGTCTGGTCGGCGTGGTGGTGGAAGGCCCCCAGGGCAGCCTCTTCTTCAAGCTGACCGGACCGGCGGCCACGGCGCGGGCCATGGAAGCCGATCTCCTGGAGATGGTGCGCGGCGCCAAGAAGTCCACAGGCTGATCCGGCGAGCGATCGGCCAGGGATGAAGAAAATGGGCGACGCGTCCACCGACGCGTCGCCCGTTTCCTTTTCCATCCGCCGAGGGGCGGCCTCGACTGAACGGTGTTGCCGCCTACTTCGGCGGGAACTGCGCCAGGATCTTGTCGACGATTCCCTGCAGCACGCTGGCCTCGCGGGTCGAGTCGTCCAGGATCTTGGTGCCCCAGCCGCGCCACGCCAGCTGATTGTTCCCGGCGTCGACGAAGTCGATGATCAGGGTGCCCTCCTGATACTGGGTCACCGAGACGTCGCGGCCGCCATGCCAGTAGGGATAGCCTGCGTAGGGGTAGCCGTAATTGTAGGTCTGTACGTCCACGCGGTCCTCGACGTCGCCGTGGATGGCGATGAGGAAGTCGGGGCTGTCGGCATCTTCCTCGAAGCCCCGCTCGCCCAGGTGGATCCGCACCGCGTCCGTGATCCGGCGCGCAACCAGCTGATCGGCGGCCGGCTGGTTGTCCAGGATCCGGTACTTGTGGAACGTCGTGAAGTCGGCCTGCTCGTCCCAGTCGTTCTTGACCGTGAGGGTCGAACAGCCGGCAAGCACGACGGCGAGGGCGCAGACGAGAACGACGGGGATGATTCGGGTCATGCCGGCTTCTCCTTTTCGGTGTGACGGTCTGGCATCAAGGTACACGTAACGATCGCGCGAGCCAACGGCCGGTCGTGGTTGCCGAAACAGGATGACATTACCCTGTATTGGCCTCGACCTCGCTCCGGCCGTGACGATCTGCGGCGACAGGCTCGGGCAAGGGTGTCAAGTGGGGCTGGCATGAAGCCGGCGGGACGGCGCGACCGTCCGGAAAGGTGCGACGATGGAATACCCTCCCTGCCTGAAGTGCGACAAGGGACTCATGCTGCCGCTCTCCGACTACGGTCGCGACGGGGCCGCCATTCGCTACAAGGCGTGGGTCTGCCACAACCCGCCTTGCGGCCACACGATCCGCATCGACAATGGTGAGATCAGCGCCAACCGTCTTCAGGTCTGACCGTGTCGGTGGGCCGTGATCGGCGCCAGAGCCAGACCAGCAACCCCAGCAACAGGGCCGCGCTGGCCACGAGAAGGGTCCAGCCGCCACTGCCCAGGCCCGCTGCGGCGGTCGCCTCTTCGGTGGCGCTTGCCCGGATGAGCAGCGTGAGCGCCACGACGTTGTAGGACGCGTGGGCCAGCATGGGGGCCAGCAACGAACCGGTCAGCTGGTACAGCAGGGCCAGCAGCAATCCCAGTGCCACGAGTCCGAACAGGTGCCACGGCGCCAGATGGACCACCCCGAAGAACAGCGCGGTGAGCACCATGGCGCGCACGAAGCCCCAGCGGTCGCGCAGCACCCGGAAGAAGAGACCGCGGAAGATGAGTTCCTCGCCAATGGGGGCGGCCACGGCCACGGCCAGGTAGGCCACGACCATCTCCACCTGGGTTTTCGGGAGGTTGGCGGCCAGGAGATCGAGGTACTCGGGCGACGGCGGGCGCAGGTGCGCCGAGAGCGACGCCAGGTAGGAGGCCGGTGCCCAGCTCAGTAGTCCGGCGGCCACTCCCGCCACGACGGGCAGGAAGCGGGCCCGGATCTGGAACGCCTGCAGCAGAGTTTCGCCGTGCCACCAGGCCGCTGCACCGCAGGGAAGGACCACGGCCAGGGCCACGCTGGCCACCGAGGCGGCGAACGCGTTTTCGGTCAGGCGGAAGACAACCGTCCACCAGAACAGCTCGGCGCCCAGGAGCAACAGGGCGAAGACGAGCAACTGGAACTGGGTCCAGGCTTCCCAGAGTCGCGGTCGTTGAGGCGGGCTGGGCTCGAGGGACACGCGAACCTCCTGTACGCGTCGGAGAAGAACCATTAATATCGCCGGCGCCGGTCGCTAGCAAGTGGTCGCTGGCAAATCGCTGAACGCCGGCAAGAAAGGGGATCCCCCCGTGCGAGACCAACCCATCCGCGCCGTCATCTTCGATCTCGACAACACCCTCACGGATTTCATCCAGGCCAAGGACGACGCCATCCGCGCCGCCATCGACGCCATGATCGACGCCGGCCTGGCCATCGACGCCGACACGGCCCACCGCCACATGTACGACATCTACCTCAAGGAAGGCATCGAGTACCAGCGGGTGTTCGACCGCTTCCTGCAGGAAACCGTGGGCGACGTGTCCGACCGCATCCTGGCGGCCGCCGTCATGGCCTATCGCCGGGCCCGCGACGGCTCGCTGGTGCTCTATCCCCACACCAAGATGGTGCTGAACCGGCTGCTCCGCGACGGCTACGGCCTGGTGGTGGTGAGCGACGCCCCGCGCTTCGAGGCCTGGCTGCGGCTCTATCGCCTGGGTCTGCAGCACACCTTCGATCGGGTCTTCACCTACGACGACACCGGCGCCCGCAAGCCCGATCCGCTGCCCTTCCAGATGGCCCTCGACGAGCTCGACGTGCGTCCCGACCAGGCGGTGATGATCGGCGACTGGCCCACCCGCGACATCCGCGGCGCCAAGGACCTCGGGCTGCACACCGTCTGGGCCCGCTACGGCGACAAGGCGCCGCCCTACAAGGACGAGGCCCTCAAGGCCGCCGACACCGCCGCCGGCGTCGAGGCCGATTTCATCGTGGACGACATGGCGCAGTTGCTCGAGGTCCTCGCCGAGTTGAACGGCCGGAAGGACTGATCATGCGCGTGTGCACCGCCACGGAGATGGCCGCCATCGACCGCGACACCATCGCCGCCGGCACGCCCGGACTCGAACTCATGGAACGCGCCGGCAGTGCGCTCTGCGATGCGCTCGATGCCGGCGGGTGGCTCGACGCCGACGGCCACGTGGCCATGGTCTGCGGCAAGGGCAACAACGGCGGCGACGGCCTGGTGATGGCGCGGCTGCTGAGCGAGTCGCAGCTGTCGGTGAAGGTGCTGCTGCTCGCGCCGAGGGAGAACCTCACCGACGACGCGCGCGCCAATCTCGACCGCCTGCCGGCCGATGTGACGATGGTCGCCGGCGATCCGGGTCGCTGGCCGGAACAGGTCGCCGCGGTGGCGGCCGGCTCCTGCGTGCTCGTGGACGCCGTGTTCGGCACCGGCATCGAGCCGCCGTTGCGCGCTCCCTACGGCGATCTCTGCGCGGCCATCAATGCGGTGAGCGTGCCGGTGATCGCCGTGGACATCCCCTCGGGCGTCAGCGGCGACGACGGCAGCACCGATCCCGACGCCGTGGTCGCCGACGCCACCATCACCGTGGGCCTGCCCAAGCTGGGACTCCTCGTGCCGCCCGGCCGCGATCACACCGGCGCTCTTTCGGTGGTGGACATCGGCTTCGACGATGCGGTCTGTGCGAAGCACACCGCGCCGTGGCACCTGGCGAGCCTGGCCGACTACGCTGCCATGATCCCTGAGCGCCCATCCGATTCCCACAAGTACCAGGTGGGCTGCCTCCTGGTGCTGGCGGGTTCGCGCCGGTACAGCGGCGCCGCCCAGCTCGCCGGCCTGGGCGCCCTGCGTAGCGGCATCGGTCTGTTGACCATGGGCGTCCCCCGGAGTATCGAAACCGCCCTGCGCGTGAGCCTGCCCGAGGCCATCATCAGGCCATTGCCGGAGACCGCC
>PIVY01000130.1 GCA_003353795.1 bacterium
TCGCGACCGAAGAATCCCAGCACCGAGAACGAAGCCACGATCACGATGGCAAACGTTATCCAGAGCTTGCGGTATTGCATGCTATCGACCCTTTCTTCCGTTGATCAGGATTCCTGCCGCGCGGCGTCGAGCAACGAGGCTTCGAGTTCGGCAGCCCGCGGGTGCAGGATGTTGTTTTCCTTGTGGATGTGCTCGTGCAGATCGCGCTCCATGGCGGCCAGCCCGGCCATCAGAGCCTGGTAGGTCGGGCAGCCGTCGGCCGGTGCGGTGTACTGGTCGGTGAGCACGCGCAGGCGTCGCAGCGCCTCGCCGGCGTTGTCGTGCTCGTGCTCCATGATACCGATGGGATTGTTCACCGAACCGCAGTGCGAACTGCCGGCCTCGCGGGTGATCTCCATCTCCTGGATCATGGGGAACAGCAGCTGCTCCTCCTTCTTCAGGTGATCCTCGATCTCCAGGCGCAGGGCGGCGTAGACCTCGGCCACCTCGGCCAGTTCGGGATGGTTCGCGCCGTGGGCGTTCAGCACCTTGGCCATGAAGTCGCCCACCCGCGGCAGTTCACGCTTCATGAACGTGTGGTGCTTCTCGACGATGTGATTGGTCAGCGCATTGAGGGTGGCGGCACGCCAGTCGGTGGTGTCGACGGACGTGGCGGCCGCCGCATCCTCGTCGTTCATGGATAGCGCCGCGATCACGTCGGCGAGGTCGCATCCCGCCACCTCGCTGGCCGCGGCCAGGGAGGTCTTGCCGCCGCAGCAGTAGTCGATGCCGAACTTCTCGAAGACCTCCAGGCGGCCGATCTGCTCGCTGACGAGGTTGCCCACGCTGGCTTGTGGTTCGATGGTCATGACGGTCCTCCGGTACCTGAACTTGAATCACGAGTTTCCTTAACCAAGACGTCTAGGTTTGATTTAAAAAGTATCAAATTAGACCTGGACGTCAAGGTTTTATTTAGGCATATTGAGAGCAGGAGGACAAACCGATGATGATCTCGCAAACCGCCGAATACGCCCTGCGCGCCGTGGTCTGGCTGGGTGGCCGTCCCGACGAGCCGGTGGGGACCAAGCAGATCTCCGAGGCGTCCCAGGTGCCGGCCGGCTATCTGTCCAAGGTGTTGCAGATGCTGGCGCGGGCCGGCCTGGTGGTCTCCACCTCAGGCCGCGGCGGCGGCTTCCGGCTCACGCGCCGGCCGGAGGACATCTCGGTGCTCGACGTGATCAACGCGGTGGATCCCATCCAGCGCATCCGCACCTGCCCCCTGGAACTCGCCGGTCACGGCACCGAGTTGTGCCCGCTGCACCGGCGCCTCGACGACGCCATGGCGCAGATGGAAGCAGCCTTCGCCAACTCGACAGTGGCCGAGATGCTGGCCGAGAAGACCGGGTCACCGCCGTTGTGCGAGCTCTGACCCGAGTCGCCGCGCCAGCAGGGCGGAACTGATCGCCGCAGCACCGAACAGCGCCGCCGCCGCCACGAACGCGGCCCGATACCCCATGGTTTCCAGGAGCACGAAGCCGAGGATCGGCGCCAGGATCCCGCGGATCCCCACCATGGCCACGTGGATCCCCTGATAGTGCCCACCCTGCCCCGGCGGCGCGAACGTGATGGACCCCACGTTCCAGGTCACGTTCACCCCGGCCATGCCCACGGAGTAGATCACGAAGGCCAGGTACGCCGTCTGCGCCGCAGTGAGTCCCAGTTCCGGCCCCAGCGCCAGGCTCAGCGGGAACATCACCACCCAGCCGAAGGCCAGGGCACACAGTCGAGCCGGATGCAGCCGGTCCATGAGCCGACCCATCAGCGGCCCCAGCAAGGCGATGCCCAGCGACCCGATCAGGACCCGCGCGTTGGCGATGTCGCCGTACTCCAGGTTCAGCTCGCGGGTGAAATACAACGGCACCACCGGCACCAGCATGATGAAGGCGATGCCGTACATGGTGAAGTTGAGCTGGTACCAGAGATAGGCGCGGTCGCGGCGGAAGGTGTCGCGCGCGTCGAGGAAGGGTTGCAGGATCGCCCCGGCCAGGGACCGCGACGCCGGTGGCGCGTGCGGTCTGCCGCCGGGCTCCGCCATGGGTTGCGCCGCCCGCGGCAGTCGCGACAGGACGAGCGGGTAGCCGAATCCCAGCACGCCGATCAACGGGAAGATCCACTGGAAGCTCATGGGGTCGCGGTCAAGGAACCCACCCACCGCCACGCTGCACGCCGCCGCCACGCCGTGCTGGATGAACGCCCCGCGCCCGAAAACCTCGCCGCGACGTTCGGGGCGGATGTTCTCCTGGAGGATGCTGTTCTGCGCGGGATAGACGATGGCGATGAACAGGTAGACCGCCGCCAGCATGACCACGAACTGGCCCGGCGTGGTCACCAGCAGCGCCCCGACGATGGCCAGCCGGCCGGCGAGTCCGCCCCAGAACAGCACCTGACGTCGCCGCCCGGTCCCCATGAACTGGCCCCAGTAGATGCCCAGGACCATGCCACTGGTCTCCATGAGCACCGACAGCGTCACCAGCCAGCTCGGCGCGGCCAGCGACTTGGCCAGCACGAACGGAAACAGGTACTGCGCCGTGGTCCAGATGCCCTGGAAGACGGTGCCCAGGTAGTAGCGGCGGGCGGTGGTGCGTTCGAGGTCGGCGTTCATGGGTCGAAGATCGCCTGTCGAGTTGCGTCGGCGCAAGTGCCGCCGATACTGTGCGGCGGCACCACAACCAAGGAGCGCCGTCCATGCCTTTCGTTGCCCCTCTGCCCCCCGACCACGACCCCGAGACGCGGAAGCTCGCCGAGTTCTTCAACGAGACCCTCGGCTTCTGCCCCAACAGCGTGCTCACCATGCAACGCCGGCCGTCCATCGCCCGGGCGTTCATCCAGCTCAACATGGCGGTCATGGCCAACGAGGGTCGGGTTACGAGCGCCCTCAAGCGGCTCGTGGGCTACGTGGCGAGCCACGCCGCCGGCTGCCGCTATTGCCAGGCCCACACCATCCGCGCCGCCGAGCGCTACGGCGCCGAGGCGGAGCAGATGGAGCACGTCTGGGAGTACCGCACCCACGCGGCGTTCAGCGAGGCCGAACGCGTGGCGCTGGACCTGGCGCTGGCCGCGTCGTCGGTTCCCAATGCGGTGGACGCCGCACTTCAGGCCCGCGTCCGCGAGCACTGGGACGAGGGCGAGATCGTCGAGCTCATGGGCGTGATCGCGTTGTTCGGATATCTGAATCGCTGGAACGACAGCATGGCGACCACCCTCGAGGAAGGCGCCGAGGAGTCGGGTCGACAGTGGCTGGCGAACGAGGGCTGGGAGCGGGGCAAGCACCGCTAGGCGGGCGCGTCCCCCCATGCCGCCAGGTTCTCCTGGATGAACTCCACGATGGCCTGGTGCTGCTCCTTGCCGTTGCCGGTCACGGCCATGGGCTCGCCGAACCGGATGTGGATGCGCTTCGACCGGTCGAGCGGTCCAAAGTCCTTGAACAGGCGGCCATGGCGCCAGAAGTCGGTCTTGATGGCCACCGGCACCACCGGCACGTCGGCGCGCCGAGCCAGCTTCACACCCAGGGAATTGAAGCGCTCGGGGCTGAACACCACCATCCGGGTGGACTGCGGGAACAGGATGATCGAGATACCGTCGGCCAGGCGCTCGGCGCCGCCGGTGAGCACCTTCTGCATGTCCTCGCGAGCGTTCTCCCGGCCCACCGTGACCGGATTGCACGTGCGCATGACCGGCCCGAAGATGGGCATGGTCTCGAGGCTCTCCTTCACCACGAAGGTCACCTTCTTGAAGGGCGCGATGATGCACGGGAAGACCATGGTCTCCACGGTGCTCATGTGGTTGCTGATGAAGACCACCGGCGTTTCGAGACGGCGGATGTGGTCGAGGCCGGAGATCTCGAATCGGCCACCGCAACGCTCGATGAAGCCCATGATCCGGCGGGAACTCTCGAACCACTCCTGGTTGTCGTAGGTGCCGGCGAGGGCTCTGGAGCGGCCGCCGAGGATCTCGCGGAAGAACAGGGTGTAGTACCAGGCCGAACCGCCGAAGCAGAGCCGGTCCGGAAGATCGCGGTGGAAATCGGCCGGCGTCTCGTAGACGTCGTCCGGGAAGAACGGATTCGATCGTTCGCTCACCTGATTCACCTCACGGACGCGCGCAGCTGGGGCAACGCGGTCAACAGTACTTCGGCGACCCGGTCGCGCACCTTGGCTCCCACCTCGACCACGTCCTGATGCGAGAGTTCGGGCTGACCGGTCTCGCGCGCGGGATTGGTGATGCAGCTCAGGCCCACGACCCGGACGCCGAGCGCATGCAGCAGCGAAGCCTCGGGCGCGGTGGACATGCCGACGGCGTCGCAATACGCGCGCCGCAACAACGTGATCTCGGCCCGGGCCTCGTAGGTCGGGCCATACATGCTGGCATACACTCCCTGATGCACCGGCACGCCGGCGCGGGCGGCCGCGGCAGCCAGGGCCTCCGCCAGCTCGGAATCGTAGGGCCGCAAGGGCCCGGGCACCCGACCCACCGCACGACCCGCACGACCCAGAGGGTCCCGAAGCAGACCGCGCAAGGGGTCGTGCCAGTGCAGGTCGATCTGGTCGCGGATGACCATGAGGTCGGCGGGGCGGTAAAGCGGGTTGAGGCCGCCGGCCGCGTTGGTGACCACCACGGACTGCATTCCCAGGCAGGCCAGCACCGCCGTGGGCAGGAGCAGTTCGGCCGGGTCCAGGCCCTCGTACGGATGCAACCGCCCCTGCATCACCACCACCGGCACGCCCGCCGCCGTGCCGCACACGAGCTGTCCCACGTGCTCGGCCACGCTGGTCGAATGATAGCCGGGGATGTCGCCGTAGGGCACGGCCTGCGCATCTTGAATCTGGTCGACGAAGTTGCCGAGACCGCTGCCCAGGATCAGGCCCACGTCGCCGGAGAAACCGCGCCCGGCGAGGAAGGTCACCGCTTTCTCGACGCGGTCGCGCCAGCGGTCGGACAGCAGTGCGAGTCTCGCCGTCAACTCACGGACCTCCCCTTGCCACCTTGTCGTCCAGCTGGTGGTGATCGCGAATGCGCTTGAAACTGGTCAGCGCGTTCTCGATGAGTCCGCGGGCGGTGCGCTCGGGTAGGAAGGCGCTCTTGAACCCGGCCAGGACCAGGTCCTCGAGATCGAGGAGCGTGAAGTCGAAGGTGTCGGCAGCCAGACGGAGCTCGCGGGTCATGTCGGTGTCGGCGAAGAGCGTGCGATCGGTGTTGAGACACACGCGCAGGCCGGCCGCGTGGTACCGGCGCAGGGGATGATCGGCCATGGTGGCCACCGCGCCGGCGGCCAGGTCGCTGGACAGGCAGATCTCCAGGGGAATGCGATGGTCGTTGATGAAGTCGAGCAGCGCCTGGTCTTCCTCCAGCCGCACCGCGTGGCCGATGCGCACGGCGCCGCAGCGGTGAACGGCCGCGTGGATCGAACCCGGGCCGCCCCCCACGCCCGCGTTGCAGGTCGACGGGAGGTTGTTGTTCTTGGCGTGATAGAAGGATTCGCGGTGATCGTCGGCGGGGAATCCGTCCTCGTCGCCGCCCAGGCCGAAGCCCACCACGCCACGGTCGCGCCACGCCACGGCCAGTCGCGCCAGCTCCTGATTCTGCGGCGGCGGGTCGGTGCGCAGGCCGGTGACCACGATGCCGGCCTTGAGCGCCGTGCCCTTGGCCGCGGCGTCCAGACCCCAGTGCACCGCCGCCACGACGCCCTCCGGCGACAGTCCCTCACGCCCGTGCAACAGGGGACACACGCGAACCTCCATCACGGTCACGCCGTTGTCGGCGGCGTCCTCGGCGACCTCGCGCGCAGCCCGCTCCATATGCTCGGCGGACTGCAGCCCCACCAGCACGTGCTCCTCGGTCAGACCCGCGGGATCGGACGGCACGTCGACACCGACCCTGGCCGCCAGCGCCTGGACGGTGGACGGCCGCAACGATCCTGCGAACGAAGCATGCAGGTCGGCCTTGGGCAGCGCGCGGAGTACGGCGTCGGGAATGGCCGCTCCTCGTAGCAGGTCGCTGGGACGATAGCTCACGCGGTGTCCTCCCCGGTGACGCGGACGTGTTTCTCGTGATGGTAATCGGCGATGAGTTGCAGGAGACCTTCCTGGGCCTTGGGATCGTCGCGCAGGTTGACCTGCTCGGTATCGATGATCTCCACCGGACACAGCGCCGGCGCCCGCTCGATCCAGTCCTCGTAGGCGGCGTGCAGATCCTGGAGGAAATCGAGAGGGATGTTCTTCTCGCACTTGCGACCGCGGGCGGCGATGCGCTCAGCGGTGATCTCCGGATTGCTCCAGAGGTAGACGATGAGATCAGGCGCGGTGAGGAAGGCGGTCATGTTGCGGAAGATCTCGCGATAGTTGTCGTAGTCGCGGCGGTCCATGGCGCCGCGCCGGTGCAGGGTAGGCGCGAAGATCTCCACGTCCTCGTAGATGGTGCGGTCCTGCACCGCGGAGCCGCCGTGATCCTGGATCTTCTTCTGCACCTCGAAGCGCTGGCTCAGGAAGTAGACCGGGAGGTGGAAACTCCAGCGCTCCATGTCCTGGTAGTAGTCGTCGAGGTAGGGATTGTTGATCACCGGCTCGAAGTACATGGGCCAGCCGAAGCTCTGGCCCAGCAGGCGGGTGAGCATGCTCTTGCCCACGCCGATATTTCCGGCGACGGAGACGAAGAACGGCGTCTTGGGCTGCTGGCGTAAGCCGAAGCGCTGGCGGAAGCTCTGGGCCATGGGCCCTCCTCGGGAATGCGGGTGCCGGGCATGATAGCCCACGGACTGGCCCCGGTCTAGTTCCGCGGATCCGATCTCAGTCCGCGGTTTCCGGTCCTTCCGCGCGAAGGGCGCCGGCGACGGCGGCGAGGCTCTCGTAGGCCGGCAGGGCAATATCGAGCGAGGTGACCTGCAGGAGCTTGGCGATCCGCTCGTTGACGCCGACGAGGGCCACCCGATCGTCGTATTGCTTGCGGTGCCTGACCAACCCGACGAGCCAGCCGAGCCCGGTCGAGTTCAACCACTTCACGCGCTCGAGGTCGACGACGACGTCCTGGAAGCGCTCGTCGGAGATCTCGGCCACCCGCACGAGGGTTTCGAGGTCCTCGTCGGGACCGAGACCGTCGCGGCGTCCGATCAGGCGGGTGCTTCCATCCGGATCGAGCAGATGCAGTTCGACCTGCGCTCCGCAGGTTCCGTCGTTGCGGATCAGGAGGATCGGCGGGCGGGTTGCATCTCGTGTCATCGTGGTCTCCTGGTCAGCGGGATGGTCGTGACATCGGGGCGAGGTTCTCTCATTCGCCGCTCATGGCAGGATAGCGGATGATGCGCCGAACGACATCGACTTGCAGCCGGCCTGGATCGCCGGTGACGCCCGTTCTCGGGATCGTCATTCAGTACTGCAGATTCCGAACGCCCCGATGAATGCCCCGCAACTGTTGCCGTCGGGTAGACACGGCGAGCCAGCCCGGAGCCGGAAGTCTCCATTCGCGACATCACAGAACAGGGGATCCAGGGACATGTTGCCCCCCGTCGATGCCTGGTCGCTGATGCAGCCGGGGTAATCTTCGTCATGGCCGAAGATATTACAGCAGAGGAGGCTGACGTCGCCTTCGGATTGGCAGCGGAAGACAGAGTTCCCGGTGTTCGCCACCAACAGGCAGTTCGTCAAGGCGATCGGGTCGTAGTTCAGGGCATTGATCGCGCTTCCATAAGAGGCACTGTTGCCGTAGAAGGTACAGTTGATGAAGGCGGCGCCGCTAGCGTAGATGTCGACAGCACCGCCACGGCTGGCCTCGTTCGCGAGGAACAGGCAGTTCTCCACGACAAGATCGGCACCGCTGGTGCTGCCCAGGCCGCCACCATGATTGCCGTGATTGTCCCTGAACACGCAGTTGCGGATGGTCGGATTGTAGTGGCCCGATACTCTGATGGCCGTCGTCGCCATCCGGGCGAAGGTCACACCTTCGACGATCGCTTGCCGCAAATAGGTGCCGCCGTGCATGTCCTCGCCGTCGATGATGCAGAGATCAGGATCGCCGCTGGCCGAACGCAGGACGACCTCGTTCTCGATGCCCAGGTCGCAGTTGTCATTGCCGGTATAGACCCCGTCGGCCAGGAGAATGGTGTCGCCGGCACAGGCGAGCGTGAGCGCCTCGCCGATGGTCGCGACATCACCCAGGCCGTCCGGCTGCAGCCGGAAGACCGGCCCGGAGATGGAGAACTCACCGGGGCCGACGACGCTGAAACCAGAGTCGACGGCAGTGATTCGGTATTCATAGCCGTGGACACGGCCCTCGTACTGCGCCGCCGTCCAGGTGAAGTGGCCGTCGTTCTCGGCTGCCTCCGCGATCACCCGACACGGCTCACCGTCGTGCAAGAGCTCGATCCTGATCTGATCGCCGCAATGGCTCGACGACGTCCACCGGATGGGCACCTCGGTTCCCTGGCAGTAGACGGGTTCGTCGTCGTCGAAGGGCATGGGCACCAGCCAGCACCCGGTCAAAATCCGGAACGGGGCCGGGCTCTCGGTCCAGTAGCGGCCGTCCGGCGACTGGATCCGGACCGTGTAGCCGTCGGGATCGTCGTTGCACCCAGCGATATCCCAGCGCGCGTTCGAGCTCACCGGGTTGTGACGGGGAATCGTATCGCAGACCACGCCGTGATGCTTGAGCAGGACGACCTCGTCATTGTCGCAGCATTCCGAACGCCACCAGTTGACGTAGACCTGCTGCTCGGCATGGAGCACCTCGCCGCCGTCGGGAAAGTTGATGTTCATGGTGCAACGGACCGGGATGCGGAAGGCGCCCTCGCTGCGCCCTTCCACGCCGGTGGATAGATCACGAACGCCGATGGTGTAGCCGTCAGAATGGATATCGCACTGCTCCGGGATCCATTCATAGGCGCCGTCGTTCGCGGTCTGCTCATCCACGGTGTCGCAGAGCTGGCCGTGGCGGTAGAGGTCGATCCGGACCAGATCGCCACACCAGCGCGTCGCGTCCCAGCGGATCTCCGTGGCCACGTCCTCGCAGAACCTCCTGTTCGCCTCCGGGGCGGTCACCGCGATCTGGCATTCGCGGGCGATGATGAACGAGTCGTCGCTGAAGTCCTCGAACTCGCCATCGACGATGCGGATGGTGAAGCCCGCCGAATCAGCCGTACAGGACTCCACGGTCCACGGGTAGGACCCGGAGTTGATTGCGTGATCCTCGATCAATGAACAGAACTCGCCGTCCTGCCAGAGTTCGAGGCGGACCCGCGGCGCCCGGCACTCGTCCGGTATCCAGGTCAATTCGATCTGCTGATCGTCATGGAGACGCTCGCCGCCGTCGGGGAAGGTGACCGAGGACGCACCCGGCGCATTGATGCTGAAGGTCGGACTATCCACGGACCGGATGCCGGATTCGAGATCGACGATCTGGATGCTGTAGCCTTGCGAGTAGTACATCCACTGCTGAGGCTGCCACCAGTACTGGCCATCGTTGGCCTCATCGTCCGCGATGACGCTCACGTGGATCCCGTTGCGCAAGAGGTTGATCGCCACCCGGTCGCCGCAGCACGATGATCGCTGCCAGCGGATATAAGTATCCCCTCCGGAACAAAGGTAATCTCCAGCGGCAGGAGTCGTCGCTTCCAGCCTGCATACCGGCGTGATCCGGAACTCCTCGCTGAGGCCGACGCTGCCGTTCTCGATGCTCCGGAGCTGCACCTGATAACCCTCGCTGATCTCGCCGCACTGACGTGCCGGCCAGGCGAACGAGCCGCCGCTGGCGGTACCCAGGCTGCGGCAGACCTCGCCGTCGAGCATCAAATACACTCTCATCATTTCGCCCTGACACTCGGATAACTGCCAGGAGATCCGAAGCGTGTCGCCGATGCAGACGGCCGTGTCGGAGTTGGGTTCGTACACCCCGATTTCGCAGATCGTCGTGACCGCGGCGAAGTTGGAGACTTCCGACCAGTTCCCCTCGTCGTCGACGGTGCGCAAGGCGAATACGTAGTCCGTGATGGGCTGTAGCTCATTCACCCAGAGTTGGTGCTCCTGACCGGCTGGGCGCCTGATACTATTCGTGATCGACTCGGTCAATGCTCCCCAGGTGGCCGAGGTCGAATCGATGGCGGCGTAGCGCATCTCATATTCGCTGGCAGTTCCCGTCCTGCCGTCATCGCCGGGCAAGGTCCAGGTAAGCTGGAGGTACGTTTCACCGATCGAGTCAGCTCTCAGGTCGGTGACATCGGCCGGCGCCTCGTCATCTCCGACCACGGGATCCTCGGTGCAACTGGACAGCATGAGCATGGCGACAAGGACACAGCAGAGCGTGCGAGTCATGACAACTCCAGATCACAAGCTGGATAACTTCAGGAACAATAACTACTTGGGCAGCATCATTTCGAGCGCGCTATTCTAGCGCAGCCAGCATCCGAGCGTCAATCGCGGTGGACCATTTCGCTGCCGAAAGCGATCGCCCCTCACCGCCACGGCCGGAACCCCGACCCCAGCACCTCGCTCGCCTCGAACACCATGCAGAACGCGTCGGGATCCACGTCCCGGATCCGCTTCTGCAGCGCGACTGCCTCCCGCCGACTCAGCGCCGTAAAGATCACCTGCCGCTGTTCGTCGGCCCGGAACAGTCCGTGTCCCGCCAGCACCGTGCCGCCGCGGTCGAGACCGTTGAGAATCACGTCGCGGATCTCCTCGTGCCGCTCGCTGATGATCATGAGCGCCTTGCTGGCATCGAGACCATTGAGCACCGCGTCCACCGAGCGCGACACCGCGAAGATGCCGATGATAGCGTAGGCCGCCGCCGACAGATCGCGTAGCACGAGCACGCTGGCCAGCACGATCAAGGCGTCGATGTAGAGCATGCAGCGACCGGTGGGCACCCGCGTGAGTCGCGAAAAGAGCTGGCCCAGCAGGGAAGTCCCGCCCGCGTTGGCCTTGCCGCGAATGATGAACGCCAGGCCCACGCCGATGATCACGCCGCCGAACACCGTGGACACCAGGATGTCCTCGATGATGGCCGCGGAGCCGCGCCAGTGCGCCAGGGCGTCGATGATGAGGCTGATGTAGGTCATGGCCAGCACCGTGCGCACGCCGTAGCCCGGCCCCATGATCCGCGAGGCCAGGACCAGGATGGGGATGTTGATGCACAGGGCCACCAGGCCGATGGGCCAGCCCGTCACGTGATTGACGAGCTGCGCGGCGCCGACCATGCCGCCGGGCACCACGTCGTGCGGGATGATGAACAGGTTGTAGCCGCCGGCGGCCAAGAGGGCCCCGCCGAGGATCCAGAGGTTGGCGGCGAGCCATTCGCGGGTGAACGGACCGGCGCCGGTGAGCAGCTTGCGACGGGATTCGGACATGGGAGACCTCCTGAGGTCTCGAAATGTCGATCCCGGATGCCGCCGCGTCAATCCGCGTGCTAATCGAAGAGCGCCTTCACCCCGGTCCAGCTGTGATCCTCGACGGCGACGGGATCGAGGTTCAGCCAGAGCGTGTAGTCGTACTCGTGGACGTCGGAACCGTCCGGGCTGCCGAAGTTCGTCGGCCCCACCCAGAACCAGACCGTGGAGCCCGGCTCGCCGGTGATGGTCATGGAATTCTCGGTGCAACTGCCGATGACCACGTTCTGGATCACGGCAACCGAGCCGCAGTCCTGCGGACCGAGTTCGAACATGTAGCTCTCCAACTCGGCGTCGCCGGTGATTTCGAGTACGCCACTGGCCGGAATCTCGACCAGGAACCAGTCCGTGTCCCGGAATTCGCTGCCCTGGTCGACGTAGAAACCGCTCACGCCGCAAAAGACCTGTCCGGTGATGGGCTGGAAGGGAGGATTGTCCGGATCGGTGTTGCAGCCGCCGTTGTGCTGGTCGAGGTAGTCGATCGCCAGCGGCGGTTCGTCTTCCAGCACGGCCGCAGGCGGACACTCCACCTCGCAGGGCACGACCTCGGTGATGTTCAGCAGGTAATCGCCCTCGTCGCCGCCGTAGCCGTCCACGTGCACGTAGTACAGGGCGCCGGCTGCAATGGGCATGTTCTCGATCTTCGACACCCAATCGCCACAGGGATGGCCCGGCGAGTAGAAATCGTCGTTGCAGGCATGACGATCCAGGTTCTCGTCGAGGACCTCGAGGGCGGTGTCGTAGGACGAACCGCAGAGATCCACGTCCACCACCATGTCGACTTCGGGCCGGATGGAATAGATCACGTCGGGCGATGGCGAGTAGCCGTAGGGACAGTTCACCTCGTAATCGTCGGTGTATCCCACGATGGTGCCCTCCACGTCCACCGCGGGAATTGCCAGCGGCACCGCTTCGGCGAAGGTGTCACCGCCCTGGCGCAGCACTTCGGGGTCGGGCGGCGACGGCGAGATGGCGCCGGCGGGCTTGGCCGGCGCGCGGTTGCCGGGATCGACGGCGACGGCGGGCAGCGCGACGGCGACGATGACGAGCAGTGCAATGGCATTCTTCATGGCTTCCCCCTTGATCGGTCCGTTGGCCCGTGCGGGTCGATGCCCGCTACCGCACCAGCACCATGGACCGACTCTCGCGATGAGCCCCCGTCTCGAGCCGATAGAGATAGACGCCCGCACCGACGGTGCGGCCGTGGTCGTCCATGCCCTCCCAGACCACGCTGCGGCGGCCGGCCGGCACCGCGCCATCGATCAAGGTACGCACCCGCCGCCCGCCCAGATCATACACCGTGAGGCTGACCTGGGTCGTCGTCGGTAGATCGAACCTGATGGTGGTCCGTGGATTGAAAGGATTCGGGTAGTTGGGCAACAGCGCCGCGACCTGGGGCAGTACCGCGGCGGTCAGGTCATCGTGCTCGAAGATCATGACCCCACCCCACTGGGCGGCCACGGCCACCTGCGGACCGTCCAGCGACACGGCCATGGCCTGGCCGCGGATCTCGTTGGAGATCACCACGGCGGGCACCGTCGGGTCGGACACGTCGATCACGTGGAGTCCGCCCCACTCGTCGATGAAATCCATGGCGGCCACGTAGGCGTAGGGCCAGCGGCAGGCCACGCCCAGGGAATAGCCGGGCAGGTCACAGGCGCCGACCATTTCGGGCTGCGACGGATCCGTCACGTCCACCACGGTCATGCCGAAGAGTCCGTTGGCAACGTAGAGATGGTTGCCGACGACGGCGGCGTCGTGGGCTCCGCCGGGCAGATCGAGAGAGCCGATCTCGAAGGGCGCCGTCCGGTCGCTCACGTCGTACACCCGCAATCCCGGGTACTCGTCGAAGGAGTAGAGAATGTCGCCGTCGATGATCAGGTCGCCGTAGTACGAGGCGGGACACGACCCCACCTCGACGGGTTGCTCCGGATCGCTCATGTCGTAGATGTGCAGGCCCTCGAGGCCGAGGACGTAGGCGTAGCCGTCGGCGGCCGCCGGCGTGCAATGCTCCACCGGCGTGTCGATCATCGCGACCTCCACCGGCGCGGTCGGATCGCCGACGTCCTGCACGCGCACGCCGCCGAAATCCGCCGGCAGGTACGCGAGTTCGTCGGCGAGGGTGAGTCCGGTGGGCATCAGGCCGGTGCTGCAATAGCCGATCACCCGCTGGTCCTCGACCACGAAGAGGCCCGCTTCCTGGTCGGCCCACCGGATCTGGCCGGCCAACTTGGTCTGGTCGGCGGCTCCAGCCTTCTCGTCGGCGGTGGCCCAGCCGCCCGCCACCCAGAGTCGACCGTCGGTGGCCACGACATCCTGCGCGTATCCCACGAGCCAGTGCTGGCCCACGTCCACCGGCGCGGCCGGCGCACTGACGTCGATGACGGCCAGACCGGCATTGGCAGAGGCCACATGGGCGCGGTCGCCGCGGATCTCGGTGGACTTCGCCGCCACGGCCACCTCGTGCTCGATGAGCTCGACCGGCGCCGTCGGATCGCCGACGTCGACCAGTCCCAGACCGCGGGACGCCAGTGACACGTAGGCCACGCCTCCGATCACCGCCACCTCGGTGGCGAAGCAGCCGTACGGATTGTCGAACTCAAGGAGCAGGTGACCGAGTTGCAGCAGATCGCCGGGATCCGAGACGTCCACCACGCGCAGTCCGTACGAACCGCAGGCCAGATAGGCGAGACCGTCCTCCACCTCGATGCCGCGCACGTAGCCCGGAAAGTCCCGCGACCCGGCCAGGGACGGCACCAGGGGATCCGTCACGTCGATCAGGTAGAAGCTGCCGGCGTCGGAGCCGAGGTAGGCCATGTCGCCCACGAAGTCGAAGCCCCGGTACTCCTCTCCGTTCATGAGGGTGGCCGCGAGGTAGGGCGTGGTCGGATCGCCGAGGTCGATGACGCAGAAGCCGAGGTCCATGTCGGCCACGAATGCATACGAGCCGGAGATGGCGACGCCGCCCGGGCGGGCCGGATCCTCGCAGATCCCAAGAAGCGCCGGCGCGGCCGGATCGCTGATGTCGATCACCACCAGCCCCAGATCCCACACCGCCAGGCAGGCGCGGTCACCCTGCACGGCGACACCGGCCGCGAAACCGGGCACGGGCAACCAGGACACCTGCTCGATGGCGGCCGGATCGGCGACATCGAGCACCAGCAGACCGTAGGACGACGCGCAATACACCAGGTCACCCACGGTCACGGTGTGTTCGATGGCGCCGGGCATGCCGCCGACCAACGGCAATGATTCCGGATTGGTGGAGAGAGCAAGAGTCGGCGAGAGCAGGAGCAGGCAGATCAACAGCGCTTTCATCCCGGATCCCCCTTCGGGTTGG
>PIVY01000544.1 GCA_003353795.1 bacterium
AATTCGACCGCGAGAAGATCGACCTGGGGCTCTACCTGGTCGATCCGGCGACCCAGAACGTCGAGTTGATCTACAACGATCCGGCCACCGCTGATTTCGAAGCGCGGCCCGTGCTCGCCCGGCGGCCGCCCATGGTGCAATCGGCGCGGACCGACCCGAACGCCTACAGCGGCCGGTTCGTGTGCGAGTCGGTCTTCTCTACCCGAGAGAAGGACGTGGCCGTGCGTGGTCGGTTGGTCCGGTTGATCGAAGGCATGCCGGTGGTCGGGCGGCATAGTACGCATACCAACGCCTGGCCAATCTGGAAGAACCATCACGGCCTGTTCGCGCGGGTTTTGGGGACGTTGCCCCTGGCCGCCGACGGGTCCTTTTCGGTCGAGGTCCCGGCCGACCGATTGATGCACTTTCAAGTCCTCGACAGCGACCGCCGCGTGGTAGGGAATCAGCTCACCTGGATCTATCCACGCGGTGGCGAAACCAAGTCGTGCGTGGGCTGCCACGAGAATCCGCACACGACCACGCGAGGCAATGCCCCACTGGCGCTGCGCCATCCGCCGACGAGACTCCTACCCAACGGCGACGAGTTCAACTATCGGGCGAAGTCGTGGATGAAGGGCTACCTGCCGCCGGAGGTGGAAGAGCGAATGCGTACCGTGAGGGCGGTGAATCTCTTGGGACGCTGAGGCTGGATAGACAGAACCGCCCGTCTACCCAACCGCGTCGAAGTTCTCACCAAGCCCGACGGCTTTGCTGAGTTGGGCGGCCGCTTCGAGAAGTTGCACGGCGGCCTCGCCTTGGGTCTTTTGGGCGTCGAGACCCTTCTTCGCAACCGCCATGCTGATCTG
>PIVY01000545.1 GCA_003353795.1 bacterium
CCCAGAGCCCCACTACCCAACCTATCAGAACGGTTCGCTCGATAGGCGAAGCTTTTTTGCCCTGTTCGGCGGTTTTCCAGTCCTGGTAGGAGTAGTTGACCCAGAGGGCGCCACTGAACTTGAAGGTGGTCTCGGGCGGATCGTCGGCGGCTGCCGACGGCGCCGCAACCGCGGCGAACAGGCAGCAGAACAAGAAGGCGGCGTGCAGTGGGAATCGCTTCATGTCATGAACCTCCATCGTAGAGCGAGGCCGTCGTGGTGGGGACCCGACGCGCGTGGGTCGCCTGCTCGAAGTCGTAGGCCAGACCGATCAGCCGTTCCTCGCTAAATTGTCGACCGTGAAACGAGATCCCCACGGGCATGGCGTCGGACTCCGTAATCCCAGCCGGCACCGTGATCTCGGGATTACCTGTGACGTTGGCCAGGTAACAGGGGCGGTAGTTGTCGTCGATGTCGCAGACGTAGGATGGATCCTCGCGATCGTGGCAGACCGAGGCCGGACAGGGGACGGTCGGGAAGACAAGGGCAGCGAGTTGCTGGTCGTCGAGGAGAGCCTGCAGCTTCGCACGCGCCTCGGGCATGAACTCGTCCAGGCTCGCTCCCCGGTCGGCGCTGTCGTAGCCGCCGGATGCTTCCACGTCGCGGAAGCCCTCGATGCGGGCGGGATTGAGGGGGGTGGCCGAGTTCGCAATCGCCGGAGACTCGGCCCGGACGATGAGGTCGGCGTTGGTGCGCGGCGCACCCTCGGGTAGCGTGGCAAGGTAGTCGGCGATCTGGGGCCCGAAATCGCCGTCGACCACGGGACCCATCAGCGGCCACAGGCTGTCCAGCGGCGAGGGTAACTC
>PIVY01000546.1 GCA_003353795.1 bacterium
GCAGCGATCTCGACACCATCGCCCAAGGTGGTGCCGGTGGCGTGGCACTCGACATAGCCGAGGTCGGTGGGACTCACGCCGGCGCGGCGATAGGCGTCGCGCAGGGTTCGCAGCTGGCCATCCGCATCCGGTGCGAGCATGTTGCCTTTGCGACCGTCGTTTCCGAGCCCGCCTCCCCGGATCACGGCGAGGATTCGATCGCCGGCGGCGATGGCGTCCTCGAGGCGCTTGATGAGGACGGCACCGGCACCTTCGCCGACCACCAGGCCGTCAGCGCGTCGATCGAGGGGTCGCGGGACACCGTTTGGCGACAGCGCGTGGAGCTGGCTGAAGCCGACAAACAGGTAGCTCGAGTCGGCTCGGTTCACAGCGGCGGCGATGGCGCCGTCGATCTCTCCGGCGGCCAGGCGGTCGCAGGCCAGGCGCACCGCGTACAGCCCTGACGCACAAGCGGCGTCCAAGGCGCAGCTTCCGCCTCCGAGGCCGAGGGCGTGGGCCGCCAGGTGGGCCGGGAATCCGCTCTGCCAGCGATCCCAGCTGCACGCTCCGGCGAGCCAGGGCACATCGACGCCCAGGTGTTCCAGGAAGGGCTGGGCCGCGGCTCTCACCGCCCCCGAGCTGGGTAGTGACAGGTTCGCCAGCAATAGTCCTGTGCGGCTCCGGTCCACACCGGCCCCGGCGAGTGCCCCACGGGTGACGTGCAGCACCTGGTGAACGAGCGGATCCATGTCGGCGACGGGCAGATCGGTCAGATTGAGGTCGGCACTGTCGAAGTCCAGGGGATGGACTAACCCGCCCTGCAAGGTTCCAGTCTTGTCTGGGATCCCCGGCCGAGGATCTAG
>PIVY01000131.1 GCA_003353795.1 bacterium
GGACGACCGATCAGATCGTTCGGCGCCACGGTCAACAGGTTCGCAGCCGCGGGGTTGACGCTCGCCACCCGGCCATCGACCTCGAGGGTGATCACGCCGCCCGGCGATTCGGCCATCACCTTCTGCAGCAGGTGCTCCTGCTCCTCGTTCTGGATGCGCTGCTCGCGCAGGGAGTCGACCATCTGGTTGTAGACCGCCACCAATTGATCCATGTCCTCCTGGCCGGTAAGGGGAAAGCGGGTGGTGAGGTCGCCCTCGCGCAGGAAGGTTCTGCCCGAACGGATCGACTCCAGGGGGCCGAAGAAGGAGCGTACCAGCCTCAGTCCGACCGCGAGGGAGAGGACGAAGAAGACCTCAATGGCGATGAACCAGATCGGCTGATGGCGCAGTCCGTACGCGGCGCTGGCGGCGAAGATCACGTGCAGCACCACGAGGTAGACGAGGAATCTGTGGCGGAGGCTCACGACTCGATCCCGTACTTCTCCAGGCGGCGGTAGAGCGCGGCCCGGCTGAGTCCCAGCGATTCGGCGGCGCGGAGGATGTTGCCGGCGTGATGGCGCAGCGCCTTGGCGATCATGGCCCGCTCCACCTCCTCCACGGTCATGCTGCCCACCGGCGGCAGCGCCGTGCGATCGGGCTCGGATAGCTCCATGGCCATGACCCGTTCGCAGGCCGCCACGTCCAGCTGCGGCTGATCGGCCACGAGCACCGAGCGGGCCAGGAATTGCTCGAGCTGCCTCACGTTGCCGGGCCACGGCTGGGCCTGCAACCAGTTCAGGGCGCTCTCGGTGACCATGGGCGGGTTCGCGCCCTCGCGATCGCCGGTCCCGTAGGCAGCCGCGGCGCGGGCCAGGATGTGACCCGTCAAGAGCACGATGTCCTGGGGCCGATCGGCCAGGGCCGGCAGGTGCAGGTTGATCAGATTCAGCCGGTAGAGCAGATCCTCGCGGAATTCGCCGTCGCGTACGGCCTGGCGCAGGTCGCGATTTGTGGCCGAGATCACCCGTATGTCCAGCCGCCGGGTGCGGCTCGATCCGAGCACCTCGAAGGTGCGGTCCTGCAGCACGCGCAGCAGCTTGACCTGGCTGCGCAGGTCGAGGTCGCCGATCTCGTCCAGCAGGATCGTACCGCCGTCGGCCACGGCGAACCGCCCGTCGCGGTCGCTGCGGGCGTCGGTGAAGGCGCCCTTCACGTGGCCGAACATCTCGCTCTCGAACAGCGTGGTGGCGATGCCGCCCAGATTGACCTTCACGAAGGGTCCATCGTGCCGCGGACTGTTGCGGTGGATGGCGGCGGCCAGCACTTCCTTGCCCGTGCCGCTGTCGCCGGTGATGAGGACCGACGCGTCGGTGCCGGCCACCCGGCCGGCCAGGTCGAGGATCCGCAGGAACTCGGGATCGCGACCCAGGACGCCGCTGAAGTCGTGACGTTCGTCCAGCTCCTCGCGAGTGGGACAGGGGGGCGCGTCGTCGCGGGCGCCGCTGGCAACCAGGCCCAGAACCGTGCGCACCGACTGGACCACCTGCTCGTTCTGCCAGGGCTTGGTGATGAAGTCCGCGGCTCCGGCCTTCATGCCGTCCACGGCCAGCTCGATAGATCCCCAGGCAGTGATCAGGATCACTGGCAGTTCGGGCCGCCGCCGCTTGATCTCGTTCAGAAGCGCGAGGCCTTCTTCCCCGGTGGTGCGCCGCGAGAAGTTCATGTCCTGGAGCACCAGGTCGAGATCGGGATCGTCGAGCTTCGCCAGGGCCGATGCGGGATCGGTGGCACTGGCGGTGGCCAGGCCGGCCTGCTTCAGGAGCAGTTCCAGCGAGGCGATGACTGCGTGATCGTCGTCGACGATGAGGATCATGACATCACTCGTATTGCAGGGCGGTCGCCGGCTTCACCCGGGTGGCCAGCCACGTGGGATACAGGCCGCAGAACGTGACGAAGCCATAGATGACTAGGGTGGCCAGTGTCAACCCCCCCGCGATCACGGACCAGCTGGCGCCGAAGCTCGCCCCGAACAGCGGCAGCTGGATCATGACCACCGTACCGAGGACCACGGCGCAGGTGGTCAGGGCCCAGAGCTCGCCCAGGATCTGGTAACGCACCGATCGGCTGCTGGCGCCCAGAGCCCGTCGCAGTCCCAGTTCGCCGGTGCGGCGGGTGACGCTCTGCCAGAGCACGCCCACCAGGCCCAGGCCCACCATGATGATCAGGAACGCGGCGATGACGGCGGAGATGATCAGCGGGCCGATCCGTCCCATGATGTGGCGATGACGGCTCTGGTCGAGCAGCTGGGTGTCGTACGACCAGTTCGGCACGACGTTCTGCATGGTCTCGACCAGGATCTCCTCGAAGGCGGCCGTGGTGCCGGGGCGCACCCGGATCAGCATCTCCTCGGGAATGTCGTCGCCATTCTGCAGGTCGACGCCGGAGAAGGTGACGTAGGGCGTATCGCCGAGCTCGCCGAAGTGCCGGTAATCGTCCGTGACGCCGACCACCCGGGAGATCACGTCGCCCTCGCCGGGTTCCTGGAGCTGTCCTTCCTCGTCGAACTGAGGCATGTTCTTCCCCAGAGGGCTGTCCGTGCGGAAGAGGTCGCGCGCCAGGTTCCGGGTGATCACCACCGGCGTGTAGGACAGCGCCGCGTCGGTGTCCTCGACCCAGCGACCGGTGAGCAGTTCGATGCCGAGCACGCCCATGACCTCGGGGGTGAGCTGCGTGGCGCTCACCGACACCGAGCGCCCATCGATCCGGGTGCTGCTGATCCAGGCGCTGTTGCTGTAGGGGACGTTGAAGGAAATGCCGACTTCCTCCACGTCGGGCAAGCTGCGCACGTCGCGGATGAGGGCAGCCACCTGCTGGCGCATCACGGCCATTTCCTCGTCGTCGGCCCTGTAGAAATCGGCGCCGCCGATGTAGGTCACCCAGACGTTCTCGGATTCGAAACCGCGTGGACTCCGCCACTGGCCCAGGTAATGGACTCCGGCGCCCAGGACGCTGCAGAGCACCAGGAAGCAGATGAGGATCTCCACGAAGATCAGACCCGTGGAGCGCTTGCGGTTCCACACGAGCTTGAAGATGTGGCGCGTCATGACGAGCCTCCTCTCAGGGCGGACACGGGATGCTGGCGCGACATCTTCCACGCCGGCCAGACTCCCGACAGCACGCCGAAAACGGTGGCCAGCCCGAGGGCGGCCAGGAAGATGCGCCAGTTCAGAGTGACGGACATGACCGGGACCTGAGGAACGAGTGTGGCCGCCTGGAGGATCAGGAACGCGCCGGCCAGGCCGATCACACCGCCGATGAGGCAGAGCACCACGTTCTCCATAACGAACTGCAGCACCAGATCGCCGCTCGCCGCGCCGAAGGCCTTGCGGACGCCGATCTCGCCGGTCCGTTCGAAGATCCGGCTGAGGTTGATGTTCACCAGATTGATGGCCGGAAGCGCCATGAAGGCGAGTCCGCCGAGAATTGCGAGGAGGACCAGGCGTCGCGGCGCGGTCTCGCCGGGATCGAGGCCCAGGATGCCGTTGGCCAGATTCTCGAGCTTGGTGAACGGAGCGCCGACCATGGTGTGGTAGCGTTCCGGATCCTCGAAGACGACACGGGTGAGACGCTCGCGAAACGCCGCCTGGACCTGCCCGACGTCCGCGCCGTCGGCCAGCAGGTACGCCACCGCGGCGCCGCCCATCATCCGGTCCTGGAAGCCCAATTCCCGGTGACTGCCGAGCGGGAGCCAGATATCGGCGGTGCTGAACTCGCGGTACCAGGGCACGTTCCGCACCACGCCCACCACGCGGTACTCCACGCCGTCGAGTTCGAGCATCTTGCGGAGGCCGGGCTCGTCGCCGAAGAAGCGGTACCGCGTGGCGTCGCTGATCACGGCGACGCGGTTTCCGGCCGCGTCGTCGCCGGCCGAGAAGGCTGCGCCCTCGAGGAACGTGAACTGCATGACGCGCCAGAACTCCGCGTCGGCATGGCGAACGCCGGAGACGATCTTGCGTCCGTCCAGGAAGGTCACGGCGTCGTCGACGCCCGAGACGACGGTCATGCGCTCCACGCCGGGCAGGTCGCGGGCGTAGGTGTCGATGAACCGGTAGCCCGGGCCGGAGAACCAGTTGCTGCGGTCGCCGTGCATCTGCATGCGGGTCAGGAAGAGCATGCGGTCCTGCTCGGTCTCCGGGTACGACGGCGCCAGGTGATGATCCATGATGGAAACCACGACCATGAGCACGGCGAGGGTGAACCCGATGCCGAAGAGGCTGACGAAGGTGAAGAACCTGCGCCGCCCGAGGACTTTCCAGGCCATCTTGAGATAATTGCTGAGCATGGCTTTACATCCCTTGCGGTATCAATGCACCTGGCGGCCGTCGAAGAGTCGCACGATTCGTTCGGTGCGCTCGGCCAGTCTCTGGTCGTGGGTGACCATGATCACGGTCACGCCCGCGTCGCGATTGTATTCCTCGAGGATCTGCATCACTTCCTCGCCCATCTTGCTGTCCAGGTTGCCGGTGGGCTCGTCGGCCAGCAGGAGGCGCGGGGTGCCCACGATGGCTCGGGCGATGGCCACCCGCTGCTGCTGGCCGCCGGAGAGCTGGGTGGGGAAGTGGCGCATGCGCGACCCGAGTCCCACGCGCTCCAGGGCGATCTCCGCCATCTGGGTGCGCACGCTATTGGGCAGATTCCGGTACAGCAGCGGGATCTGCACGTTGTCCAGGGCGTCGAGATCGTTGATCAGGTGGAAGCTCTGGAAGATGAAGCCGATCTCGCGATTGCGGACGGCGGCCAGTTGCCGATCGTTGAGGTCGGCCACCAGGTCACCGTCCAGGGTGACCGTGCCGCCGCTCGGGGTGTCGAGCAGGCCGAGCACGTTGAGCAGCGTGCTCTTGCCAGAGCCCGAGGGACCCATGATGGACAGGAACTCGCCGCCGGGGATGGTCAGGTTGACGTTGCTCAGGGCGACGGTTTCCACCTTGTCGGTGCGGTAGATCTTCTCGACGGCCGCGAGATCGACGGCGACGCCGCCACCGGCGTTCGCAGTGCTCGTGGCGGATGAGGATTCGAGGTTCGTGCTCATCGTATCTGGACCTCCTTGACGGTCCGGTAGTCGGACATGTCCGAGATGATGACCTCGTCGCCAGCGACCAGGCCTTCGACGATTTCGTAGTGTTCGAAGTTGGAAATGCCCAGGGTGATGGGTGTGCGGACCGCTCGCTCGCCGCGGATCACAAAGACAGCGTCGCGGCCGTCCACGTTCAGGACCGGCCCCCGTTCCAGGCGCAAGGCCGCGGCGCGGGTCTCGGTGACCACGTGAACGTCCACACGCAGGTTGGGCCGCAGGACCGCGTGATCCTGCGAATCCAGCGCCACTTCGAAGGTGACGACTCCGTTCTGGACGGTGGGCAGGATCTTGCGGACGTGCCCGGGAAGGCGGGCGTCTCCCGATCGCACCGTGGCGGGCATGCCGGCGGCGAGCCGGCGGGCGAGGACGTCGGACAGGGTGGCGTTCACGCGGAAGGTGCTGAGGTCGGCCACCCGCGCCACCGTCTCGCCGGCGGCCACGGTCACGCCCTCGCTGGGCACGACCCAGGTGACGATGCCGGCGCGATCGCTGGCGACGGCCGTCCGTGCGAGGCGTTCGCCGGCCTGCTCGCGATCCTTGGCGAGGATGGCCATCTCCAGTTCCAGCCCCTCGAGGCGGGCGGCGAGATCGGCCTCCGCGTTGGCGAGCTGGGTCTCGAAGTGAGCCAGCTCGATGGTGGCGCGCTCGACGTCGGTCTCCGACTTGCGGACCGCGTCCTGCATGACGAGACCCATGTCGAAGAGTTGCTGGTTGCGATCCACCTCGAACAGGAACGACTTGAGCTCCAGGGCCTTGATCTCGTGCCGGCTCTGGAGGTCGGCGCGGGTGCGGTCGCGCTCCAGTTCGGCCCGCCGCCGCGCGTTCTGTTTCAGTGCGATCTGCTCGTCCAGTTTCTCGACCTCGAGGCGCGCGCCGTGGTCGTCGAGCTGGACGAGGACCTGGCCGGGCTGAACCTCGGAACCGGCGGTCTTGTGGATCCGGGCGATGCGCGTGGAGACCGGCGCGGTGAGCACGTGCTCGAACTCGGGGGCGACCAGCCCGGTGGCGTCGAGGGTTGCGGTGACCTCGCCGTGGGTGACGGTGGCCAGACGGATCCGATCATGCCGAACGGACGGGCGGAACCAGCCGATGGCGACCGCGATCAGGGTCACGCCGGCGGCGACGACGGCGACTCCGATCATTCCGCGACGGAGGATGCGGCGGCGGCGGTGTGCAGGGTCGACAGGGCGGTCCATGGGATCCATCGGGTGTTACCTCCAGAAATCCGGACAGCAACGAGTGTGCCGGAACGCAACTCATTTGTTTGCAGGGGTTTTATTCGCCCTAAAAGCGCCGCTGGCGTGCGGGATCGAACGCCGGGTGTTCGGAATCGAACAGTGGCGAGGGCGTCGTTGATGCGGCAGTGCGAACTGGTTTCTCTGCACACCGAGTCCGGCTGTGCGATAATGGTAGATGTTCGCATCAGCAGTCACACACCGGGAGCCGCGAATGCGCCGAGTCCTGATCCTACTCCTGCTCAGCCTTGCTGCCGCCAGCAGCCTCGCCCAGACCTACACCAAGGGCGACACGCTCACCGTGATCCAGCGGCCGCTCCTGAACATCCCGGCCATCGTGCGACCGGGAGACCCTCTGCCGATATCCTGCGACGCCGGTCCCGGCGCCACGGGCTGGACGGCCACCCTGGTCCGTGACGCCCTCGAGATCCCGCTGACCATCGATGTGGCCAGCTACGATCCGACGACCCTCTGGTGGACGCTCTCGGTGGTCACGCCGGCGGTCCCGGTCCACGATCTCTACGATCTGCACGTCACGGCCGATGGTCTCGACGACACGACCCGCGACGCCGTCAAGGTCATCGCCGAGTTCCGCAGCGAGTTCGAGATCATCCATATCACCGACACCCACATTCCGACCTACCTGTACCACGACCAGAACGGCGCCCTGACCGACTCCACCACCTCCATGGGATTGCGCGAGATCACCCGCGACATCAACCTCATCAACCCGGAGTTCGTGGTGTTGACCGGCGACTTCATCCACGAGGGCGAACTGGAGGACTACCTCGACCTGCGCTACTACAGCCGCGGCCAGATGCACCTCAACGAGTTCGCCGTACCGGTCTATCTCATCGCCGGCAACCACGACATCGGCGGCTGGAACGACACACCACCGCCGGCCGGCACCGCGCGCCGCGACTGGTGGCGCTTCTTCGGCTGGCGCCGCCTCGACGACCCGCCGTCCGGCGCCCCCGAACATACCCAGAACTACAGCTTCGACTACGGCGGCATCCACTTCGCCGCCCTCGAGGCCTACGACAACTACGATTCCTGGCGCTATCCCATCTACGGCGCCGAGAGCTTCACGGCCGGTCAGATCGACTGGCTCGCGGCCGACCTCGCCGCGGCGTCGGGCAGCGCCCGCCAGGTGCTCTTCCACCACTTCGATTTCGACGACGAGCTGAACCTGGCCGGCCTGGGCGTGGACCTGTCGCTGTCGGGCCACATCCACCGTGACGCGGACGACGGCTCGTACCCCATGGACGTGGTCACCGACAACGCCAGCGGCATCAATCGCCCCTTCCGGCTCGTGCGTTTCGACGGCGCGGCCATCGATCCGCGCCCGACCCTGTCCGCCGAGGATTCCGGCCGGCTGCGGGTGACGTACCTGCCGGCCAACGACGGCGCCCACGATTCCGTCACCGCACAACTCGTCAATGGCCATACCGAATCGTTCCGGCACGCGCTCCTGCGTTTCGCCATGCCCACTGCCGGCGCCTACGTCGTCAATGGCGGCGCCCTCACCCAGGTGGACGCCAGCGACGACCCGGCGATCTGCTACGTGGAGGTCGACCTGCCGGCGCAGAGCGACGTCACGGTCACCATCGAGGTGGATGATTCGACCATCGGCGTTCCGGCGGCCACGCCGCGGCGCCTCAGCGTGCAGCCCAATCCGTTCAATCCGCGCACGCACATCACCTTCGAGCTCGATGCTGCGGCCATGTGTCGGTTGACGGTCTTCGACCTGCGGGGCCGGACGCTGGCAGTGTTGCTGGATGGTCGGCGTGAGATCGGCCGTCACGACGTGACCTGGAACGGTCGCGACGCCAGCAGTCGATCCCTGGCCTCGGGGACGTATCTTCTGGGTCTGCGGGCGGGCGCCTACGCGGAGACGCGGAAGATCACGCTGGCGCGGTGAGCGGGGTCGGGATCACGGCTTCGGATTCCGGAACGTGAGCACCGGCAACTCGTGATAGACCTCGTCGATGACCAGTGGCGCGAGGTGCAGCCGCAGCACCTCGGGAACCACGCGCCGATTCCCCTCGGCGTCGGTTTCCAGGGTCAGCATCGTGGCAAAGGTGAGCCGCGTATTGTAGATCTCGCCCGGCTCGAGATAGATCGACGGGAACTCGCCTTCCTTGCTCAACTCGGCCGGCACCAGCGTTCCGCCCACATCCAGCTGGTACCCGTCGATGCCGAAGGCCACGGGCTTGCGACTGTCGTTGCGGGTGCTGATTTCGGCCGTGGGCGCCCCTATCTCGTTGTAGACGCCGAAGTTCCGCACGTGGATCTCCACGCCCTCGTAGCGAACCACGTGGTCGGAATCGAGATCCGCGCCGTCCTTCACGGGCGTCCACGGGAAGAGCGTCGTACATCCGGTCAGCACCAGCAGTACGACGAGGATCGGAAGCGCGAGCCGTCGCATGATCATCCTATGGATCGGGGTTCCGGTAGACCAGCGCCGGCAGAGGCGTCTCGGCGCCGTCGATCACCAGCGGCGCCAGGTGCAGGTGCATCTCCTGGGTCAGGACCTGCATGTCGTTGGCGTCGGTGCCGTCGCGTCGCTGGATGGGCAGGGTGGTCTCGAAGGTGAGCTTGGCCTCGTGGGTCTCGCCGGGCGCCAGGGTGATCGTCGAGGACTCGCCAGCCGTTATGTTCGGCGGGAACTGGGTGCCGTCGACGTCCAGTCGAGTCTGGGCCAGATCGACGGTCACGGGCTTCTGGCCACCGTTGAAGAATCTCACCTTGGCGGTCGGCTTGCCCCAGCCGTCGAGGACGCCGAACTCTTCCACGGCGACCACGACCCCGTCGCGCTCGACGCTGTGGATGGCAGCGGCATCGCTGCGCACGGCCGTCCAGGGGACGAAATTGGTGCAGGCGCCGAGCGAGAGCAGCAGGATACCGATGATGATGAGGCGAACCTGGGCGTGCATGTCGATCTCCGATCCGGGCCGTGCCGGGGGCGAAGGTCCGCGCTCGCGAATCGGGCGCCGACTCTGGATGTGAAGGTATTGCGGTTCGTCCCGCTTGTCAGTCTCGAAATCCGTTCGACCGGGCTCTGTGGTCGATCCGCGGTTCACTTCAACCCGATCCATCGCCACCACCCGGGGCGCCTCGGCAACTCGACCAGATGTTTCACCGGCTCCGGTTCGCCGCCGGCATCCAGGAGCACGAACCCTTCCCAGCTCTGCGGAAGTCCGATGAAGCGGACCCCGTCACGCTCGCCCTCGTGCCAGCGATGGTGATGCCCGAAGATCCACCACCGTGGCTGCAGGTGCGCGGCGACCCGGGCCAGCTCGTCCGAGCCCGGCGTTCCGAGGTGACCCATCTCGGCGCCATGAACCACTCCGATGCCCGTGGGGCAGTCGTGGCTGAGCACGAGGTCGACGCTGCCCGGCGCGTGCTCGAGGCAGGCTGCCACGTCCTGCTCGCGGATCTCGCATCCGGGCGGCGTGGACCAGGCGTCCATGTAGCGGGCCCCGCCGATGCACAGGGCGCTCCGGTCGCCGAACGTCTGCTGGGAGTTGCGCGGCAGGTAGGTGATGACGTCGGCGTAGTCGCGCACGAGATGGTCGAAGTCCCGGAAGTCCTCGTGGTTGCCCTCGATGAACGAAGCCGGACGCCGGAAGCGGCGGCCGTCGCGGCGGAAGAAATCGTGCAGGTTGGGGGCGAAGAGCCCGAAGTCGCCGAGGACCACGACCTGTTCGACGGGCCGGCCCAGGGATTTCTCGGCGTGGTCGATCTGCGCGTCGACCACCTGGAAGTTCGCATGGACGTCACTCAGGAGCATGATGGCGCCGGGCATGACGGTCACGCTCCCTTGAACTCGTGGTCCAGCGCCGACTGCAGGGCCTTGACGTGCGAGAACACGTTCTTGAGCCGCTTGCGGTCCTCGGGGGCCAGCGCCTTCGGCTCGATCCGGTTGTCGGGCTCGAGCTGGTGGAGGATGCGGCGCGACTGGTGGTGCAAGCGGAGCTCCATGAGAAAGCGGAATGCATCGGCGGTCTGCTGGACGGTGTCTTCGCGCAGGTGACCGCCGACGCGCAGGGCCTCGAGGCGTTCGAGGGTGCCGGTCGCAAGGACGCCGTGCTGCAACGCGCGCAGCCGGACGAAGTCGACGATCTGCGCCAGCACGCCCTTCACGTCGAAGGTGGCCCGCTCGGCCTCGCGCTCCTCGAGCACGAAGTTGCCGAAGGCGTTGAGCGGTGGCTCGTACTGCAGCACGCTGCGCGCCAGCAGGTGCAGGAAGCGGGGCTGGCGGGCGATCTCGGTCTGCAGGTGCTGACCGAGCGCGGCGGTGAGGCGCTGTTCGTCGAGACCGCCGCGGAAGTCGAAGAAGATCTTGGACCGCAGCATGTCCTCGGCCTCGAGGGTGTTGATCCAGCCGGTGAAGGTGCGGCGCCAGGCCGACAGCGACTGACAGCAGTCGGGCTCGCCGGACATGATGCCGCCAGGGCAGTAGGGGTAGCCGGCGGTGGCGAGGATGTCGGAGAGGTGCTTGCCGAGGGTCAGGAAGTACTCCTGCGCGCCCTCATCGCCTGCTTCGAGATCCGGATAGATGATGGCGTGATCCTGGTCGGCCAGCAGGCTGACTTCGGCGCGGCCGAGGCTGCCCATGAGCATGATGTCGAAGGGCACGGGTGGGGCGCCCAACTCGGCGATGGCCAGCTCGATGCCCTTGCGCACCGCGGCGTCGGCATTGACCGAGAGCATGCGGCTGACCTGCATGACGTCGGCGCCGTGGCTCATCATGAGGCTGGCCATGGTGTCGAGGCGGCGGTTGGCGGCGGCCAGGTCCTCGACGGACTCGGCGGTGAGGAGGTCGAGCTCGCGAGGCTGCGCCAGGCGGCTGGCCACGGCCATGAAGCCCACGCGCCCGTGGACCGCCACGCGCGAGAGGGTGAGCATGGACCGGATGGTCTTGCCCTCGTGATCGATGAGCTCGGCCTCGTAGCGTGTCGGCGCCGTGGTGCCGTCCATCACCGCCTGCCAGTGGCGCCGGCCGCCCTCCTGCTCGCCCGGCGTGGCCCGGACGATATCGGCGATGTCGAGGTTGGCGAACTCCTGGCGGTTGTAGCCGAGCAGTCGCAGCATGCTGGCGTTGGCGAAGAGGTCCTCGCCGCCGATGGACATGACGATGGATTCGCCGGCCGACTCCACCAGCGAGCGGTACTTCTCCTCGGAACCCTTCAACGCCGCCGCCGTGCGCAAGCGGCCTCGCTCCGACTGCCAGCTCTGGCGCAGCAGCACTGCCATGAGCGCCGACACGATGGCGAGGATCAACAGGGCCGCGGTCTGCAGGCGACTGGTGACGGCGCTCACCTCGGCATCGACGTCCTCGGTATAGACGCCCGTGCCGATGATCCAGCCCCAGGGCGCGAAGCCCTTCACGTAGGAGAGCTTGGGTACGATGCGCTCGGGGTCGTCCTTCCACTGCCACATGTAGGTGACGTAGCCGGCGCCGTCGCGCGCCACCACCTCGGTCATCTCCACGAACATGAGCTTGCCGTGGGGGTCGGCGAACTGGCTGAGGTCCTGGCCCTCGAGGTCGGGGCGGTAGGGGTGGACGATCATCCGCGGGGAATCGTCGTTGATCCAGAAGTAGTCCTTCCCCTCCTGACCGTAGTGGAGGCTGCGTACCTGCTCGACAGCTGCGGTCTGGGCCTCGGCGCGCGTGAGGCGGCCCGCGCGTTCCTCGGCCTCGAAGCGGGCGAGGATGTTCCAGGACGACTCGGTGAGCTCGCGGATCATGAGGCGCTTCTGGTCCATGACCGCGCGGCTGAGCGAGGGAAGGAATGAGAAGAAGACGACGCCGGAGAAGAGGCCGATGGCCAGGAGGGCGGGGAGGATGGTGCGCAGGGCCAGGCGTTTCATGGGGACTCCGGGGGTCGGAAGTGTGTTGGGGGGATTGTAGGGAGTGGGGGCGGGGGATTCAATTGGGGAGATAGGAGGGCTGGCGGGGGAGGTCGGGGATGGGCTCGGACTATCAGGGCCGAAATTGCAGCGGTCTGTTGTCGGCATCGAGCGAGGCGCCAACGTTGTCCGCTGAACTATTGCCCTCGGATAGGATTTCCAGTATGGTTGAATCGCCTCTAATCATGATCTGTAATTTGGCTGAGTAGTGTCGCCGGTGGCTTGTTTAAGTCCCAGGAGTGCGGAATAATGAATCAGATCGATTCCCTGTTTATTTTGTATCTCATGGCAGTTCGGCTAGCCACAATCGGTGCAGGAATCGCAGCCATAAACTACGGATACAGGCTGTTTGCTGCAGGAGTATTCAAACACGGAGATAGTGGTGGTACTGCACTGACCGGAAGAGTGGGTGAATACGAGCTTACATTCAAGACTGCCGCTCCGGGTTCTGTACTTGCCTTGTTTGGTGCGTCCATAATTGTTTTCTCGGTTGTCTTCTCCCCGCCCGAGTTTTCTCGCAATGAGAAGACGACAGTTGACGATCCAACCAAGTCGGTCGGATATATGCACGAACGCGAGTATAGGATGAGGGGCGATCTTGCAGATTTTGAACCGACTGTCAACGAAGCGAATGCGCTCCGCGCCAAGGGCAATACTGCTGCTGCTATGCGTACCTACCGGCAAGCTCTGCAAATAGCTTCCGACCCAATGCAAGACCTGGCAAGAATGTACTTTGAGGTTAGTCGCCTGGACGAATCCAAGGCTCTGGCGGAGGCCGCCGTCGCGATTGAACCAGGAAACCCCGATACCCGAAAATTACTCGGGGAAATTCAAGCGGCCATCGGAGAGTGATAGACCATGCGGTACTTCCGAGTGGAATTCGTAGTTGCTCTACTCGTTATGTTTAGCAGCGCCAATGGTACCGGGCTGGACATGTTTCATAACAGCTATGCATTGGTTGTTGGGATAGACACGTATCCGAGTTCGGATTGGCCATCGCTGGAATACGCCAGGTCGGATGCAGTTTCGGTGGCGGAATATCTGGCGCGACAAGGATTCGACGTCAAGACGTTCCTAGACGAGGAGGCGACTCGAGAGAATATTGTCAATTATCTTGAAAACGAAATCGCGCAATTCATCGGCTCGAATGATCGATTCGTGTTCTTTTTCGCCGGGCATGGCCACACGGAGTATTTTTCAGAAGGTCGGACAAGGGGATACATCGTCCCGTACGATGGTGGGAGCACGAGTTCAACTTATTTATCGATGTCCCGTCTGAGAGACATTTCAGATATCCTCGGCATCGCGAGGCACCAGCTATTTGTAATGGATTCTTGTTATGGAGGACGACTGGGTTCACGAGGTCAACGCAACGCACTTGATCCGAGGATACCCGAGTACATCGACGAGATCACGAAGCGCAAGGCCCGCCAGATTCTGACAGCCGGTGGGGCGACACAGCAAGTGCAGGATGTCGGTCCGGACGGGCATTCGGTGTTTACTGGCGAACTACTCAAGGCCCTCGACCAGGGATTCGGCGATACGAACGGAGACGGATTCATTAGTTTCTATGAGCTCTCCGGTTACGTCCTGCGAGCAGCGTCTCGCCCGAATCAGACTCCGGGTGTTGACTACCTCGATGGACACGGCCAAGGGGAGTTCGTATTCGTCAATCCTGTCCATACTCAGTCTAGTCAGGAATCACAGTGGTCTCCCGGATTGCCGCATTCGGCCACACGTGGAACACGGGTGGTTGAGATCGTGAAGGAAGGTAAGCGTCACTTCCTGGACAATAAAGTGGAACGGGCGCGTGAGTTATTCGAGGAAGCGGCTTCTCTCGGCAATATCGAGGCCGAATTTTTTCTTGGCACGATCCTTTATAAATCATACGGCGAGGAAGCCGAGGGACTGCGACTCGTGACGAATTCGGCGGAAAGCGGGCACGTCCCTGCCATGAAATCACTGTATAAATATTATAGCGAATCTATGACCGGGAATCCTGAGCGAGCAGCATATTGGAAAAGTCAGATCGACGTGGCTGAGGCTTTAGCAATGCTTGTGAGTTTGACTGACCCGACGGATGGTCAGGCTAGTCAGGGTGATCCCGACGTGCCAGATGATAAGCTCGATCTCGGGCCTCCAGGGGTGCCAATGAATGTAAGGTTGTCTCAATGACTTGTTATTGGTAGTTGAGCCGCGTGCCGTCAGAGCCGGGACTGATTCAGCTCGCGACCAGTGCCTCACGCAGCTCATCCACCCAGGCGTCGAGTCGAGACCGGGCGATCAGCATGAGATTGTCCTGCAGCCGGCCCAACGCGTCCCCACGGTTGCGCAGTGCCTTCTCCACTGCCGCCGGCGTCAGTACCACGAACTCCATGTCGGTCAAGG
>PIVY01000132.1 GCA_003353795.1 bacterium
GTGGGGACCATCCGGTAGATGTGGAGCTGGTCGCCCGACAGGTCGACGGCCATGTCGGCTGGCGGATCGAAGACGAAGGAATCGTCGACACCGCATTCGAACGCGTCGACGTCGCCGGCGAAGTCGTGCTTCCAGGCGGCGATGTAGTTGGCGCGGTCGCCCAGCTCCCAGGGATCGATCCAGAGGGTGCCCTGGCTGGTGCGGCCGTAGGCGCGGAAGCCCCAGTAGCCGGTGTCGAAGCGCAGGGTGGCCGTGGGATCGTCGATACCCTGGGCCAGGTAGGTGCGCATGTCGCCGGCCTGGGTCGCCGCTTCCTCGATGAGGATGGGCGACTCGACCACGGCGAAGCGCTGGAAGGTGCCGTCGGGCATGGGGAAGCTGAGCACTGCGCCGCTTCGGACGGGCGTGTTGTTCTCCAGGGGCGCGGCATCCAGGACCTGCTTCAGGGCGTCGTCGTCGATGGTGAAGACATGGTACTTCTCGGGCATGACCTGGCGGCTGGTGCTGGCCATGGCGCTCTGCTGGGCGTCGCCGAGGTCGGTCCAGACGCCGTCACTGGAACGTTCGCCGGGCGCGGCCGCGGCGATGACGGGGACCAGCGCGAGCAGCAACGCGAGCGTGGCCATGAGGCCGGCTCGGGGCGCTCCGCGGTCAAGGAGATGGAGGTGCTTCATCGGGACTCACCTCCGGGGACCTGGCGATCGCGAACGGTGGTGGTGTTGATGACGCCGCGCGGCGCGTTGCGCTGGGCCTCGAACTGCTCGAGGTCGGTCTCGAGGCGCTGGGCCAGGTCGGCGTGGCCACCGAGCTGGGCGTACTCGAGCTGGATGGTCAGGGACTGCTGGATAGCATCGGCCTTGATCTCACTTATGCGCTGCTGCAGCTCGAACTGCTGGCTGGACGAGGCATTCTCGAGCTCGGCCACCAGCTCGGCGACCTGGGTCGTCTCCTGCTCACGGACCACACGCAGTTCCTCCAGCATGGCCGGGCGCAGGTTGCTGGCGGCGGCGGCCTTGTCGGCGTCGGCGGGGAGCGCCTCGATGGTGGTGGTCGCGGAGTTCTCGTCGAACTCGGCGGCCTTGGCGGGCGCGGTGGCTTCATCGACCACTGGCGGCGGCGTGATGGCGCGCTCCTGGGCGAAGGCGGTCCCGGCGATGAGCAGGGCGATGGCGATGGTCATGAGCATCTGGCGCATGGGGATCCTCCAGGGGATTGGGGCTTTCTAGGCAGTGGTTTGCCCCGGTGGGGCATGGTTTGCTTCACTGATCAAGCCGCAAAACAGGAGTGGAACCCTTCAGTATTTTTGGCGCCTCGTACGAATTTGCGGATTCCCTTAAATCCAGCCCGACAACAGCACGTAGAAAAGGGCCCTGGCGTGCGCCGGGGCCCTTTTCAGTGAACGGTGTTGTCAGGTGATGCTCCGATGGGAAGAGCGCCGTTCAGAAGACAAGCCGCAATTTCGGACGGATTCCCTTCAAGATTGTCAGGAATTTCGTGGAGGGCGGGTCTCGTCAGCCTGTTCTGGGCCGATACCGCTCGGGCTCATCGAAGAACGCCACCGCCCGGTAGCCCGCCTTGACCAGTCCGCCATGGGTCACGCCGGCCGGGATGTGGAACGAGTCACCCGTCCGGTAGGTGCGCGTCGCGCCGTCGATGGTGAGCTCGACCTCGCCGGCGACCACGAATTCCCACTGCTCGGCGTGGCTGTGCTCGGGGACGACGACGTCCTCGTCGAAGCTCATCAGGACGGCCTGGTGGTCAGGGCTCTGGAGCAGGCGGCCGGTGAAGCCGGGGAGGTCGACGTCGGCCTCGGGGAGGTTCTGGATGAACTGAGGGAACTGGAACATGGGGCGCTCCTCGTGGATCGAGATCGGGCCAGGTCGCCCGTAGCATACGCGACCCGGCCCGAAATGTGTCGGCGACCAGGTTCGCGGCTAGTCGAACAGCGATTTCACCTCGGACCAGCTGTGGTTCTCGGTGGCCACCGGTTCGAGGTTGAGCCGGAGCACGTAATCGTACTCCTGGACGTCCGGGCCGAAGGGAGGCCAGAACGTGGTCGACCCCACCCAGAACCACACCGTGGAGCCGGGATCGCCGGTGATGGTGATGGTGGCCTCGGCGCAGGGCCCCATGATCACGCTCTGCACCACGACCACGTCGTCGCAGTCCTGCGGACCGAGTTCGAACATGTAGGACTCGAACTCAGCATCGCCGACGATCTCGAGCACGCCGCTGGCCGGGATGTCGATGAGGAACCAGTCGGTGTCGCGGCCGTTGCCACCATCGATGAGGAACCAGCCGGTCACGCCGCAGAACAGTGGGCTGGTGATGGCCTGCATGTCGATGCCGGGCGGGTCGGATGCGCAACCGCCGTTCCAGGCGTCCACGTAGTCGTTCTCCAGGGGCGGTTCGCCCTCGAGGACGGCACCGGCCGGGCAGTCGAGTTCGCACGGTACGTACTCGGTGATCTCGAGGAGGTAGTCGCCCGAGGCGCCGCCGTAGCCGTCGATCACCAGGTAGTAGGTCGCGCCGCCCGTCACCGGTAAGTACTCGATCTTCGAGACCCAGTTTCCGCACGGTTCGCCGCTATAGAAGTCGTCGTTGCAGGCCACGACGTCCAGACTCTCATCGTAGACGTAGAGTTTGGTGTCGTATGACGAGCCGCAGAGATCGATGTTGATGGTCATGTCGGACGCCGGGGTCAGCTGGTAGACCACTTCTGGCGAGAGGCTATCGAAAGGGCATTCCTCGTCGTAGTCGTCGGTGTAGCCGGTGGTCGTACCGGTGCCGGAGTATGGAATCGGGATGGCCACCGCGTCGATGATGGTGTCGCCGCCCTGGCGCACAACGTTGGGGTCGGCCGGCGGCGGCACGACGTTGGACAATGGTTTTTCGGGTGCGCGCGGCGCCAGTTGCGGATTGGCGGCGAACGTCGGTAGGGCAAGAACGATGAGGCAGGCAAGAATCACGGCGAAGTGACGCATGGTTAGTCCCCCAGACTAAGGTGTGAAACGTCTGCCGGGATTATACCATACTGATCGTGCGGATCCAGAATTGCGGGCGCTCAGTGGAAATCCCGCGACCCCACCTTCGCCGGCTCCCGCCGCAGCTCCGGCACCCACAGCTTCTCCACCACCAGGTGCACCACCGATTCCTCGCTCTGGATCTTGCCCGACACGCCCAGGAACGATCGCGTCTTCGCCAGTAGCCGGAACTCCTGATAGACCCGCGCCCACAGCACCAGGTTCACGAAGCCGGTCTCGTCCTCCAGGGTCATGAAGGTGACGTCCTTGGCAGTGGCCGGGCGCTGGCGACAGATGACGATGCCGGCGTAGTGGGCGCGGGAGCCGTCGGCGAGTTGCGAGATCTCGCGCGCCGTGGGCAGGCCGACCGCCGCGAGGTCCTCGCGCAGCGGCTCCAGCAGATGGCCGCGCGGTGAGTGGTCGGTGCGCTGCCAGTCCCAGGTGATGGTCTCGTGATCCGACAAACCCGCCAGCACCGGCGCGGGCGAGGGGTCCTCCAGCGGCAAGAGCAACTGCTCGGGGCGGTCGTGCTTGGCCAGGGCGTGCACCTGCCACAGCGCCTGGCGGCGATCCGGTTCCAGCGATTCGAGGGCGCCGGCCTCGGCCATGGCCAGCAGCGCGTCCTGGGGTGGGCGGGCGCGGCGAGCGAGGTCGGTCACCGAGGCGAAAGGACGCTCGGTACGCTCGGCCAGCAACCGGTCGCCATCGCGCGCGGCCAGGCCCTTCACGTACCGCAGCCCCATGCGCACCGCCAGCGGCCGCCGCGCGAACTCGGCCACGCTCTCGGGCAGGAAGGCCAGGGCGTCCACCTCCTCCAGGGTGCAGTCCCACTCGGACACCGTCACGTCCACCGGGCGCACCGTGACGCCGTGCCGCCGCGCATCCTCCACGATGGTGCCCGGCAAGTAGAAGCCCATGGGCAGAGCGTTCAGGAGCCCGCAGGCGAACTCGGCCGGATAGTGGCACTTCACCCAGGCCGTGGCGTAGGCGATGAGCGCGAAGCTGGCGGCGTGGCTCTCGGGGAAGCCGTACTCGCCGAAGCCGCGGATCTGCTCGAACACCCGCTCGGCGAACTCGCGGTCGATGCCCTTGGCGACCATGCGCGACACCAGCACGTCGTGGTGCCGCTCGATGGGGCCGTGGCGCCGCCAGCTGGCCATGTCGCGGCGCAGCTGGTCCGCTTCGCCGGCAGAATAATCGGCGGCCACCATGGCCAGGCGCATGACCTGTTCCTGGAAGAGCGGCACGCCCAGGGTCTTCTTCAGCACCGGCTCCAGCGACGGGTGCGGGTAGGTGATCTCCTCCTTGCCGTGCCGCCGGGCGATGAACGGATGCACCATGCCGCCGGTGATGGGTCCGGGCCGGATGATCGCCACCTGGATGACGAGGTCGTAGTAGGTCTCGGGCCTGAGTCGCGGCAGCATGGCCATCTGGGCACGGCTCTCGATCTGGAAGACACCCACGGTGTCGGCGCGCTGGATCATGGCGAAGGTCTCGGGGTCCTGGCGCGGGATGGTGGCCAGGGTGAGTTCGCGGCCGCGGTGGTCGCGCAGCATGTCGAACACGCGGTGCAGGTGGTTGAGCGCGCCGAGGCCGAGGAGGTCGACCTTGAAGAGACCGAGGGCCTCCACGTCGTTCTTGTCCCACTGGATGATCGTGCGGCCCGGCATGGTGGCGTTCTCGATGGGCACGATCTCGGACACGGGTTCATGGCCGAGGAGGAAACCGCCGGGGTGGATGGACAGGTGGCGGGGGAAATCCTGGATCTCGGCGACCAGGCGCAACAGGTGGGCGTGCGTCGGCGCGTCGGGATCGAGGCCGGCGGAGCGGAGGCTCTCGGGCGCGAGCTGCCCCTCCTCGTGGGAGAAGTGGTGGCCGGCGAACTTGGCCAGGCGGTCGAGCTGCACCGCCGGCAGGCCCAGCGCCTTGCCCACGTCGCGGATGGCGGATTTCGGGCGGTAGCGCACCACGTTGGCCACCATGGCGGCGCGGTCGCGACCGTACTTCTCGTACACGTGCTGGATGACCTCCTCGCGGCGGTCGTGCTCGATGTCGAGGTCGATGTCGGGCGGCTCGGCGCGCTCGCGGGAGATGAAGCGCTCGAACAGCAGGTCGACCTCTTGCGGATTCACGGCCGTCACGCCCAGGCAGTAGCAGACCACCGAGTTGGCCGCCGAGCCCCGCCCCTGGCAGAGGATGTTCTCGCGCCCGCAGAAGCGGACGATCTCCCACATGGTGAGGAAGTAGCCGTCGTAGTCGAGGTCGTGGATGAGGTCGAGCTCGCGGCGGATGCGATGGCGGAGGTCGGCGGGCAGATCGCTGCCGAAGCGTTCCTGGGCGCCCTTCCAGGCCAGTTGCTCCAACCAGCGCCCGGTGGTCATGCCCAGGGGGAGTTGCTCGGTGGGGTAGCGGTAGCGCAGATCGGCCAGGGTGAAGGTGCAGCGGTCGGCGATCTCGACGGTGCGGGCTATCGCATCGGGCAGGTCGGCGAATAACGCACTAAACGCTGCGGACTCCAGGAGCGTGTGGCCGTCGTTGGAGCGGAGCCGGCGACCCGCCTCGCCCACCGTGACGCCGTGACGGATGCAGGTGAGCACGTCCTGCAGGGGGCGGCGCACCGGATCGTGATAGAGCACCTCCACACCGGCTACCAGGGGCAGCGCGAACCGCGCGGCGCGCCGGCGCAGGCGGACCTCGGCGGCGCGTTCGTCGGCCTGGGCGTGGCGGGCGAGCAGGGCGTAGAGACGATCGCCGAAGGCCTCGCCGAGCTGGCCGGCCAGGGCGGGCAGGCCGTCGTTGCCGATCGTCGCCAGCCGGCTGCGCGCGCCGCCCCAGAGCGCGATGAGCCCCTGCGCATGGTCGCTCACCTCGTCCCAGCCCACCCGGCTCTCGCCCTTCTCGCAGCGCAGGCGGCCGGCGGTGATCAGGCGGCAGAGGTTGCGGTAGCCGTCGTGATCGGCGGCCAGCAGCACGAGGGTGGAACCGTCGTCGAGGGTGACCTCGCTGCCGGTGATCAGGCGCGGACCGTTATCCAGCTTTTGATTAGCCTGATAGGCTGCAGGGACACCGTAGACACCATCGCGATCGGTGAGGGCCACGGCCGCCAGGCCCAGCTGGTCCGCCGTGGCCACCAGCTCGGCCGGCGTGCTGGCTCCCTCCAGGAACGAGAAGTTCGATTTGCACCAGAGTGCGGCATGGCTCAGTAGGGTCTTCCCGCGCGGTACGCTCATTCCACCCGCCCCTGCACCACCCACCGCTGCCGCCGCCGATCGTGGTAGAGCCAGCGCAGCTCGCCGTCGCCCATGGCCACGAAGAGATAGGCCCGCCGCACCTCGCCGTGCCACCAGCCGCCCGACACCAGGTAGGGTCCGCCGCGCACGAACTCCCGGCGCGGGGCCGACCCTTGCCGGGGCCGCGCCAGGAGTCGGCGCACCAGGGTCGGTTGACCGTCCGCCGCACCGGACGCCGCACCGGACGCCGCCGGCAAGTCAACGAACGGCGTCCACCGTGCCCTCGCCTCGGGCAGGTGCGCCGGCCCCACCTCCGCCCGGGTCACCGCCCCGTCGCCCAGCTCGGCGCGCACCCGGGCCAGGGCGCGAACGGCAGCCTCGGGATCGCGACGGCGCTGGCGGGCGAAGAGGTCGAGCGACTCGGCGGTGGCCGCGACGTCGTCCACGGTCAGGACCACGCGCTCCACCCCCGCGGTGAGCGCCAGATGCTCCAGTCGCAGGCGCACCAGTTCCAGCAGAAGCACCGCGTCCAGGGTGGGCGCCGCCGGACGCAGGGTCTCGTGCAGGCGAGTGCCGGCGCGGTCGGCCAGCCACAACTCCAGGCGCAGACAGCTGGCGGCGCGCAGCCGGTCGGCCAGTCCGTCGAGCAGCGGATGCAGGGCGCGCTTGACGAGGAAGAGCAGGCGCCAGGCGTCGGACTCGGGCTCGTCGAGCACCTCCACCGCCTTCACCACCTCGACCGGTCGTGCCGGCTGCAGGGGCGCGAAGGCCGCGCCGCGCGCCAGGCGATGCAGTTCGGCGGCCTCGGGACCGAACCGCGCCCCCACGCCCACCTCCGGCAGATCGCAGAGACCGCCCACGGTACGCACGCCCAGTCGGGCCAGGTGATCGCGCAGCCGCGGGTCGAGCTGCAAGCGGGCCAGGGGCACCCGGCGCAGCACGGCCAGCTCGTCGCGCAGCGCCGCAACCAGGGTCACCCCACGGCGCGCCCGGGCCAGACCGTAGCTGCCGAAGCGGGTGAAACCCACGGCCACCGACGCCACCAGTCCGGCACGCGTCAGCGAACGCTGCAGGCGCTCGGCCCAGGCGGTGAGCGAGCCGTTGAGTCGTTCGAGGCCGCGGGCGTCGATCCAGAACACGCCGGGATCGTGGCTCGCCGCCTCCACCCGCGGGCTGTAGTTCAGCAGGTGGCGATGCAGGCGCTCGCCGGCCGTGGCGACCTCCTTGGCCTCGACCGTGCCGGCACGCAGGTCGTGGGCCAGCGACAGCGCGGCAGCGTAACGCAGGCCTGGCAGGATGCCGCAGCGCCGCGCCGCGGCGTTCACCCACAAGAGCGGCGCCTGCGGACTGTCCTCGGCCACCACCGCGGCGGGCGCCTTGCGCCAGTCGGGGTTACGACGCACGAGGAGCTGCAGGGGCCAGGCGGGAAGGTCGACGCAGGCGATGCGTTCCACGCGTTTACTCGAGTCCACTTGGTCCACGCCACACCTCCTGCCAGCGCCAGCCGGGGCCGTGGCGCTTGTCCTTGATGGCCGTGACCTCACACGTGTAGCGCCCCGGCCCTACCCGTCGGCGCGAGGCGGCCGCGCGCAGGGAGACCAGCGATCCCAACGAGGATTGACCGGCCGGCGTGTCGGTGAGGCAGAGCACCGCCGCCTCGTGCTTGAGCGCCAGCTGCACCAGGCGGCTCTGCACGGGGATGTCCAGGTTGGCTCGTACGCTCGACTGTCCCCGACCGCCCAGATCCACCACCACCAGCCCGAAAGCTCCCGACCGCAGCAGCAGGTCGGCGGCGCGGCCGGCGGCGGCGCAAGTGGTGGTGCGCACCACCGGCAGGGCGGCCAGATCGACCCCGGCGGCCACCACGTCGGGCGGATAGAAGAGATCTGGGCCGGTGGCCACCCAGGCCGTGGGCTCGCCGGTTTTCTGGGCATCACGCACCAGGGCCACGGCGGCGCTCAACACGGCGGGGGCAGCCCCCGGGCCCAGCTCACAGAGACGTCCGGTCAGGGCGGAAAGCGACCAGGTGCAACCGACCGACGGCGCGATTTCGGGTGCCTTCAGGCGCGTGAGCGCCGGATGCTGGAGAACGGAGGCCAACTCCGGATGAGATGTGGATTCGAGAAGAGACAGTGCGGCGTCGGACACGAGGCACCTCCTGGGGGTGCTGAGGGTGCCGCACACCATAGCAGACATTTGTCTGTATTTCAAGAAGACTTTCGCCCCAGAGGCGAAAGCCCCCCGCGATGGAAATGCTCCTTCAAAAACCCCGGCGCGTGCTATGATCTCGTGGTCCGCATCCAGCGACCGTCGCCACGGTCACACGCCCAATGCCTGCAAACTGGGAGGGTCATCGATGAAACGATCGTTAATGATCACCGTCGCCATTCTGGCGCTGGGGAGCGCCGCCTTCGCCGCGGAGCGGATCGTCCACTACGAGCACTTCACCGCCGTGTGGTGAGGCTACTGCCCCGCTGCCGCAGTTGCGGTGGAAGACTTCATGAACGCGCACGACGAGACCGAGATCTGCGTGATCCAGAACGACTACGACGACACCTTCAATGACGACCGGGTGAACTACTGGGGCGTCGGCGCCTGGCCGACCATCGTGGGCAACGGCCTCGCCGATGTCTGGCCCATCGACTGCATCGAGGGCGACTACGAGGCGAACCGGGCGATCCCGTCACCGCTCGAGATCCTCATCGTCGAGGACGGATTCGGCACCTTCACGGCTCACATCACGGCCGAGCAGGGCGTGTCCGGAGCGTCCTTCTTCATGGTCGCGACCCTCGACGAGGACGTGCAGGGGTCCGACGGCATGACGCACCTCCCCCACCACGTCAAGGTCCACATGACGCCGCCGCTGACGGGCGATCCGTTCGACCTGGCGGCGGGCGAGACCGTCTCCATCACCCACACCTTCCAGACCGAGCCCGGCTGGAACTACGCGCAGATGGGCGTCGCCGCCTGGGTCAGCCGGCCCGGCGGCACCAACGTGAGTTCCTGCCCCTTCGGCGACATCGCCAACAAGAACGAGGTACTCCAGTCCCGATGGGTCCCCGTCCAGGGCACCGTGCGGGTACAGAACTCCTCCTGGAGCGAGGTCAAGGCCCTGTACCGCTGATCGCAGCGACGCGATGCACGAGTCGCATGAAAGAGCCCGGGCCCCGAGGCCCGGGCTCCGTCATGTCGGCCGACCGTCAGGCCAGCTGCCGGCGCACCTCCACCACCTGCCCCAGGATGCGCACGTCACCCGCGGTCTTCGGAATGATGGGCTCGAAGGCGGGATTCTCGGCGTGGAATTCGACGTTGCGACCGCGCAGCCGCAGTCGCTTCACCGTCGCCTCTCCTTCCACCAGCGCAACGACGATGGCGCCGCTGCGGGCTCGGTCCTGCCGGCGCACCACCACCACGTCGCCGGGCAGGATCCCCACACCGGTCATGCTCTCGCCGCGGACGGTGAGGGCGAAGAGCGTCTCGTCCTCGGAGCGGCCCTCCACACCCAGATAACCGTCGGGCGCCTCGATCGCCTCGGTGAGCCTGCCCGCCTGCACCCGCCCGATAATGGGCACCGGCCGGATGGTCCCGCCGACGGTCACCGGCAACCGGTAGCCGCGCGCGCGGCCCGGCTCCTTGGTGAGCTTGCCCTCGTCCACCAGCGCTTCGAGATGCTGGCGGGCCGACTGCACGGCGCGAAAGCCCAGGTGCTCCTGAACCTCCCGGGTGGTGGGCGGCTCGCCGGCCAGGATGCGCTCGCGCACGAAGGCGAGCACCCGGCGGCGGGAATCTCCTGGTTGTGATCTGGCCACGGCGGCTCCTTTCGCCGCCGACATGAAAACAGACAATTGTCTGCAGCGTCAAGCGCCGTCTGGCCCGGCCCTTGCGACGCCGCGCACCAGGCACCATCGTCGGGCAGGTCACCGCCAATCAGCAACGAGGTCGCACGTTGAGCCGAATCCGCCTCGCCATGATCATCACGACCTGTCTGCTCCTCGCAGCCTGCGGCGGCGACGAAGCGCCCAAGGTGACCGATCCCCCGGCGATTCCCTGCCCCGAGCCGGCAGCGCCCGCGCCCAACCTGGTCCTCACCGACCTCACCGGCGCCACTCACGACATCTCCGCCTACCGCTGCGAGCAGGTCGTGCTGCTGGATTTCTGGGCCTCGTGGTGCGGCCCCTGCCGCGACGGCATGCCCCTGCTCCAGGAACTCCAAGACACCTATGCCGACGCAGGGCTCCTGGTCCTGGCGGTGAACCTGGCGGAGAACGAGCAGGCGGTACGCGATTTCGTCACGGCAGGCGGCTACACCTTCGCGGTGCTCCTGGACCCCGGCCAGACCGCGCCCACGGAGTACGAGATCACCGGCATCCCCCGCCAGGTCATCATCGACGCTGCCGGCGAGGTACGATTCGACCGCACCGGCCTGAACTCCATTGCTCACATCGACCACCACGCGGTCCTGCCGGGTCTGCTCGCGGAGCTACCCGAATAGCCTGCCGCGCCTTCGATACGATGCCGGCAAACAACGGTGCAAACCGCGTGAAAATGCCGTACTGTAAAACCAAGGCAGGGACGCCGGCAGGATCTCTCACTCCTTTGAGTTTTCATCACTTCTGGATCCGGCACGTCCTTTGCGAAGAACTTTCCGGTACCCACCGGTGTATCATTACGAATGTTTGCTGACAGGGAACCGAGCCACGGACGGGGGCGATCATGGCCAACGGCGCGCAAAAAAGGCTTCAGGACCATCTGCTGGCCCTGAAGAACGACGAACGGGTCTTCGAGAACTCGTTCGAGGGGATCAGTCGCATGATCCTGGCGGACGAGATCGAGAAGGTGGTGGCCAACGGCCGGACCACATACGACTTCCAGATCTTCCGCCGAGGCAAGAAGCACATCGTCGGCATGTACGACGAGATCAACAGCTTCGTCTCGTACGTCAAGGACGCTGCCGAGGGCGGATCGTCCAAGGAGATGGCCTACGTTCTGGTGGGCGAACCGGGCAACGGCAAGACCTACTTCGTGGAGTACGTCAGCCGTCTGTACCGCGAGTTCCTCGCTGCCGACCGCAATCGGAAGTACACCTTCCGCTTCACGGGCCTGGACGGAATCGGGTCATACGGCAAGATCACGACCATCGAGAGCCAGACCTACGAGGACCCGGCCATCCTGGCCATGAACCTGCACGACTCGAGGGACGAGAGCCTCGCCCACCTTGGTCGCAAGTATGGCTTCAGCGACGAACTAATCGCGTCGCTGATGGAGAACTACCGCCCCCTCGGCGCCTGCAGCGGCTACATCTGGAACGATCTTCGCGAGCACTGCGACGGCAACCTCGAACAGATGCTCGAGCACATCCAGATCGTGCCGGTACCGCTGACCGAGAGCCTGGGCACGGTCACCGGCAAGTACCCCGCCAAGGACAAGATCACCTCCAGCGCGGTGGACCTCCTCGGTGAGGAATCGATTCAGCGCCTGCTGCACATCACCGACACCAACAACCCCTTCCGCTTCGATCTGCGGCGCGGGGCCCTGGCGCGCGTCGCCGGCGGCGGCATCCACTTCTCCGACGAGATGTTCAAGAACAAGAAGGACCTCGTGCAGGTCTACCTGGGCGTGATCCAGAACCGCACCATCGAGATCGATGGCTACAAGTGGCCCATCGACACCCTCATCATCGCCACCAGCAACAACAGCGAGTTCAACCGCTTCCTGGCCGAGAAGGAAGAGGCGCCCATCGTGGACCGCTGCCGCATCAGCTACATCTCGCACAACACCAACTACCTGCTCCAGGAGCAGCTCACCCAGTACGCCATCGGCAGCGAGACCAAGACCACGTTGATGCGCGAGAAGCTGCACCAGGATCCGAACCTGAACTACGCGTCGTCGGTGACCGCGATCCTCTCGCGGCTGCCGCGCACCGAGAAGCTCACCCCCATCGAGACCATGAAGCTGGCGGCAGGCGAGATCGCCGGTGAGAAGTCCATCAAGACCCTGGCCGAGGTCATCGACACGCTGAGCCAGGACACCGACATCACGAACCGCTTCGGACAGAAGGGCCTGGGCCAGCGCAACCTGGGCCGCGCCGTCCAGCTGCTGGTGGAGAGCTCGGAGACCAACGAGGGCGAGTGCATGTTCGCCCACGACGTCTTCGGCACCATGGAGCGGGTGATCCTCGACTACGTGCACGACAACAACGACCGCGCCAAGTACCTCGAGGACCTCAAGACCGCCAAGGGTCTCTACCGCGAGCGGATCATGACCGAGATGTTCAACGCCTACATGGACGAGCCCCAGGCCATCCGCAAGGACGTCATGAACTACGTCAACATGATCATCGGCATCGACGCGGAGCACCTCGGGCCGGACAAGATGTGGAAGTACAAGGATCCGCAGACCGGCGAGCTGCGCGCCCTCAAGGTGGACGAGCGCTTCATCAAGAGCATCGAGGAGCGCCTGCAACTCAAGACCGACGAGCAGCGCGAGAGCTTCCGCACGTCGATCCGCAAGATCTACGGCCAGAAGATCGGCGTCGATCCCAACTACGACTTCATGGACAACCTCGAGCTGGTCAAGGCCGTCACCGACGTGCGCCTGAAGAGCGACATCGCCGGCGCCGGCAGCCTCATCGGCGCCCTGGCCAACCGCACCAACGAGGAGAACCAGAAGCTCTACGACCGCATGATCGACACCATGCTGGGCAAGCTCAAGTACTGCCGGACCTGCGCGCAGAAGACCATCGAGTACTTCTGCACCCAGGAAGACGAGACCTGATCATGAGCGACGAGCGGCACGAGCGAGACGAGCGCCAGCGGCGCGAGCTCGCCACCGGCGGCGATCACTCGGTGCCCGAGGCGCCGGCCGACCCCGAGTTCACCCCGGGCGTCGACATCCTGCGCCGTGTGCCCACCTGCCTCTACGCCTTTGCCGATCTCGCGTGGATCCAGGCCATGGCGCCGCCGCGTCCGCACGCCACGGCGCTCATGGGCTCCCTCGACGACCTCATGGAACGCGACGAGCGCCGCGAGGAAGACGGCTTCCCGCGCAAGATCCGCATCGGCCGGCTCGTGAAGCCCGGCCGCGGCGGTCAGAACAAGGTGGTCGTGGTGCCGACGACCACCGAGGAGAAACTGGTCCACGACCCGCGGTTCGCCGACCAGGACGAGGGCGGCGGCGGCCAGGGCGGCTCGGGCGACGGCGAGGAAGGCGAGGTCATCGGCGAGCAGCCCGTGCGGCCCGAGGAAGGCGAGGGCGACGGTTCCGGTCCCGGCCAGGGCGAGGGCGGCCCCCACGAGATGGAGAGCAACGCCTACGATCTGGGCCGCATCCTCACCGAGCAATTCCACCTGCCCAACCTCCAGGACAAGGGCAAGAAGCGATCGCTCACCCGCTACACCTACGACCTCACCGATCGCCATCGCGGCTTCGGCCAGCTCCTGGACAAGAAGGCCACCCTGCGCCAGATCGTGGAGACCAACATCGGTCTCGGCCGCGTCGAGGGCGGCAAGACCCCCGACCCCACCGATTTCCTCATCGCGCCGCGAGACAAGGTCTACCGGGTGCTCTCGCGGGAACGCGACTTCGAGTCGCAGGCCGTGGTCTTCTTCCTGCGCGATTATTCCGGGTCCATGGGCGGCAAGCCCACCGAACTGGTCGTCAGCCAGCACGTGCTCATCTACAGCTGGATCCTCTATCAGTACTCGGGGCAGGTGGAGTCGCGCTTCATCCTTCACGACACCGACGCCAAGGAAGTGGAAGACTTCTACACCTACTACAACAGCCGCGTGGCCGGCGGTACCAAGGTGGCCTCGGCGTTCCGGCTCCTGAACGAGATCGTGGCCACGGAGAACCTGGCCCAGGACTACAACATCTACGTCTTCTACGGCACCGACGGCGACGACTGGGACACCGAAGGCAAGGAGACCGTGCCGGAGATCGAGAAGGCGCTGAACTATTCCGCCCGACTGGGCGTGTCCATCACCGAGAGCGGCTGGGGCGCGCGCCGCGAATCGGAGGTCGAGAAGTACCTGAAGGGGTCGGGACTCCTGGAGTCGCGCAAGGACAAGATCCGCATGGACGTGATGCCCGACGGCGCCGACGAGGCCCGGCTCATCGAGGGCATCCGCACCCTGATCAGCGAGTAAGGTTCGTTGGTCTTCTGAAGGAACGAGATGCAGCTCATCGACCAGCACGCCAAGGCCATCATGGAAGGTTGCAAGGAACGCGCCCGTGATGCCGGCCTGCGGTTCGACGACGAGTCGCTGGAATACCTGGTCACCAATCGCGACCTCACCGACCTGTCGCCCAAGGTGATGATCCCCACGCTCTACGACTACTGGGTGCACGACGTCGAGGTGCTGCAG
>PIVY01000133.1 GCA_003353795.1 bacterium
TGGCGTAGCCGTGGTTCTCGCGCCCGCCGTGCTTCAGGTCGAGGTCGGACGACCGCCGGTACAAACGTTCCGCGGCGGCGAGATCGTCCTCGAAGAAGTAGACACTGGCCAGGTTGTGGACCGACGGCGCCACCTCCTCGCTGTCGACTCCGTACGCCTGCTCGCGGATCGCCAGAGCGCGTTCATGCGCCGCCGCCGCCTCGTCGAGACGATCCTGCTGGGTCAGCGCGTTGCCGAGGGCGTTGAGGCCGTCGGCCACCAGGGGATGATCGACACCAAGCCGCTCCTCACGAATGGCGATACAGCGCCGAGCCAGGGCCTCGGCCTCGGCGTTGCGGTCGATCCAGGTGTAGAGCTTGGCCAGTTCGTAGAGGCCGGTGGCCAGCTCCAGGCGGTCGATGGAGGGGTCGGACTCGGACAGGTTCACGGTCTCGCGCAGAAGCGAACCCGACTCCTCGAAGAGACCCAGCTCTGTGTAGACCCGCCCCATGGTGCGCATCATGGTGGCCTGGGTGGCGGGCTGGTCGGCCAGGTCGCTCCGCACCCGTTCGGCGCCGGAATCGAGGATCTCGCGGGCGGTCACCGTGTTGCCTCGCGACTCGCCGGGATCGGAGACACGGAAGAGGCCCACGAGGAACTCCGACACCTGGTGCGAGGTGGCAGCCTCCTGATTGGCCCGATCGCGCTCACGGGCGATGCGCCCGGCCTGCACCGTCATGATGGCGGCCAGGGAGATCACCAGCAGTGCGGTCACGGTGGCGAAGGTCACGCCCAGGGTGTGCCGACGCACGAATTTGCGGGTGCGATAGAGCACGCTGGGCGGACTGGCCAGCACCGGCTCGTCCTTGAGGTGCCGGCGCAGGTCCTCGGCCAGTTCGGTCGGCGAGCCGTAGCGCCTGGTGCGGTCCTTCTCCAGGGCCTTCATGGTGATCCAGTCGAGATCGCCGCGCAGCTCGCTCACCAGCTTGTTGGGGCTGGTGCGGTGATTGGCGGCGAGCACGATGGTCTCGCTGCCCAGGGTGCTCACGCGCGCGCTGGGCAGGGGCGGATCGTCCTCGCGGATGCGGCGCCGGATCTCGTCGACGCCGTGCTGGCGCAACTCGCGCGACTCGAAGGGCAGCTTGCCGGTGAGCAGCTCGTAGAGCAGCACGCCCAGGGAGTAGATGTCGGTGCGCGTGTCGATGTCGAGGCCGGCCATCTCGGCCTGCTCGGGGCTCATGTACTCGGGGGTGCCGATGAGCTGCCCGAGTTCGGTGAACACGGCTCTCTCGGTGAGCGCCTGGTTGGTGGCCTTGGCCACGCCGAAGTCGATGATCTTGGGAGTGGGGCGACCGTCACTGATGGCGACCAGCACGTTATGAGGCTTGAGATCACGGTGGATGATGGCGTTGCGGTGAGCGTGCTGCACGCCCTCGCAGACATCGAGGAACAGGGCGACGCGCTCGCCGGTGGTGAGCTTGTGCTGGTCGCAGAATTCGGTGATCGGCATGCCGGGCACGTACTCCATGACGAAGTAGGGCCGACCGCGATCGGTGGCCCCCGCGTCATGAACGCGGGCGATGTTGGGATGGTCGAGCCGGGCAAGCACCTGGCGCTCAGTCTCGAAGCGCGCCACCACCTGCCGCGTGTCCATGCCCTGCTTGATGATCTTCAATGCCACGCGGCGGCGAATAGGCTCGGTCTGCTCAGCCAACCAGACCACGCCCATGCCGCCCTCGCCCAGCCGCTGCAGAAGCTTGTAGGGACCGATGCTGTCGCCGGGCTCGAGGTGCGGAAAGGTGGCGTGGCCACCGGGACTGTCGCCGTCTCCGGCCGGTGTCGCAGGCTGGGTGGGGAAATCCTGGTCGGACATGCGCGGCTCCCGGGCGATCATCATGGAGGGGAATATGTTCAACCAGTCTAGACGCTTCGAACGGGATCGGCCAAACAGCTCCCGGAATCGGGTGGTGAGCCGGCGGGCGCAACGGCGTTGCTAATTCGCCTCTCAATGGCCGGATTCGGGGGCCGATATCAATTTCGGCAGGGTCGTCTTCCGCTCTCATGAGGTGAACTCATGCGCCATCACGACGGATTCTCGCTCATCGAACTCATGCTGGTCGTGGTGATCATCGGGATCCTGGCCGCCATCGCCATTCCCAACTACGTGGCCATGCAGGCGCGGGCCAAGGAGGCCGCCGTCATGGAGGCGGCCCACGCGGTGCAGATGGCCGCGGAGGATTTCGCCGTGTCCAACGAGGGGCTGTACTCGGACCAGGCCGCGGATCTGATCCCGCTGTTCCCGGGTGGCATCCTGGTGGAGAACGCCTTCACCAATACGCCCACCGAGCCGCAGTTCGGCGCCGCGGCCACCACACCCGGACAGGTGGGGATCGTGGGCCAGGTTCATGCCGGCGCCGTCATCGGCTACACCATGACCGGTTGGGGCAAGGACGCATTGCTCTTCACGCGCACCAACGGCAACTAGTGCCGGCGACCGGGGCGGTGTGGAAATCCCGTTGACCATTCCGTATCATCAAGGGTCCGGATCGCCGGTTCTCTTCGCCGGAGGCATGCCCCATGCTGTCCAGACTCGCCCTGACCATCGTCTTGCTCACGATCTTGTCCTCCCTTGCATTCGCCGCGACGCAACCGTCGCTCAGCGACGCCACCCTGTTTCAGGATGACGGCTGGATTCATCGACACGTCACCGTCACCTTGCTCGAAGACGGCGATCGGGTTCGCATCACTCGCGTCGACGGCGAGACCCTGGTATTGCCGGTGGCGTCCGTGGCGTCGATCCGCGACGCCGCCGGCCGCGACGTCACGCACCTCGTGATCCCGGGCGTGGAGCCTCCGGCGCCCGGCGTCGAGACTGCCGCCGACGAGCCACCGCCACCGGCGGTCGGCCTGACCCGACGGCCGGCCCCGAAACCATTCACCGTCGCGCTCGGCGGCGGCGTGGGCCACGGACAGACCTCCGGCGATTTCTACACGGGGTTCGAGTCCGGCAAGCTGTACTACGCCGACCTCCGCATCGCCCTCGGGCCACGGAACTACCTCAAGCTCTGCTATCGCACCCAGAACGTGTTCGACGACCAGATCGCGGTCGCCGACGAGTACGACGGATCCGTCCTCGCCGTGCTCGACACCACCGTCGACATCCGGCAGTACCTCGTCTCGATCGGCTTCTTGAGCGGGGCCACCGAGAAGGACCTGCTGCGGGCCTACCTCGAGCTAGGGCTGGGGTACGGCGACCACGTCGCCAGGGTCGAAGAAGGTGGAATCTCGGGATCCGCCAACGAGGGCCGACTGTTGCTGGCCGCACAGGGCGGCGTCCTGGTCCCGTTCGGCAGGAGCAACTTCGGTCTGGATCTGAGCGTGCACGTGGCCGCGAAGCTACTCTCGGAGGACAGCGGCGAGGGATCGGGGTTCATCGTCGGCGGGCAGGCGGGCCTGGTCGTGCTGTTTGGTCGAAGGCCGTGAAACGGAACCGCCCCGCTTCCTGACGGAAACGGGGCGGTCATGACTCCCGACGTACGGGACGTCAATCAATCATCATCGTCATCGTCATCGTCATCATCGTCGTCATCATCGTCGCAATCCGTGGCCTCGGTGAGATCGAGCACCACGCCCGCGACCATGGCGACGAGATGACCATCGTCGTTGGTTCCGACGCGCTGCACGTGGCCACGCACCTTGTCCCAGCGGCCGTTGGTCGAGCGGATCCGGCAGGCGATCATCATGTCGCCCTCGTCACCCGCGACCACTTCCCCGTAGACCTTCACGCGGTCGCCGGGCTCGAGTTCCTCGAGGTCGATGTCGATGCGGCTGTCCTCGGTCAGGTGGACGGCGGCGCCCATCACCTCGACCGTGCGGTTCTCGAGGTCGACGCCGGTCACAGGGCCTTCGATCCGGTCCCAGCACTCGTGGTCGTGATCGTCATGCTCGTCGCAGAAGCAGTAGTGGTCGGTCTGCAGCCGCAAGGGATCGCGGGTGAAGTCGCCCTTCACGTCCAGGCAGTCGCCCACCTCGATGCCGCCGCTCGGAGGCGCGTCGACCACCAGGCAACCGTAGTTGGCGCCGATGAAGTCGGAGACCTCACCGTCGGCATCCTCCACCAGGAGGACCTGGATCTGCCGCGGGGTGGTGGAGCGAAGGTCGTCGCGCAGCATGCGGGTGACGGTGTAGTAGCCGGGGGGCAGACCGTCGAAGCGGTAGGTACCGTCAGGGCCGCTCATGGCCATGTGGTGGAGATCGTCGGCGCCGGAGAGGATGACGCCCACGTCGGGTAGGCCAGCCTCGTCGGCGTCGATGACGCCGTCCTCGTTCAGGTCGTGCCAGATCACACCGCCGAGGGTGCCGCCGCCGGGAATCATGCCCACGTCCACGCGGGCCACGAAGCCGATGGACACGCCCTCGGCCACGCCGAACTGCACGGTGAAGGGCAGGCTCTGCTCTCCCGGCGTCCACTGGGCGTCGTCGTTCTCGAACTCGCAGGCGAACATGGCGCCGGGTCCGGTCTCGCCGTTGTCGGCATTGAGGACCGTGACCGTGTCCGGCGAGAGCGACACGAAGGTGAGGCTGGCCGGCTCGGGGAAGGTGCGGTCGCCGGCGTTGGTGACCGTGAGGTCGACCACGAGAGCGCCGAGGTCGGCGTCGTAGTGAAGATTGCTGCCGCGGATCAGGAAGGGGCCGGGGCGCATGCCGGGGCGGTCGCTGGCCGGCGCGCTCATGAACTCGAAGTCGCTGGCGGCGCCGATCTCGCCGCGGACGAGGCTGGTGTCCGAGAGTTCGCCGGCGCCGGGATCGGTGACGGCATCGTCGCTCGAGCAGCCGACGAGAGCAACCATGGCCAGCAGGGCGAGTGGCAAGAAGCGCTTGAACAAGATCATGGATGGACCTCCGGGGCGGTTTCGGGGGGACAGGCCATTCACTGGCCCATCCCGGTTGATCGCACGGCGATATGATAGCTCAAAATGGCCATCGCCATGCCCAAGATCTGGATACCCCGCGCTCGAGCCAAGACCACGCCCGCCGCGGCTCGGGGCCGCGGCGGGCGTTTGGCGGTCTTGGTCCGGTCAGCTAACTACTTGATCAAGGATATCTTACGCGACTCCACGCCAGCTGCCGACTGCATGGTGACCACGTAGGTTCCCGACGCCACGGCCCGACCCGTTTCGTCCTTTCCGCTCCAGCGGACCTGGTGGATGCCCGGCTGGAAGACCGTGCTCGCGAGCACCGCCACCCGGCGACCGGTCAGATCGTGGACCGCCACGGTCACCAGCCCCGCGCGGTCGACACCGAACCAGATGGTAGTCGCCGGATTGAATGGGTTGGGCGCGTTGGCCATCAATCCGGCGGCCGGCGGCGTATCGTCCGGCGCATCCATGAGGACCGCCGTGAGGATGGGCGCCGCCTCGCCCATGTTGTCCGCCAGGTCCACCGCTCGCATGGTGAAGTACATGTCCTCGTCGTCCATGGCGAAGAAGTGGTACTGGAATCCCTCCTTCTGCAGATCGTCGTCCGCTCCGGTCATGGCCACCATGGTCGAGTCGCCGAGCGCCTCGAGGTGACCGGGATCGCGGGCGGCGTGGATCTCGTAGTAGCGCACCATCTCCGGCATGCCCGCCTGGTCTGACTGCGGCGGGAACCAGGTGAGTTCGTACTTGGGCGACGGCCGCGGGTAGTTGTCGCCCTGGGGCCGGAAGTACTCCACGGTCCACTCGAGGGGCTCGACGGGTCCGTAGCTGTCGATGTAGAGGTCGTGGATCAGTCCGCCCACCAGTTCGAACTGGGGCAGGCGGTAGAGCAGGAACTGCACGTGCGCCTGATCCATGTGCTGGGAGTTCACCTTGACGATGTCGAAGCGCACGGTCTCTTGTTCGCCCTCGTTGAGGAAGAGCTGGATCTCGCCCGCAGGCTCGACGAAGTAGTCGGCGCCCAGGCCCTCGACGACCACCAGGAACTCGCCCGGCTCCTGCCCCGGATTCACCACGTTGATCTCCTCACGGAAGACGGTCATCGTGGAATCCGGTACTGCGGGACTGACCGGCGTCGTGCCGGCCTTGAGGGCCAGGGCCCAGTAGTTGATCTGGCCGAGGTTGTTCTCCTGCAACGGCACCGCGCTGGTCTGCGGATCGGCCGCGCTCTCGATGACGCAACCGATGCAGTAGTGGTCGATGTTGGGCGGCGGGTTGGGGATGAGCCAGTTGAAGTAGGCGCGATGACCGGTGCCGCCGGGCGACGGGTTGATGGTGCCGATGGCCGGCACCGCGAGCTGGGTCTGGAAGGTGACCGCGTCCTGGATCTGGGTGCCGGGGCTGCCGAGGCCGAAGTTGAGGCCCAGCGACGGATTCACGTACCAGCACTTGATGTTGGCGTTGACGTCGGGCCCGCCGATGTTCCAGGCGCGAATGTAGAGGTGGTTGACCACGCCCTTGATGGGCGCGTCGATGGTGCCGTCGTCGTTGTTATCGATCCAGATGTCGAGGCTCTGCACCCAGTTGCCCGCGCAGGCGGCGTCGGGTTCGTTGCCCACGTCGGCGGCGCAGTCGCGAATCACCAGGTCGGGTGGCGTGCCGATCTCCACGCAGAAGTCGGCGGTCATGGTGGACGCCGAGTTGCTCACGTTGTCCACGCAGACGTAGGTCATGCCCCCGGCGTAGTCCTTGCTGTCGGGGTTGGTGGTGTCGTTGAAGAAGCGGTTGATGGTGCTGCCGGGATAGAGGTCGCCCGCGTCGCCGCGGTTGACGTTGTTGTCCATGTCGTTGGCGCCGTCGGCAGCCTCCAGGTCCACCAGCTTGTGGTTCTCATTGGTGTTGTCGGTGTTGTCGGTGGCGCGCTGGTTCTCGTCGATGTGCCAGATCGCCAGGCCGCCGGTGTAGAGATACTGGTCGAAGCCGGTCTGCTGACGGTTCTCAACCAGGAAGTACTCGTTGGCCGGCAGGCCCATGGTCCACAGCTTGTAGACCTGGGCGTTGGTCTCGACCTGAGCGATGTTGACGGCCGTCTGATCCACCGGCACCACCGTGGGCGTGATCCAGCCCTGCTCGATCTTGGACCAGGCGCACATGTGGCTGGGCGTCTCGGGGTGCGTACCGTCGCCGCCCCAGCCACCGCCGGCCATGAGGGCCCAGTTGCCGATGCCCTCGCTGGAGCCGTCGATGTCGTAGAGGTCGGGCAGGCCGAGGGCGTGGCCGAACTCGTGGCAGAACACGCCGATCTCGATGTGCGCGGCGGCGCAGGAGATCTCGGGCATGATGATGTAGCGGTCGATGAGCTTGCTATCGTAGGTGACCGAGTAGTTGGATCCGGCCGCGTTCAGATACCAGTGGTGCGACCAGATGAAGTTGACGTTGCCGCACTCGGCACCGGGCCCCTGGTGCACGATGAAGACCACGTCGACATTGCCGTCGGAGTCGTTGTCGAAGGGGCCCCAGGCGGCGCCGCCGGTGAATTCGGCCTGGTCGACGGCGTTGCGCACCAGCTCACGGGCCTTGTTGATCTCGACGATGGTGCCGGTGCCGTGGCGGTAGTAGTTCCGATTCTGGGGCGCGGTGTACCAGCCCCAGATCGTGGCCGAGACGGTGAGGTTTCCGTAGGAGATCTCGGTGTAGTAGTCGTCGAAGCTGCCGGTTCCGTTGTAGCCGCTCAGGTTCATCATGTCATCGAACGACTGCGCGGTCTGGCTGGCGAAGAAGTCGGTGTACTGGGTGAGCACCACCGGCACGTTCACGATGAGACGGTTGTTGGGCTCCAGTTCGCTGGCGTAGTCGAGGATGCCCGGCAGGGTCTTGCCGAAGAACTGCTCGCGCGATGCGTTCTGGATGTCGGGCGCCTCGCGAAGGTGGGGACCGACGGCGGCGAGGAACGCGGCCTCGCCGGGATCGTCCTTGCCGACCCGGAGGGTGGACGGCTGGAAGCGGCCGCCGAGGTCGAGGTCGGCGTAGACCCACCACTGGTCGGAGTCCTGAACGATGGCGTGACCATCGCCGGACTCGTAGAAGTGGTACCACCAGTCGCCGAAGAGGCGGACGGTGATCTCGGTGCCGTCGGGCTGGGTGGTCTGGACGGATTCGGGTCGCGCCGGCATGGCCACGAGGAGGTTCGGCAAGAGGAGCAGTGCCAGGAGCGCGACCAAAACGATGAGGCGAGGGCGATGCATGATCCGCTCCAATCGCTCGTGTCATGGGTCGCTGGGTGGGTTGGCATTCCCCGTGAGCGGGTGCTCGGCGGGAGGTGGGACGCATACAGGGGGAATTGCATCTGAATTCTAACGGATGCCGGCCACGGTCGGTAGATGGATGAATCATTACGGCGTTCGCGCACGTTCCGCGTAGGCCCGTCGCCGGCAGCGAGGGTTCCTACTCGTTCCCGGACAAAGGCTTACCGCAGCAGCTCTCTCACGAAGAACTCCTCGGTCCGCCGGCGCCCGTACGGCGTCCCGGCCGCCCCGTGCCCCACGCCGGGCATGACCAGGAGATCGAAATCCTTGTCCGCGGCGATGAGCGCGTCCACCACCTGCATGGTCGAGGCCGGGTCCACGTTGCGGTCGAGTTCGCCCACGACGAGCAGCAACGCGCCCTCGAGATTGGCGGCCAGTTCCACGTTGCTGCTCACCGCGTACTGCGGTCCCACCGGATAGCCGAGCCACTGCTCGTTCCACCAGATCTTGTCCATGCGGTTGTCGTGGCAGCCGCAGTCAGCCATGGCGGCCTTGTAGAAGTCGCCCTGAGTGAGCAGCGCCGCCAGGGCGTTCTGACCGCCGGCCGAGCCGCCGTAGATGCCCACGCGGGTGATGTCGAGGGTAGGATCGTGGGCGGCGGCAGCCTGGATCCAGGCGATGCGATCGGGGAAGCCGGCGTCCACGAGGTTCCGCCAGCACACGTCGTGGAAGGTCTTGCTGCGCCAGTTGGTGCCCATGCCGTCGATCTGCACCACCACGAAGCCGCGGTCGGCCAAGGTTTGCAGACGGTAGTTGCCGCGGAACGCCTTGGGGACGTGCTGTCCGTGAGGGCCGGCGTAGATGAGTTCGACGACCGGGTATGATCCGTCGGGCGACCAGTCGACCGGACGGTGGATGATGCCGTAGATGGGCGTCTCGCCGTCGCGGCCGGGCGCCGTGAAGCGTTCGGGGAAGCGGCGGCCGGTAGCGAAGATCTCCGCAGCGTCGGCCGTTTCCAGCTCGCATGCCAGAGCGCCGTCCTCGGCGTGGCGCAGCACGTGCACCGGGGGATGATCGACGCGAGACCACTGGTCGATGAAGAAGCGGCGGTCGGGCGACCACTGGAGGCGATGGGTGCCGTCGCCGTCGGTGAGCACGGTGAGATTCTTGCCGTCGAGATCGACGCGAAAGTGGTGCACGTAGTAGGGATCCTGTCCGTCGACCAGCCCCCCGGCGCGCAGCCAGATCCGGCCCGATTCGTCGTCCACGCGCTCCACGCCGTGCACCACCCACTCGCCGCGGGTGATCTGTTTGCGGTCCTTGCCCTTCTTGCGGTCGTAGAGGTAGAGGTGGTTCCAGCCGTTTCTTTCGGACATCCAGATGAGCTCGTCGGTCTGATCGAGATGGTAAAGGTAGGTCTTGCTGGAGTAGTCGAAGAAGGTCTCGCAGGCCTCGTCGACCACGGCATGAGTGGCGCCGCTCTCGGCGTCGATACCGACCACTCGCATGACCTGATGGCCGCGCTGGTTGTAGAGGAAGAAGACGCGGTCGCCGGCGGGGGTCCAGTGGATGTTGTCGATACTCCAGGGATCCGGGAAGAGCGATCGGTCGAGAGGCAGCTCGACGCCGCGCTCGACGTCGAAGAGGTGCGGAAGACCCACCGGAAGGTCGTCGCCGGGCTTGAGGTAGGGGTAGGATTCGAGCCGGGGCTGGAGCTGGTCGTCGGGCGACGAGGCCACCATGTAGACCGTGCGTTCGGTGACGGCGCGGGTCTTCATGGCCAGGACGCGGCGGCTGTCCGGGGACCAGACGACGTCGGGCACGCTGTCGGCCGGCGCGGCGGCCTCGTAGTCCATCTCCACGAGCCGCATACGCTGTCCGTCCTTGCGGTAGGAATCTCCGGCGGCGCCGTCGAAGCTCAGCGGCGTCTCGGCACCGGTGGCCAGGTCTCGAAGCCAGAGATTATGGTCGCGGACGAACACGGCGCGCTGACCGTCGGGCGAGGGCACCGCGGCTCCGGTCGGCGCGGGCGGCGCGTCGGCGTCCGGCGCGGCGATCGTGGGCTCGCGATCGTCGATCACCGCCAGGTCCTCCTCGTCGGGCGCGACGAACACGGCCACGACCGCGCCGGCCGGATCGGTCACCAGCCAGCGATGACCGGCGAAGGTGTGCTGACGCTTGCGCTCGCCCGGACCCAGTCGACCGTAGTCGTGGCGCCCGCCGGAACCGTCGATCCACCACAGGGCGATCTCGTGATCGAGCCGGTTGACGAAGGTGATGTGGGTGTCGTTGCCGGTGCGTGTGGACGGTCGGACAACGCGGTCGAAGGAGAGTCCTTCAGCGCCGGCGGCCGCGTCGAGTCGCGTGAGTGAATGCGTGGCCAGGTCGAGGGTCCAGCTGGCCTCCGCGCCGAGGAGGTCGAGGGTTCCGGGTTCGGCGCCGAAGCGCAGCAACTCGACGGGCAGACGCTCCGCGTCGATGGGCGCGTCGAGCTCCCGCGACATGGCGTTTGCCACGCGAGCATGGTCGAATGCCGGAGCACGGTCTCCCGCCACGGCGTCCACGAGTACGAACTCCACGACGCCGTCGGCCAGATCGACGCGGTACCAGAAGCGGTCGCCGGCCTCGTCCCAGTGGGGGCGGACGGTGTCGCGGTAGACGCGGGGATCGGCGGCGAAGGCCGTGGCGGCCAGGGCAAGGAGAACGACGAGGAGGGCGCAGCGACGGCTGGCGGTCATGCGAGGAACCTGCCCGGATGTAGGGTGCGAAACGGATCGCGGAGATCGGATGATGCCCGACCGGTCCCGTGGACCACAAGGCCCGAATCGCTTCACTCGGTCGGCGCCGCCTCCACCCGCGCCACGAGCGCATCGAAGCGATCGTTGCCGGCCAGACCGGCGTAGGGCCCCTCGCGCAGCTGGGTCAGATTGTTCCAGCCGCGATCGACGGCGAGTTCAAGCCAGTCCAGGGTCTCGTCGACAAGGTTCATGACGTTGCAGAGGTACGCCAGATTGGTGATGGTCTCCACGGTCTCGGGGTGCTCCGGGCCGAGTGCCGTCTCGTAGATGGCGAGCGTGCGGCGGAACTGTGGCTCGGCGCCGGCGAGGTCGCCGTTCATGGCCGAGGCGATGGCCAGACTCTCCAGCGCGTGGGCCACCGTGGGATGGTCGGGGCCGTGGGTGTTCTCCCTGATCGCCACCGCACGTTCGTAGGCGGGCACCGCCTCCTCGTAACGACCCAGTTTTCCCAGCGACCGCCCCAGGTTGTGTAGGCTGTAGGCCACGGTGGGATGATCGGGACCGTACATGCGCTCGCGGCCGGTAAGGGTCTCGCGATGCATGACCACCGCCGAGTCGCGCTGACCGTTGTTGCTCATGGCGTTGGCGGTGCTCTCGAGGAGGTCGTAGTATCGCGGGTGGACGTGGATCAGCGAATCGGGCCAGAGGGCGAGGGTGTGCCGGTGGTGGGCGAGGGCGTCCTCGTGGCGTCCCTCGAGGGTGGCCAGGCGACCGTAGCCGCGCCACACGGCGATGAGGGTGAGCAGGTGTTCGTCGGGGGCGGCCTCGAGGACCGCCCGGGCCTGGTCGAGGTAGCGGAGGGCGATGTCGTACTCGCCTCGTTGGAGGTGGACGCTGACCTTGCCCTCGAGCAGATCGGCGAGCTGGTTGGCGTCCACGTCGGGGTTGTCGGCGAGCATGGCCAGGGCCGAGTCGAGGGCGGCCAGGGCCTCGGGAAGGCGGCCCTGGGCGGCGCGGAGTTCGCCGCGGCGAGTCAGCGAGGTCGCCAGATCCGGATGGCCGGGCGGCAACAGGGTGCTGCGCCGGGACAGGGAGGTGGCGAAGAGGGAGTCGGCCTGGTCGTAGAGGCCCAGGGCGCCGTAGGCCTCGCCGATGGCGTCGGCCATGTCGGCCTGCAGCAAGGGTTGGGTGTCGAGCGAGTACTCGAGGCGGCGGGCGCCGGCGTCCAGGAGTTGGCGGGCGGTCACGTCCTCGCCGCCGCTGGGCTCGGATTCGCGGAAGATGTCGATGAGAAATTCGCTGAGCTGCTCGGCCTTGTCGCGCTCGGCCTCGGCCACCGCGAGGGCCGCGGCGCGCTGCTGGGACTGGCGGGCGGAGAAGAGCGTTGCGCTCACCAGCAGCACGCCGACGGCCGCTGCCGAGACCACGGCCAGACGATTGCGCGACACGAACTTGCGCACGCGATAGCCCACGGTATCGGGCCGGGCCACCACGGGGCGCCCGGCGAGCACACGGCCCAGATCGTCGCCGAGCTGGCCGGCCGAAGAGTAGCGCCGCTGCGGCTCCTTGCGCAGGGCCATCATCACGATGGCGTCGAGGTCGCCGCCCAGGGGCTGGGCGCTCACGATGCTGGGGCGCGGGGCCTCCTGCTCGCACACCGCCTTCTGCAGCTCCAGCGAGGTCGTGCCGCGGTAGGGGCGCCGGCCGGTCAGCAATTCGAAGAGCAGGACGCCGAGGGCGTGCACGTCGGTGGCGGTGGTGATGGCCGCGCCCTTGACCTGCTCGGGCGCGGCGTAGTCGGGCGTCAGGAGCCGGGCATCGCCGGTGTGGGCCACGGTGACGTCGAGGCTGCCGGGGTCGAGGAGCTTGGCGATGCCGAAGTCGAGCAGGCGGACCTCGCCCGCGTCGGTCACCAGGATGTTGGAGGGCTTGAGGTCGCGGTGCACCACGAGGTTGGCGTGGGCGAACTGGACGGCCTGGCAGACGGTGCGTATGAGGGCGAGCCGCTGGTCGACGTTCAGCTTCGCGTGGTCGGCGTGCTCGGTGATGGGGCGGCCGTCGACATAGGGCATGACCAGGTAGGGCCGACCGTCGTCGGTGACACCGCCGTCGAGGAGCGTGGCGATGTTGGGGTGGTCGAGCCGGGCGAGGATCTGGCGCTCCATGCGGAAACGCTGCTCGACGTTCTCCATACGCAGGCCGGGTTTGACCAGCTTGACGGCGACCTCGCGGCGGTACTGGTCGTCGGCGCGGGTGGCGCGGTAGACATCGCTCATGCCGCCGTGGCCGATGGGCTCGTGGAGTTCGTAGGGGCCGAGGTGGAGGCCGGTGAGGGGAGCTTCCGGGGTGAGGACGCCGGCGGGGCTTGCGAGGTCTTCGTCGTCGGATTCGTCGTGGGCGGCGAGGAGGGCGGCGACTTCCTGGCGCAGGTCGGCGCGGCCGGCGCAGGCCTCGTCGAGGAAGGCCGTGCGTTCGTCGGCCGGCTTGTCGAGGGCGGCCTCGAAGAGGTCGCTGATCTGTTGCCAGGTGGAGCGGTCCATGGTCTGGACAAGTAGTGGGCGATCGGTGGCGGCGGCCACCCATCGGCCCGGGAATCAACGCACCAGCACCGCCTTGGTGGAGCGCACCGCGGACTCGGTCCGCAGCTGCACGAGGTAGGTGCCCGACGGCAATTCGCGACCTCGATCGTCGCGACCGAGCCACTGCACACGATGCCCCCCCGGGGGGCACTGCTGGTCGAGAAGAATGGCGAGTCGGCGGCCACGGAGGTCGTGGACGACGAGTTCGACGTGTTCGGTGTGGCGCAACTCGAAAGCCACGGTGGTCGATGGATTGAAGGGATTCGGCGCCACCGGCGCCAGGGTCACGGCTGCGGGGACCGTGGCGGGGTCCTCGGGCTCGATGAGTTCGATGGGGGCCACGTCGTCGCAGTCGGGCAGCAGGGCATGTTCGGCAGACATCACGTAGCCGTCGAGACCGCACGGGGAGGTGTAGGGCGCACGCTGATACGTGGACTGCCCCACCCATTGCGGTACGGCGATATCGACGACGTCATACAGGTGGACCGACGTTCCGGTGTTGACGTAGAGAAGGTCGCCCGACCAGTGCATCCCGGAGACGGTGACGTCCATGACGGGGGACGCGGCCACCGGCGCCGTGGGATCGGAGAAATCGACGGCCTGCCAACCGTCCCCATAGAGGATCACACGGTCGCCCTGGCGAACCATGGGCTTCTGCGTATTGCCGATCTCGAGTTCACAGTACCCGATCACCACGGGCGCGTCGGGAGATGGCGGATCGAGATCGACGACCGCCACGCCCTCGTCGGTAGTCGCGAAGAGGCGGCCGCCCTCCAAGAAACCCGAACCTCCGAGCTGGATGTCCTGATCAATCTGGAGTTCGCGAAGGGGCGTCAGGTTCTCCGGGTCCGTGAGCGACAGGACGGTGACGGTATTCCGGCTGGCGACGGCGACCTCGTCGGCGACGTAGAGTTGGTAGGTTCCATGGGGCAATTCGAACGAACCTAGCGGGACGGCGCCATCATCGGTCAGCTGGAAGGTCTCAAGGTAGCTGTAGTTGTAGGCGATCCAGCTGAGCGTCCACAGGATGTCGCCAGCAAGTTCCGCCCGTCCTCGGCCCCGCTGGTTTACCATCGCTTCGTTGCCGGTCTGCAGGTCGTAGATCACCAGGTCCTCGAAATCG
>PIVY01000547.1 GCA_003353795.1 bacterium
CGAACGGCAATCTGGTCGCTGTGGTCGAGCGTGAGTACGAGTCGCGGCGACGCAGCGGCGACGAGGTCGAAGACATGGCCAGCGGCGTCTCCATGAACATCAACGGCGAAATCGTGGAACTCGATTCCGAGTTCGTGGACACCGATCCGGCCATCGAGGAGATCCGGGTCCTCGACGACGGCAGCATGTGGGTGATGAACGGCCACGGCGAGGAACTGGAGCGCGACGGCCTTGCCCGCTCCTATGACGTCTTCGATGCCGATGGCCGGTTCGTCGAGATCGTCCACGTGGCGATGCCGTTCGACGACGAGCAGGATCGACTGCGGCTCCTGGACGACGGCCGCTGGATCGTGATCGAGAACCTGGTGTCGGCGTGGAACTCGATGTACGGCGGTCGGGGTGACGATGAAGAGGATGCACTGGCAGACGACGAGCCGCTGCAGATCATCTGCTTCCAGGAGATTTGACACATCCTGCGTTGAACCGCTACAATCATGCAAGTTCATAGGGGGATGATTCCCACCCGCTTTCCCGCCTCGAGGAGACCCTGCCCGGATCCTGGTTACCGCTCTACACCCCTGCTCGACGACATTACCAGGCCGGAGGTCGCCATGCCCCGCAAGGAGCTCTGGATCCCCCTAGCCGTGGTCGGATTGACCGTGGCGTTCGCACTCGTCTCTCTGCTTGTCCGCCTGTCCCGCGGCAACCCGTGGCTGATCCGCCGCAAGCTGCGCCTCGGCGCCGTGCTGCTCGGTCTGACCTGGGCGTCGGCCGGCTGCACGACCGAGGAGGTCACCTGCTACGCGCCGGCGATTCCTGACCCCACCGATGAGA
>PIVY01000548.1 GCA_003353795.1 bacterium
CGGCGGCTCGCTGGTGGAGGCCGCGGTCGATGATGTGCGCATCTTCTCCTCGACGGCCGTGGCCGACACCGAGGCGCCGACGGTGTCCGTGACCGCCCCCAGCGGTGGCTCGATCTACGCCAACGGCCAGCAGATGAACGTCGCGTGGAACGCCGCGGACGACGTCGGCGTGGTCCACGCGCGGGTGCTGCTCTCGCTGGACAACGGCGTCAACTACGACGTGCTGCTGGGCGAGGGCGCCCTCGACGGTTCGCTGGCCTGGTCGGTCAACGTGCCGACGTTCCAGGAGAGCTACGACTGCCGCGTCCGGGTCGAGGTCTACGACGGCCTCGAGCGCATGACCTACGACGACACCGCGACGTTCACCATCGAGCCGGGCACCACCGCCACGCCGGACGTGGTGTCGACGCTCGCGCTCGGCCAGAACCACCCCAACCCGTTCAACCCGGCGACCGAGATCTCGTTCTCGCTGCCGCGGGCGCAGGAAGCGTCGCTGCACATCTATGACGTCTCGGGCCGCCTGGTGCGGACCCTGGTGTCGGGGATGCAGAACGCCGGCGACCACGCGGTGACCTGGAAGGGTCGTGGGGATGACGGGAATACCGTGGCCAGCGGGATGTACTTCTATCGGTTGGTGACCGAGGAGGAGTCGCTGGTGCGGAAGATGACGTTGTTGAAGTAGATTTCGGCAGCGTCGAAAGTATAACCGCCGCGCTCCTTCGGGGGCGCGGCGGTTTGTTGTGGGAGGGCCCGCCGGGGGCCACTCTACCCGTTTTACTCTCGTTGAGGCTAAAAGCGATAAGAGTCGCCGACAGCTCGGGATCACCCCGGAAC
>PIVY01000549.1 GCA_003353795.1 bacterium
GCCTCTTCTTCGTCAGCAACGAGACCACCGCCGGCCGTGACATCGAGGAGAACGAAGACATCTGGCTCGTGCACCGCGATGGCGACGCCTGGGGCGAGCCGGAACGCTTGCCGGCGCCGATCAACACGCCGGCGCCCGAGTTCTTCCCCTCGGTCACCCGCGCCGGCGCCCTATACTTCACTCGCCGCGAGGCCGACTCCCGCCGCGAGGTGATCATGCGCGCCCGTTCCGACGGCCAGGGCGGCTGGCTCGAGCCCGAGGTCCTGCCCGGGCAGGTCAACAGTGCGGGCAGCCAGTTCAACGCCTTCGTCGACCCGGACGAGCTCTACCTCATCGTGAGCCTGGCCGGCCACCCCGACAATCTGGGGCAGGTCGATTACTGGATCGTCTTCCGCAACGACGACGATACCTGGCGCGATCCCGTGAACCTGGGGTCCGAGGTCAACGGTCCTGGTCGCGAGGGCTGGTCGCCGTACGTCTCGCCGGACGGCCGCTGGTTCTTCTTCATGTCCGCTGCGAGCGTCGAGCCGACCGAGCCGCTGACGGCGGCGATGCTGCGCGACCTGCACGAGCATGCCGGTAACGGTCTGGGCCACACCTGGTGGCGGGACGCCGGTTTCCTGGACGATCTGGCCGGAGAAACGCCATGATCGACCGATCCGTCGACGCCATCCTCAAGAAGCAGCTGGCCCAGTACCGGCTGTTCCGCGATCAACTCGCCGAGAGCCGCGATCAGCCCGCGCCGCGGCCGGCGCCCGTGATCACCGTCAGCCACATGGTCGGCTGCTGCGCCCGCGATCTCCCGGAGATCCTCTCGGCCCGCCTCGACTGTCA
>PIVY01000284.1 GCA_003353795.1 bacterium
CTGCCAAACGAGCCACCCCCGCGCATGCTTGGGCGCTGGTGCGCGACGGCGGCGGAGACCGCCGCGGCGGAGCCAGCCCGGGGCTCGCCTAGCGCCACAGCGAGCGGCGCAGGCGGCGGGGCACTGCCAAACGGGCCGCCCCCGCGCATGCTTGGACGCTGGTGCGCGACGGCGGCGGAGACCGCCGCGGCGGAGCCAGCCCGGGGCTCGCCTAGCGCCACAGCGAGCGGCGCAGGCGGTACGCCGCAGCCTACGGGACCGCCACCGCGCGGACTGGACCTGCTGGCGGCGGCAGACGGAGCGTGGCGCACGCATGCCGCGCACGGAGCGTCCGCGTCGACCGCGCTTGGTGGCAGGCGACCCGGCGTGTCGGGCGTGGCCCGAGCACGTCTAGCTAGACTCGCCGAGAACGCAACCGCGCGCAGGATTGACGGGCGCAGTAGCAACAGCCCCTGGCGTCGGGCACCTCGGGGACTTGGGCGCTGGTTGGACACTACGACGGCCTCGGGGGAGGTGGATGAGCACCGTTCCTCCATCGGCGGCGCGGCGACTGCTTGCAACGAAAGAGTCATGGCGGCTACGAGCGTCCAGGGCGAGGCGGCGGCGGCAGGCGCGGAAGTAGCTCCACCTCGCGGCGCCCTCGGCCGCTGGCGACGCGCAGGCACGCCAACCGCGCAACCAGGGCAGAACACGGACTTGAACGAAGCCGGGGCCCGCGTCTGCGGAAGGCACCCGCAGCATCGTCCCGGGCGCGGGCGGCACGGCGTCAGACACGGGCAGCCACGCGACGAGCCAGGGGCAGCGCCTCCCGCGGGCGCGACCCAACAGCCGGCCCGGTCGCAGGCGTCGCGGCCAACGGCCCGAGGGCGGTCCTTCTTTGACGTCGGCCCGGGGACGAGGTCACAGGCAGTTCAAGGAAGCATCGTACGGAGCCGCCAAGCTATTGAAAAGCGGACCACGCCGCCGACACCAGTGGCGGCGCCTGTGCGAAGCATCGCAGCGAACGGAGTAGGCGGCGGGTCGCAGGCGAACAGGCCACCCCCGCTTGTGCTTCGACGGCGACCAGAAGCGGCGGCGGCGGCGGCGGCGACAGTTGGAGCGGGGCGCACACAAGACTCGCACGGCGCGACTGAGGCCGGCGTAGCATTCGTCGCCCAACACGCCGCTTCTGGAAGCGACCTCGCCGACGTACCGAGCATCGAGAACATGGCCACGTGCTCGGCGCGGACATGGCAGCCTGAGGACGACAGCCCCCCCTTCACGGGCAATGGGCTCGGGCGCTGGCGGCCGCCCGGCGAGCCAAGAGCACCGCCGCCTCGAGCCCAAGAGCCGCCGCCACGTCGGGGCGGCACGCGACGGGCCGCACCGGCAGGTTCAGACAGCCCCCGAGCACGGTCCCGGTCACGACACCCTCAACCGGCTCCCGTTACCATCGCGGAAGTGTTCTACGCGCCCGGAACGCACAGGCCGTCCGCACTGGCGGGGCGGCTGCTGGTCGACACGGGCGGGGGGGACCGCTTCGCCCTCAGGCCGCGAAACGAGGACACGGTACTTCGCTACGCACAGGCGGTAGAGCATGGTGTCGAAAACTCGGTGATAACAAACACGCGAGTGAAAAACAATACTGGATGGGACTATTGGTGCAGGTACACAAGCGAAGAGTGGGGCACCAGCGCGCTGCGGTCCGAGGCGCCCGAGAGCGCATTCAACGAGCGCTTCCTCGTCGCCAGCTTCCTCGTCTGGCTCGCGAGTCCAGCCTCAGGCATGAAATCCTCGTTACCGGGGCGAACATTTTGCAAGGCGGACTCTTACATGGCGCATGTGTACGCGGTGCGGCGCGTACACGACCTTCAGCACATCCCGTTTGCATGCCTCGATACGGCGAAGCTCCTCCTCAAGACCTTCAACGACGAGTATGTTCGCCTACACGGACCCGAGAGCCTTATACCGGCAAGGAGAGAGCCCGCCCCTCGGTCCTTCCTCCGGATGATGCTAGATCCAGGCAGGACTGAGGGAATGAAATGGGGCGCCAGAGGCGCACGCACCCTTCGTTGGGGCTCATGGTTTGGGATCAACTTGTCGGCGCAGCTGTGCACCGCCTCTTCGGGTGGATTTCGCAAGGCCGAGCTCGGCCTCCCCGCGGGGGTCTCTTTCGGGCTGCAGCACATGTCCCGGGCGTCGCTTTTCTGGATCATCCGCGACGTCCTCTACCGCTGCCCCTCGGAGACACTGCTCCTAAGCATGGGGCGCGGCGACAGGGCGGGGCTACTAACGTGCTGCTGCAAGAATGACCGCTGGGGAATGCACTTCGTCGCCCACCCTCTTTACTTCAACTTCGACCCCGACGACGACACCAACACGGCAGCGCGCCTCAGGACTTTGGTGCTCGCCTGTCCCGTCGAGCCGGGGCACATGCGCACCACCCCGCTGTTCACATCAGGCCCAAACCTCGAGCCGATGAGGCACCACGACATGGACATGGTGCTGAACGCACTCCTCCGCGTCTTTCTCACAGAAGTGGAGGCCCAGCGGTACAGCTGGCACTCGTGGCGGGTCGGTCTTGCCTGCGCCCTCCTGGCGGCCGGCGCCCCCGAGGGCGTAATCCTCGCGCTGTGCCGGTGGCGATCGGCTGCATCACTGCTGATCTATGCGCGCTACGACCCAGAAGCATCCGCACGATGGCGCGACGCGGCCGCCGCGGAAGTGCCAACGTCAATCCAGACACCGAACCTCCCGGCTCTTCCGCCGCAGCAGGGATCGGCGGCGGCGCTGGTCCCGAGGATACCAGGGGCGGCCTCGGGCCACGACGGCGGGGACTGGGCGAGTGGCCGGGTGCCAGGCGACCTGCCGACAGAACATTACGCCTGGATCGAACACGTCGACAGCGCACACTACACAGCCGCGGAGCTGCGCGATCTGGTGCCGCAAGCGCCAGAAGTTGACGCGCACGACCTCGTCCTCGGCTTCAACAGAACGACGCGCGAGGCGCAAGCAGGTGTGGTCGCGGTCTAACAGTAGCCAAGGGCACGCCGCCGGCGCGCACACCTCCGGCCAAGCGGCCCGGCCAGGCGTGGTCGGGCTCGGCGGGGCCGGCCAGGCGTGGTCGGGCTCGCAGGGCGGAGCAGGTCAGCCAGCGGCGGCTCTGTCTGGTGGGGTCCTGGCCGTGGGCAATAAGACACCAGGGCCGCCTCGGCCGTGCTCAGGCTCGGCGAAGCGGTGCAGCCCGGCCAGGCGTGGTCGGGCTCGGCGGGGCCGGCCAGGCGTGGCAGTAACGAGACAGGCATCCGGGCATGTGCGTGGGCTGGTGAGATCCGGGCATGGACGGCGTCGCCAGGGCCGCCTCGGGCGTGTTCGGTCTCCCGAGTTCAAGGCCGTGAACTTGAACTTGAACTTGAACTAATACAAACCCATATGGCACAAAAGCCAATGCTGCG
>PIVY01000550.1 GCA_003353795.1 bacterium
GGCAACGATCTGCCAGTAGTAGGTCGTCTCGTAGTCGAGCGCCGCGGCCGGCGTGAAGGTGGCCACCTGCACGGTGTCGACGGCGGTGGGCGGTGTCGTGGTCGACAGTCGCACCTCGAACTCGAGCGGATCACTCTCCGGATCGTCGCAACCACCCCAGATCAGGCTGGCGTTCGCCGCCACGTCGACCTGAGTGTCCGCCGGCGTCGGCTCGGCCGGCGCGCTGGGTGGATTGTTCGTCTCGGTGGTGAAGCGCCAGTCGGAACCGGTGGTGAGGAGACCCTCCGAGTCGCGCGCGTCGACCCGCCAGACGTACACGATCTCGTGCGTCAACGTGCCGCGCATCGCCCCCGAAATCGACCGCTGTGAGGTCAGGCCGAGGAACTCCATGTCGCCGCCCACCGGTGCCAGATAGACCAGGTACTCGACGAAGAGATCCTCCGGATCCTCGCCCCCCTGCCAGGTCAAGGTCAAGTTGGTGAGCTGATCGTAGGCACCGTCCCCCGGCGTCGGACTGATGAGCGGGGTGGGCGGATCGTTCACCTCGCTGGTGAAGCTCCAGGTCGGCCCCGGTGTGACGTTCCCGTGATCATCCGCGGCATCGACGCGCCACTCGTAAGCGGTCGCGAAGCCGAGAGCCGAGGTGAGGTTGTAGCTCGTCGCGGTCGCCGTGGCAATGAACTGCGGGTTGCCCACCGCCCCCAGATAGATCGAGTAGCGGACCGGGTCGCCGTCCGGGTCATTGCTGCTGCCCCAGCTCAGATTGCTGAGGGTCACGCTGACGTCGCCCGCGCGATCATTCGGCACCGGCTGGCCGACCGGGTTCGGCGG
>PIVY01000285.1 GCA_003353795.1 bacterium
TCACTCCGTCGCGAAGGAGGAGGTAGAATGTGCCGTCCTGGTCGGCGACGAGCTCCGACTCTGCCTGCGTCACGCCCGCAATCTCGATCTCGGAAGCCGCCGTCAGCGACTCGAATGCTCCGCCCACCATCTTCTGGTAAATTTTGTTGTCGGCCGCCTTTCGGTAGGCCACAGCGAGGTCGCCAGCGGGTGTCCGGGTCAGGGACAGGCTCGTGATCCCGGTGAGGAAGTTGGTGGCCACGCGCACGAACGTCGTGCAGTCGTCCGAGCTCGCGTACTGGTAGGCGTTGCCGGCGTTGTCCTCGATGACGAGAATCACGTGCCCGTACGCGTCGAAGGCCATCCGTGCCCGAACGTGGTCGGTCGCACCGGTGCGGTTGTCCGGGATGGCGTCGTAGCTGTGCGGGCTCCACGTCGTGCCCTGGTCGTCGCTTCGGTAGACGTAGCTTCGGGCTCCGGCCATCCCCGTGTCCTGCATCTGGAAGACGTAGATGCGCTCGGTCTCGGCACGGACCGCCACAGCTACCGGGCCCCTCGAGCCGAGGCCAGTGCCGCCAGCCGTCCAGAGGCCGGTGTCCGGATCCCAGATGTGGGACGCAGCAGCCGTTCCTGCGCTCGATTCACACGAGACCAGCACAACCCGCTGCGACGACGGGATCACAGCCGCGTCGAACCGGTCGTAGTTAGGCGGCGACGCCGAGGACCACCGGACCGCGTCCCAGTGGTGCCACCAGTTCGGCGGTGCCCAGCTCCGTGTGTCGGCAGCCGCGGCCGACTTCGACCGGTAGTTCACGTGGCAGGAGCGGTTCGTGATCCCAGCGTGGCCGCCCTTGGTGACGGCGATCACCGCGTCATCTTCCTGGGCCCCGCTGATCTCCGGCACGAGCCGCGCGTTCACCGAGCTCGGGATCTGTCGTCCAGGCCGAGGGCCCCTCTCAGTGTAAACAGCGGAAGGGGCGAGTCGCTGTGGCACCCAGCGAGGCGAGAGCGGAGCTATGCCGCGGACGATCTTGTCGAGACGAGTGGACATCAGCCACCTCCGTAGGGGTTGACGAAGCCGAAGTCCTCGCCGGAGTTCCAGATCACGTCGGACATCGGGCCCGGGTTTCGGACGCCGTCGATGAAGGCGGTCTGGAGTGTGCGCCGCGCCAGGTCGAACCGAACCATCAGCGGCTGCCGCACGGCCGAGCCCTCCGCGTTCACGTCCCGAACCAGGTCGCCGCCGGCCTTCTGGGATGCCCGTTGGTTCAGCGTGAGCTCGCCGTCACGGAAGACACCGATCCGCTCATCTCCACCCATCGACAGGCGCCGCCCACCAGAGCTGAGCGAGCCGGCGTGGTACTTCGGCAGCGGCTCGGTGGCGGCCAGGCCGGCCTGGACTGCTCCCGTGGCACCAGCAGCGGCAGCGGCGGCGATGCCAGGAGGTGACGGAGGCGGGCCGAAGATCGCAAAGGCCATCATGATGGCCGCGGCGGTGTTGACGCCAATCGATAGCAGTGCTGCCGCTTTCTGGGCTTTGGCCGCCCGCTTCAGCGCCTTCTTGCGCGCCTTGACGATCTTGCGCTGGGCCTGGAGCTCGCCCTTGATGGACTTCAGCCGACCTTGAGCCTGCCACTCCTCGTACCGACTCTCGGCATTCTTGATGTCCTCGATGGCCTGGAGCTTCTCGTCGCGGAGCTCTCCGCGGGTCTTCTTCTCGGCGTCGACCTCTTTGGAGATCCGGTCGTAGTTCCGCTGCAGCAGCTCCTGGCCGAGCTGGTCGGCGATGTCGAAGGCCTGCATGAATCCGTTGACGGCCTTGGTGACGTAGTCGGTCCACATGTCCGACAGCTTCGAGGTCAGATCGGCTTGCACCTCCTCGAGCTCGGCAGCCAGGTCGCGGTAGCCCTCGGCCTGCGCCTCCAGCGCGACCTGGAGATCTCGGTCTCGACGAGCCTCCGAGGCGGCCAGTGCCTCTGTCGCACTCTTGGCGCTGCCGGCCTCGATGGCCAGCTTGCGGATCGCCGCCTGTTCCTTGACGTAGGCGGCGTTGATCTTCTGCGTCTCGGACAGCGTGTCCGACCGGGCTTGTCGCTCCATGTCCGCCAGCTGCTCGAGGGCGGCGTACTTCTGGTCCAGCGCCGCGGCCTCGGCAGCTTCAGCCTTCGCGCGCTCCGCCTTGGCCTTCTTCCACTCGGCCTGTTGTTTCGCCAGGGCTTTGGCGGCGGCTGCGGTCTCCTTTCTGAGCTTGGCCTCTTCCGCGCTGGTCTTGGCGAGCTCGCGCGTGGCCTCCGCAGCCGAGTCCGCGGTCCCCTTCAGCGCGGCGGTCTGGGTGTGGAACGCCTTGGCGACCTCGTAGGTCTCGGCCTTGATGTCCGCCCACGCGGCCTTTTGGCTTTGGATCTCCGCGGCCGCGGCTTTGGCGCCTGCAAAGTCACCAGCAAAGAACGCCGACACTGCAGAGCCAGCGTGCCCGACGTTCTCGATGAGCTCACCGAAGAGACCGGCGAAGATCTCCTTGAGGACGACAGCACCGAACGTGAAGCTCTCGAGGTTGCCGGACAGGTTGAGGAAGTCAGACAGCTGGCCGCGAGACTGCTCCAACGCGAAGCCAAGGCGCGTCTGAGCGATCTGCCATTGCTCTGCCGATGCTGCGGCGCCGGGCCCGGCGGAGTCGCCGAACTGCTCCGTCATCGCGATGTACTGCTCGAGCGGGATGTCGCCGAGGACCTGGCCGAGCGTTCCGCCCGACTCACCGAAGATCTTGGTGTACAGCGCGGCCTTCTGCCCAGCGCCGGGGACTTCCTGCAGGCGCTTGATGACCTCTTTGAAACTGCCGTCGGTGTCGTCGAGCATCTTCTGGGCGTCTTTCTGTTCGAAGCCGAGACGCTCGAGCGCAGCCTTTCCCTCGCCTGTCCCGTCTGCAAAGTCCTGGAGGATCTTCGGGTAGGCCTTCAGCCCGCTCGCCAGCTTGTCGAGGTCGTCTCCGCCCAGCATCGCAGCGGTTCGCAGGCCGGCGAGGGTGTCGCTTGCAAGTGCGGTCTGACCGCTCATGTCCGTGATGTGGTTCCGCAGCCTCGCAGTTTCCTGGCCGATGCCGACGACCGATCGGGCGAAGTCCTGGATGAGCTGCGCGGAGATCACACCACCAGCGGTGGCCATCGAGCTCTGCCAGGAGCCAGCTGCTTCCTTGGCCGCCTTCTTCGACGCAGACACCGCCTTGAGCTGCATCTTCATGTGGTGCTTGCTCATGGCCGCAGCCATGTTCGCAGCTTTCTTGTCGGTGAACCCCGGGAGCTTCGCGAGCTCGGCCTGGTACTTCTTGGTGTTGGCGATCACATCGAGACGCGCCTGGCGAGTGGTCATCGAACACCCCGCGCCAGGTCCTCGACCAGGTCGTCGGCCATGAGCTCGGCCGCCTTCAGTCCGGGATTCCACACCAG
>PIVY01000551.1 GCA_003353795.1 bacterium
GCTCGGCGTGCCGGCCGACGCTCGCGTGGTGCTCTTCTTCGGTGAGATCCGCCGCGAGAAGAACCTCGACGGCCTGGTGCGCGCCATGGCCCCGGTCCGCGCCCGCATCCCCGACGCCCGCCTCGTCGCGGCCGGCAAGTTGCGCCACTTCGACCCGGCGCTGGTCACCAGCGAGCTCGACCGCCTCGACCTGCGCGAGGCCGTCGACTTCCGGCCCGTGTTCGTGGACGACGACCACGTCGACGCCTACTTCGCCGCCTGCGACGTGGTCGCCCTGCCCTACCGCGACATCACCCAGAGCGGCGTCGTCTTCCAGGCCATGACCGCGGGTCGTCCCGTGGTCGCCACCGACACCGGCGCCCTCGGCCACACCGTCCAGGAAGCCGGCTGCGGCCTCGTGGTACCAGTGGACGATGAACCCGCCCTGGTCGACGCCCTCGTCGCCCTGCTCGGCAATCCCGAGGCTGCCAACGAACTGGGCGAGCGCGGCCGCATCGCCGCCGCCACCACCTTCAGCTGGGATCGCTGCGCCCGCGACACCTGGAGCGTGTACGAGGAGGTCGTCCGACCGTGATCGCCTACCTGACCCATACCTACCCCAACTACAGCACCACCTTCACCCAGGCTGAACTGGACCGCCTGGACGTGGTGCCCTGGTCGCTGCGCCGGCCCCCCAGCGAGTTCCTCACCGGCGAGTTGCAGGGAGAGATCGAGCGCACCCGCTACGTGCGCCCGCTGGGGCTGGGCCGCATCGTCGCGGCCAACCTGCGCGCCGCGCTGGGCAAGCGCTCCGGACGCTGGTGGCGTGCGGCGTGGGACCTCGTCTGGTC
>PIVY01000552.1 GCA_003353795.1 bacterium
TCGTGCAGCCGCGTCAGCGTCTCCAGCCGCTCGTCGAGCGCGAACCGGATCCACATCCACCGGGAGAACGGCAGCACCAGGGAGAAGCAATGCACGTCGGCGAGATCGCCACCCAGCGTGACGCGGTACGGCGACCAGTCCACCTGCCCCTCCGCCCCAGGCGGATGCTCCACGCGATCGGTGGGGGCGCGGGCAGGTGAGGGCCGAAAGGTGCGTACATACTCCCGGACGATCGTGTACTTGCCAGTGAAGCCCATGCTCTGCAGCTCCTCGCAGGCGAGCACCGCCGTGAGCCCGTCGTCGAGGATCAGCCGGCGGAGATGCGGCTTGAACGGATCGAGCTTGCTGGGTCGTGGCTTTCGCGGCGCCGGAGCCGTGTCCCCGCGGAGCACCTTGCGGATCAGCTTCCGGCTACACCCGATCTTGCGGCGGACCGCCCGGATGCTACCGGTCTCCGCGTACAGTTTCCGGATCCGCTCATTGCGGCGTCTCTGCTTATCGCTCATGGCCGAGCTCCCTCGTGGTGAGCCAGTGGGTGAGCTCCGTCAGCGCCGCAGTGCAGTCGGTGCTGGCCGTGCGATGGGCCTCGCGGAGGAGTGGTAGGCCCTCGCGGGGCACCTCGCCGACGCCATCACGGAGGCGGCGAACCAGGCGCAGGGCTGCACGCCGCATGATGCCCAGGCTCGCGCGGACCTCCTCGCCATGGGCGCCCAGGCGGGCGTCGGTTGCGGCCTCCGGCTTCCCACGGGCGAGTCGGATCGCCTCGGTGGGATGGTCGAGGACGAACCGGCGGGCTTCGGGATCGGGGGCGCGGCGCCAGAGTCGGACC
>PIVY01000553.1 GCA_003353795.1 bacterium
TGCAGGAGCGAGCCATCGAACGAGGCACCACGACCTTCGTCGACCGCAGTGGTGAGGAGCGACGCCTCGATCGTGTCTACGAGCTCATGACGTTCGGCCGGCGCTACACGGAGGACAATCCGACGGTGTTGCTGGACGAGCTGCTCTCGATCAGCTCCAACATGGGCGGCGCGGACTGGAAGGACCTCGAGAAGAAGGGCTACCAGCGTTTCACCGGGCTCGGCATGAGCCTCACGAACCTCGGCACGGCCACCGACATCAAGGCCGACGAGACCATCACCGCCAACACCTGGCATACGAAGGACAAGCAGCCGTGGCCGACGCTCACGCGGCGGCTCCAGTTCTACATCGACCATCCGTTTTACCTGGAGCTCGGTGAGCAGCTACCGGTGCACAAAGACCCGCCCGCGATGGGTGGGGACTACCCGCTACAGATGACCGGTGGGCACACGCGCTGGTCGATCCACTCGATGTGGCGTGATCAGTCCGATCTGCAACGGTTGCAACGTGGCGAGCCGCTGGTGCTCCTCAGCGCCGAAGACGCCCGAGCTCGTGGGATCGCGGACGGCGACCGGGCGCGTGTGCACAACGACGTCGGCACTTTCGAGGTGCAGGCCAAGGTCGTCCCGGCCGTGCGCCCTGGGCAGGTCGTCGTGTACCACGCGTGGGAGCCCTACCAGTTCAAGGGGCGGCGCTCGCATCAATCCCTGACCCCCAGCCCCATCAACCCGCTGCAACTGGCCGGTGGTTATTTCCACCTCCAGCCGATGATGATCGTCGGCGAGCCGGGCGCGGTGGATCGCGGCACGCGCGTCGAGGTGGAACGGA
>PIVY01000554.1 GCA_003353795.1 bacterium
CTTCGCGGCCGCGAGGAGCCCTCGCTGGCGGTCAGCGACCACCAGCCCGAGGACTCCGCCGGGCCTGCGACGGACTCTCATCACCGAAGAGGGTGCGACCGATGGGCTGGTTCCAGCCGTGGTCCACCTCGCGGCGTTCGCACAGTTCATCGGGGATCTCGTCGAGGAATCGCGAGGGCAGACTATCCTCGTAGCTACCGAAGCGGCGGCGGCGCGAGGCGTGCAGCAGGTAGAGTCGGCGCATGGCGCGGGTGATGGCGACGTAGAAGAGGCGCCGTTCCTCCTCCACGCCGGCTTCGGTGTCACTGCTGGTGATGTGAGGCAACAGCGCGTCTTCCACGCCGGACATGACGACCACGGGAAACTCGAGTCCCTTGGCCGTGTGCACGGTCATCAGGCGCACCGCGCCCTCGCCATCCTGGATGGTGTCCTGGTCGGCCACCAACGCGGTCTGCTCGAGGAACTGTCCCAGCGTGCCGCCGTCGGAGGCCTCGTGGAACGCATGGGTGCCGTTCACGAGCTCGGCCACGTTCTCCATGCGAGCGGCCGCGGTGTCGGGCTCGTCCTCGTGGAGGAATTTCTCGTAGGCGATGTCGGCGATGATCTTCTCGAGGAGGTCGGGCACCGGCGTGTTCTCGTGGGCCTGACGACGCCAGCCGGCGAGCTGGGTCAGGAAGGCCAGCACCCGCTTGGAGGCGGCGTTGCCCAGGGCATCGAGGAGCAGGTCGGGGCGCATGACGAGGTCACCAGCCGGCATCTGGTTGTCGCGGGCGCAGGCCACCAGGCGTGACACCGTGGTCTGACCGATCTTGCGCTTGGGCTGGTTG
>PIVY01000555.1 GCA_003353795.1 bacterium
CCGGGCTGACCCACGATCCAGACGTCGCTGGGACCCGTTCCCCACACGCCGAGGAACGCCGTTCGAACCGGGTTCTCGGGAGTCGGAGGGAAGGTGGGATTGGTCACGTCGTCGCTGCAACCGGCCGCGACGATCAGGCCGAGAAGCACGACGACCGCCGCGCAAGCCGCAAAACGGCGGGTGTCGAATGCCCGTACAGTCATCGTGGGCAACTCCCTTGACTGGATTCGTTCCCGTCCCGGGTCACGTCGGGCGGGCGGCCGTACCGTGACCAGAAATCGTTGATCTGGGCTAAAAGTAATGACTGGAAGGGGGAAAGTCCACAGCCAACCGGTCGCTCTTCGGCCTTGCCGAGGTCGGATCCCGTGACGAAATTGGAGTCCGGAGGTCACCTGAAACCCTTGGCGAGGTCCAGTATGTTCGAGATTCCTGGTGCCACAACCGCTGATCCGGCCGTGGCTGCGGAAATCGACCGCCTGAAACGCGAGTTGAACGCCGTGATCCTGGCCCATTTCTATCAGGAGCCGGCCATTCAGGATCTGGCCGACCACGTGGGCGACAGTCTTTTCCTGGCCCAGCGGGCCGCCGAGACCGAAGCCGAGGTCATCGTGTTCGCGGGCGTGCATTTCATGGCCGAGACCGCGAAGATCCTCAACCCGGACAAGCAGGTCCTCGTCCCCGACCTGGATGCCGGCTGCAGCCTTGCCGACGGTTGTCCCGCCGACGAGTTCCAGGCCTGGCTCGCCCAGTATCCTGGCCACAAGGTGGTCAGCTACATCAACTGTTCGGCGGCCACCAAGGCGCTCAGCGATGTGATCTGCACCA
>PIVY01000556.1 GCA_003353795.1 bacterium
AAACGCGACCGCAGGTCTCGCGCGCTTGAGGACTATTGCTCAGTCAGCCCCAGCGCCATGCCCCGCATCAGCTTGAACGCCTTCCCCACGAGCGGCTTGGACAACAGGTCCGCGACGTTGAGCGTGCCGAGGATCTCGATGTACGGCAGCGCCAGTGCTTGCTCTGCCTCGCGGATCAACTCTACGCTGTGCGCCGGCCCCGCCGTGGCCGCACACTGGAGCCTCCCGCTCCTGCCAACGCCACCGTGTTCGTCGACGTCACGCGTGGGAATTCGCCCGCTCAGGCCGCGGCCCAAGGCGGTGCAGTTGAGCTCGCCGCTCCCGTCCACGCCCTCGGACTTGACGACGGCCCCGACCATGGCCTGGCCCGTTGCCCGGCCCGTAGCTTCGCACCGGTCGATCCGCAGGCACGGGCCGATGGCGGCGCAGTCGAGCTCGTCGCTTCTGCCCACGCCCTTGGGCTTGACGGTGCCCCCGGTGATGGCCTGGTCCGTGGCGACGCCGCCTGTGCCAACCGTGTCGGCTTTCGTTGGCCCTGCCGTGGCCGCACACTCGGGCCCGCCGCCCCTGCCCTCGTCACCGTGGTCGTCGACGCTGCGCGTGGGGAAATGCGCCGGCCCTTCCGTGGCCGCACACTGGTGCCCGCCGCCGCGCCCCGCACCCCGAGGCATGGCGATGGCCCCGACGGTGGCCCTCGCTGTGGCCTCGGGCTCGAGCTCGGTCACGACCTCGGCCGCCAGCGCCTTCGCGGCCTCTGTGGCGCCCAGAAGGGCCGTGTCGTCCACGAACGCGCCGACGGCATTGATGCGCCCATGCAATCGCTGC
>PIVY01000557.1 GCA_003353795.1 bacterium
CGACATCCAACAAGAGCATTCGCGTGTTCGTCGAGCCCACTACCTGATCGCCCAGGTCCTCCGCCTGCCAGTACGGAGCCATCTGCTCCGAAGACCACAGGTACCCCGCATTGGTCGAACCCACGTAGTCCAGGCTCCCGTCGCCGGGGTCCGGCCGGTACGCTGAGACCGCCACCATCCCGTCCTCGCTGATGTCCACGCCTCGCGTCCGTGTCCAGTCCGGAACGCTTTGGCGATACGTCCAGTCCCACACGCCCGCCGACTCGCCGGCCGACTCCGTCTCCGGAAGGCCCGCCCAGCCCGGCGGCGGCAACAGTTCCGTGGCCGCGAATGTCAGCGAGACCGAACCCGAGGCCTGCGGATCGTATGCCACCACCTCCACGTACACCGTCGCGATGTCCGTGTTCCACTCGGTGGCTGTACCTGTACCGTCCCACACCATGTAACTGAACTCGTCGGGACCGGTGTAGTCCGGCGCGGGCGTGTACCGCACCTCGCCCGTCTGGCCGTCCAGGGCCACCTGGCCGTGCGAGGCCACGCCCAGGTCCACTACGCGAAGATCATCGCCCGTATCGTTGGCCAGCACGGCTACCACGTGGTCCACGCTGCCCGCCTGCAGCGTCAGCGTGTCGTCCTGCGCTACCGGGTCGGTTGCCGGCGCGCCGATCCGGATCGGGACCACCACGGCCGGGGGCTGGGCCTGGCCGCCGGTGACCGTGACCTGCAACGCGTACAACGTGCCCGACGTGCCGGACGGACGATGCCACGTGACCGAATCGCCATACCCGATCGTCGTGTCGGCGGCGTCTTGGAGGTCGATCCGA
>PIVY01000558.1 GCA_003353795.1 bacterium
TCTGGTCGAGGTGATGGAGGACGGATCGGTAGGCTGGCCGCTCCGGGCCCCCGCTGCCTACGATCAACGCGCCGTCGCCGGATCCCCCCTCGAGATGGCCATGACTTACGATCCGGGCGATACCTCCGTCAGCATCGCGGTCACGGTCCTCGATCCCATGCCGGCCGATTCCTATCGCCTCGTGGTCGCGGTCACCGAGGATGAGATACACGCCCTGGGCAGCAACGGCGAGGAGTACCACAACCAGGCTTTCCGCCGGCTGTTCCCCGACCTGATCGGCCAACCGGTGGCCACGTCGCCGGGTACCCACGAGTACACCGTTGAACTGGATCTGGATCTCGAGTGGGTCCTCGGGAATCTGCGCGCCACGGCCTGGATCCAGGCGGACACCACCGGGCAGATCGTGAACTCGGCCACGACGATGATCGCGGCTGACATCACGACCGTCGATAATCGCGATCCAGCCCAGCCGGCCGCCGTCCGGCTTCTCGGCGCCCATCCCAATCCGTTCAATCCACGCACGAGCATTGCGTACTCGATTCCGGTCGCCGGCCCGGTGCGCCTCCAGGTCGTCGACCTCCGCGGTCGCCTGATCGCCACCTTGGTGGATGACGTCGTCGCCGCCGGCCACCACGAGGTTACCTGGATTGGTCGGGATTCCGCTGGTCGCGAGGCGCCCAGTGGCGTCTACCTCTACCGCCTGGAGGCCGGCGGTGAGACGCCGCATGGGAGGATGACGTTGGTTCGGTGATCTGGTCGGTCACCGCGCATTCCAGTTCAGGATCACATGCAGCGGTTCACTCGCCAGCTCCGGCCTTGTCGCC
>PIVY01000286.1 GCA_003353795.1 bacterium
GGCGCCAGCACCAGCACCGAGCCGGCCGCCAGCATCACCACGTTCTCGGGGCTCCGGGTGTCGAGGAACGAGAGACGTCCGGCACTGCCCGAGGTCGACGGCATCAGCACGTGGTCGAACACGATCTTCAGCGGCCACGGCTGGCCGAGTGTCACGACCGACACGCCGAGCAGGGCCAAGCCGCTGGTGGCCAGCCGCCAGCGGTGCGGGCGCAGGTGCTCGCCGAAGCAGTCGAAGAGGCGCCGGAGCGTGGCGATATCGACCTCGGGCAACTGGTACCGGACTTTCAGCTTCACGACACCTGCACCTCCTTGCGCGCTGCCAGTTCGCTCATGATGTCCATGACCGTGCGGACGCGCCGGCGCCATGTGTGCTCGGAAACGGCCGTCGCCCGGGCGGCCTGGCCGAGGCGCGCCGCCTGCACCGGGTCGCCCGCCAGACGGATCAGCGACCGGCTCAGGGCCTCGACGTCGCCGGGGGGCGTGAGCAGCGCCGTGGCGTCGTGCTCTAGGACGTCGGCCACCTGCCCGATGGCCGAGGCGACGATGGGCCTGCCGGAGGCCATGTACTCGAAGATTTTCAGCGGCGAGAAGTAGAATGAGTCGAGCTGGGGATAGGGTGCAGTTAGCACGTCCATGGCGCCCAGAACATCGGGGATGGCGGCGGGAGGCACCTCTCCCAGAATGGTCAACGCGTCCGCCAGGCCGAGCGATTCGCATTGACGACGGATGTCTTCCTCGTTGCCGCGTACGTCGCCGACGATGCAGACCCGCAGCGACGGGACGGTTCGACGGGCCCGGGCCACGGCCTCGATAAGGATCTCGACGCCATGCCAGGGCCGGACCCGACCCACAAATCCCACCACGCAGTCGTCCGGATGGCCACCGCTGACTTTCTGGCGCCAGGCGGCCGAGGTCGCGCCGGGCCGGAATCGATCGGTATCCACGCCGTTGGGTACCACGGTCACGCGGGCTTCGAGCGCCACGTCACGGACGTAGTCAGCGACGGCCTCGGATACAGTGAGGACGTGGTCGGCGGTGGAGAACAAGTAGTGTTCCACCTCGCGGGCCACGTCGACCAGGCGCAGGCCGCGATAGGCGGCGGCCTCCTGGACGAGCGGTGCGTTGACTTCCAGGACGAAGGGCAGGCCCGCGCGCCGAGCGTACTCGCGGCCGGCCACGCCGAAGAGCGAGTACCGCTCGTAGACGCAGTTGAAACCGCCTTCGACGGCGGGAATATCGGCGAGCTGGTCGACCAGGAAACGATTGCGCGCGAACTCCTCGGCCTCGCTCAACGAAGGGGTCGCCGGCACGGCGGGCTCCCCCATGTCGTCGAGGACGTGTACCGGGAATCCGGGCGCGCGTTGATCCACGGCCTTCTTCTTGCGGACGACCGCCACCGGCGAGCCGCCCTCGGCCACGAAGGCGTCGAGGAACTCGCGGACATGGATCGAGGCGCCCTTGGTGCCGCCGAAGGGTATGCCGCGATCGGTGGTGACGTGGAGAATCCGCAGGGCGGCCAATGGGGTGGCTACCTCGGGAGCCGTCTGGACCGAGCCGCTGCTCTCGAAGAGGGAGAGCAACCGTCCGACGTTCTCCTTCTGGTCGAAGGTGGATTCCGCCTTCGCGCGACCCGACCGGCTGAACTGGTCGCGCCGGGCAGGATCGGTCAGCAGACGTTCGAGGGCCAAGCTCAGATGCTCGGGGTCGTTCGGCGCCACCAGGTCGCCCTCGACGCCGGCGGTGACGATCTCGGGGACGCCCGAGACGTCGGTCGAGACGATGGGCAGACCCGAGGCCAGGGATTCGAGCAACACGGTGGGCAACGCGTCGACGTTGTTGTCCTCCGCCACGCAACAGGGCAGGCAGAAGATCTCGGCCCGGCGCAAACGTTCGCGCACATGGTCCTGGTGCACGGGCCCGGTGAATGTCACCTCGCGTTCGAGTCCGAGCTGCTGCCGGTGAGCCGCCAGGTTCTTTGCCTCGACGCCTCCTCCCATGATCTCGCAACGGAACGGGACGCCCCGGTCACGCAGCAGGGCGCACGCCTCGAGCAGGTCGCCGAATCCCTTCTTCGGTACGAGACGACCGACGCCGAGCACGAGCCCCGGTTCGCGTTGCTCGTCGGCGCCGTTGGGCTGGAAATTGGCCAGATCGATGCCGTTGTAGACGACCCTGATCTTGTTCGCGTCGATGCCGGGCAACTGCTCCAGGAGATATCGGCGGTTGAACTCGGTGACCGTCACCATGAACTCCGCTGCCTCGATCTTCTCGCGCAGGCCGCTCTCGGAGGGTGCGTAGACGAAGATGTCCTTGGCGTGGGCCGTGAAGCTGAACGGGATCCCGGACACGCGGTGGGTCAAGTAGGCGAGGTTCGCGGGCAAGCTGGCGAAATGGGCGTGCAGCCGCGTCAGACCCAATTCCTGGGCGCGAGCGGCGATCCAGGCCGCGTGCCAGATCTGCTCGACCTTTCGCGGGTCGGCCTCGGGCAGGACCTCTCCGACGAGACTCCAGAGGCGGTCGGCATGGCCGGACAGCACCGACCACTGAGCGCCGATCCAGGCAGGCCACTTCTTGACGTCGAGGTCCTCGAGGTAGAAGACCTGGGCCTTCAGCCGCGAAAGTTGCGGGTGGAAGCGGCCCTCGTTGGGCTTCTTGGCCGAGAAGATCACCACCTCCACACCGCGGCGTTCGAGTTCGAGGATCTCGTTGAGGATGAACGTTTCCGACAACCGCGGAAACATCTTCACCACGTAGCCCATGCGCAGGGGCGTGCTGGGCTGGATCATGAGGTTGCCTCCCGGGAATGGTGGCGCGCGGCAATGATTTCGGCGCAGAAGTCCGCCAGGTTCTGGGCCCCCTCGAAGCTGAAGCGCTCTTCGGCGCGGGCGGCGGTCAGAGGCTCTTCGAGACGAGCGAGCTGGGTCGTCAAGCACGACCAGAGGCGCTCCGGCGTCACGGCGTCCGGCAGCAGGATTTCCACCAGACCGAGGTCGTCGAGCCGGGTCGCCCGGAGCAGTTGCTCCGAACGATGCATGACCCGGGGGATCATGAGCGCGCGGCGGCCGTTGCGGAGCAGCTGAACGGTGGTGTTGTACCCGCCGGTACAGACCACCAGATCCGCCGCGCGCATGAAAGGACTGGTCGAGGGCACGAACTCGTGGAAGGTGACGTGCGGCCCGTTCGCACGTTGTTTCAGATCGTCCATGACAGCGGTCGGCGCCAACGGGCCCGGCAGGATGACCGTGTCGAACGGCAAGTCGGCGGCATGCTCGTCGAGCATGTCCAACGTGGCCCCCACGATGAGATCGACGGCACCATCGCCGCCGCCGGCTGTGACCGCCACCAGCGGTCGTCGAGGGTCGTGGTGGGCCTCGATCTCCGTGTCCGCCTCG
>PIVY01000559.1 GCA_003353795.1 bacterium
CTTGATGGTCATGACGGCCTCGCCAGCGCTGGCCACCGAGGTCACGGACGGCGCCGCGGTGGCCGACGACTGGCTCGCCCCCTGGCCGCAGTCGAACATCGAGACACCCCCCACGGACGAGGGCACCGCACCCGGTCCCCTGCGGCGTCGGGCCGAAGACTACGACGGGTGGCACGCCGAGTACTCGCAACCCTTCTACGGCGCGCTCGTGGAAGAGGTCCGCTTCGCCGGCCCGCTCACGGACAGCTCGAACGTGCCCGAGGTGCTCTACTTCACGGACTGGAACGACAGCTGCGAGTGGACGGGGCTCTACCTCGGCAGCCAGGCCATGCGTTATCACGTCACCCGCGATGCGGACGTGAAGGACCACGCCATCCACACGGCCGATGCGCTCTCGCGGAACCTCCACGTCACCGGCGCGCCCGGTTTCATCGCACGGTTCTCCGCTCCCCAAGATCCGTTGATCTACCCCGGCGACGCCTGGTGTGACGCCCCCGAGCAGGACCGCTGCCACCACGTCGAAGAGGGCGCGTACGCGGGTGACTGGTGGTGGGGAGAAACCAGTCGCGACATGTACAGCGGCTGGTTCTTCGGCATGGCGCTCGCCTACGACCTGATCGACGACGAGGCCATGCGGCAGCGCATCCGCGCCGACGTCACGGAGGTGCTCGAAACCTTCCTCGACAACGGCTGGCGGATCATCGACGAGGCCGGCGAGCCCTCCACCATGGCTCCGAACATCACGCCGCCCTTCCAGGTCTCGTCGTAGTATGTCTGGATCATGCATGTCCGTCCTGCACGGCGCCCCTGATTTCAAGGCGCT
>PIVY01000134.1 GCA_003353795.1 bacterium
TGACTCTTCCGCTCTGCGGCGATCTTGGCGTCCTGCTCTGCGATGGCCTGCTCCAGCAATCGAGACCGCAGTACCTGCATGGCCTTGGCCTTGTTCTTGTGCTGCGACTTCTCGTCCTGGCACTGAACGACCAGACCCGTGGGCACGTGCGTGGTGCGCACCGCGCTGTCGGTGGTGTTGACCGACTGGCCGCCCGGCCCGCGGGCCCGATAGACGTCGATGCGCAGATCGGCCTCGACGATCTCCACGTCCACGTCCTCGGCCTCGGGCAGAACCGCCACCGATGCGGCCGACGTGTGCACGCGGCCCTGGCTCTCGGTGGCCGGCACCCGCTGCACACGATGGACGCCGCTCTCCCAGCGAAGCATGCCGAAGGCGCCGTCACCGCGCACGGCGTAGATGACTTCCTTGAAGCCGCCAACGGTGCCCTCGGTGGCGTCGATGAGCTCGGTCTTCCACTTCTGGACCTCGGCGTAGCGCAAGTACATGCGCAGCAGGTCCTCGGCGAAGAGGGCGGCCTCGTCGCCGCCGGTACCGGCACGGATCTCGAGAATGGCGTCGCGGTCGTCGTTGGGATCGTGAGGCAGGAGCGCGGTCTCGAAATCCGAAACGGCTTGCTCGAGCTGCGGCTCCAGTTCGGCCAGCTCCTCGCGAGCCATCTCCGTCAGGTCGGCGTCCTTCTCGGTCTTGAGGATCTCGCGGCTGCCCTCGACCTGCTCGTGGAGGTCGAGCCAGCGGTCTCCCACTGCCAGCTGCTTCTCCACGTGGCGGTGCTCGCGGGCGGTGTCGCGGAACCGTTTCTGATCCTTGAAGATCTCGCCGTCGCTCAGGGCCTCGGTGAGTTCGGCGCAGCGGCGGCGGAGAGCCTCGACGTTGTCCTTCACTGGTCGCCTCCGGCGTCCGGTACGGCTGCGGGCTCGGAGTCGGTGTCGTCGGTCCCCGTGGCCGCCTCGGCCTCATCATCCGGCAACTCGTAGTAGACCCGGGTCTTGAATCCCGCGACTTCGGGCGTGAGGACCGCGCGCAGGGCCGCCATGGACACATCGAGCTGCTCGTCGTCGGGCTCGCTGGTGGTGATCTTCTGCAACCAGAGACCCGGCGTGATGGCCGGCTTGAGCCACCAGGCGTCGCAGAACTTGCCCGAGAGCTTGATGGCCTCGTAGGCCAGGCCGCCGATCACCGGCACGAAGCAGAGCCGCAAGAGGCGCTCCGGCACCGTGTGCGGCTTGCCCAGGAAGGCGAACACCACGATGGAAATGATCATCACGAAGAACAGGAAGCTCGTGCCGCAGCGCGGATGCAGCGTGGTGAACGGACGGGCGCCGTCGGCGTCGAGGCTGCGTCCGTTCTCGAAGGCGTGGATCGACTTGTGTTCGGCACCGTGGTACTCGAAGACCCGCGCCATGTCCTTCATCAGGCTGATGGCCCAGAGGTAGAGCACGAAGAGGATCACCCGGATCACGCCGTCCACCACGTTGAACAGGAGCGAGCCCTCCACGCCGATCCACTCGGTGACCATGAGCGGCAGGTAGAAGAACAATCCCATGCTCAGGGCGAATGCCACCACGATGGTGCCCCACATCCAGATCTGGTCCTTGAGCGACGTCTTCTGGTTCTCGACCCTGTCCTCGCTCACGGCCTGGTCGGCCGAGAACATCAGGGCATCGATGCCCAGGCCCATGGTCTCGATGAGGTGCACGCCACCACGGAACACCGGGACGTTGAGCCACTTGTGGCGCGCCACGATGCTGTGGAAGGGCTTCTTGCGGATCACGATGCGGCCCTCGGGATTGCGCACCGCCGTGGCGATGGCCGTGGGGCTGCGCATCATCACGCCCTCGATGACGGCCTGGCCGCCCACGGCGAGGTCGAGCTTGCGTGCTTCGTCGACACCCGGGGAGGTCTTGGCAGTCTCGGGGCTGGTCGAATCAGTCGTGGTCGACACAGTCATTGCGTTCCTTGCATAGAAACGAGGGCAACCGGTCAAACGCCCGGCGCCCTCGCGAAAGTCTCAGGCGAACGAAGATCCCGCGCCTGCAAACAGGCAACGTGGATCTACTTCTTGCCGCCGTACTTGACCCCGTCGTACCGCTTGCGGAAGCGCTCGACACGACCGGCGGTATCGATGATCTTCTGCTGCCCGGTGTAGAACGGATGGCAGTTGGAGCAGATCTCGACACTCAGCTTGGGGCGCGTGCTCTTGGTCTCGATCACGTTGCCGCAGAGGCAGGTGATCTCGCAATCGATGTACTTGGGATGGATCTTCTTCTTCATCGTCCGTAACCTCGTTTTGGACCTGTTCTTGGTGTCCAACAAAGAAATAGCCAGGGCCTGCGAGGGCAAGTTTGAAATACGAGCAGGTCTCGCCTGAAATGTAAACCAGACCCGCCAGATTCGCCCGTCACGCGTTCATCGCCGCCAGGAACTGCTTGTTGTCCTTGGTCTTACCGAGTTTGTCGAGCAGGAACTCCATGGCCTCGATGGGCGAGTAATCGCTGAGGTATTTCCGCAGGACCCAGATCTTGCTGAGGTCCTTGGCATCCAGGAGCAGGTCTTCCTTGCGGGTGCCGCTCTTGAAGATGTCGAGGGCCGGGTAGATGCGGCGGTCGGCGATCTTGCGGTCCAGCACCAGTTCCATGTTACCGGTGCCCTTGAATTCCTCGAAGATCACCTCGTCCATGCGGCTGCCCGTTTCGACGAGCGCCGTGGCGATGATCGTGAGCGACCCGCCGTCCTCGATGTTGCGCGCCGCGCCGAAGAACCGCTTGGGCTTCTGCAGGGCGTTGGAGTCGACACCACCGGAGAGGATCTTGCCCGAATGGGGCACCACGGCGTTGTGCGCGCGGGCCAGACGCGTGATGGAATCCAGCAGGATCACCACGTCCTTGCCGCTCTCCACCAGCCGCCGGCTCTTGGCCAGCACCATGTTGGCCACCTGCACGTGACGCTCGGCCGGCTCGTCGAAGGTCGACGAGATGACCTCACCATCCACCGACCGCGCCATGTCCGTCACTTCCTCGGGCCGCTCGTCGATGAGCAGCACGATGAGGTGGACTTCCTTGTGGTTGGTGGTGATGGCGTTGGCGAGCATTTGCAGGATCATGGTCTTGCCGGCGCGAGGCGGCGACACGATGAGACCGCGCTGCCCCTTGCCGATGGGCGCCATGAGGTTCACCAGGCGCGTGGTCAGGTTGGTGGACTTGTGCTCGAGGTCGAGCATCTGCTCGGGGTAGAGCGGGGTGAGGTTGTCGAAGAGGGTGACCTTCTTGGCCTCCTCGGGGTCCATGTAGTTCACGGACTCGACCTTCAGGAGCGCGAAGTACCGCTCGTTCTCCTTGGGGGGCCGGACCTGGCCGCTGACGGTGTCGCCGGTCTTGAGATCGAACTTCTTGATCTGCGACGGCGAGAGGTAGATGTCGTCGGGACCGGGCAGGTAGTTGTACTTGGCCGCGCGGAGAAAGCCGTAGCCCTCGGCGAGTACCTGCAGGACGCCCTCGGCGTAGATGAAGCCGTTCTTCTCGGTCTGACCCTCGAGAATCTTGAAGATCAGCTCACTCTTACGCAGCGTGCTGACGGCCTCGATGTTCATTCCGCGAGCCACGTCGACCAGCTCGCGAATGTTCATCTCCTGCAGTTCCTTGATATCCATCGGTGCTCCTCGAATGCGCCCCTGGGGGCTTCGCCCGGGTGGAACGGACCCCATGACGGGGCAAGCGGGGTTCCGAACCCGGGTCGATACGGTAGTAGGTGGGTGATTATCTCTGGATCAGGTTTTCGCGCGATGTCTGCGACCGCGGGGTGTTCCGGTCGTCTGCGCCGCTCGTGTCCCACATGGTAACCCGGAACGGCTGGTTTCAGCAAGGGGCGTCGCGGGGAGGCTGCTCGCGCGCTGATCCTCCCAGAGCCCCGTTTCTATTGAGTCCCCGTGTTTCTACTGAGTCCCTGTGAGTTCATTGTACGTCTGCATGTTCTGCTGCGAGGCCGTCACGTCGCCGAGGATCGCCTGGATCTGGCCCAGATACAGGAAGGCGTAGGCATCGTTGGGCGCCATGGCCACCAGGGCGTTTCCGACCTCCACGCCACGCTGCAAGGTCGCCTTGCCTTCGGTCTCCAGCTGCGCCGAGCGGTCGGGATCGCTGGTGAAGACCTCGCCGGCTTCCAGGAGCAGCTGCTGTCCGTACTGCAGGTGCATCTGGACGCGGAACGACATGATCTGGGTATCGTTGACATCCTGCTCGCTGGCCCGGCTGTAGGCATCCAGCGCCTTCGGATAGATGCTCGCGGTCTGGAAGTTGACACCCGCCTCGGAGTATAGACCCTTGAGCTGTTCGTCGTTGGCCGGATCGGTATCGTTGAGATAGATGTCGGCGACTTGCAGGAACAGCTCGCCGGCTTCTTCGTGGCGGCGCTGCCTCGAGTAGAGTCCGATCACGTCGAGCAGGAGCTCGGGATCATCGCCGTGGGTGACCAGGAGTTGCTCGTAGATGGTCTGGGCCTCGGCGGTACGATCGAGCTGGGTGAGCACGTAGGCCTTGTCGGCGCGCAGGCGGTACGCGTCGGGATTCCCGGCCAGAACCTGGTCCAGCAAGGTGAGCGCGTCCTCGCGCAGGGCGGCGGCGCTGTCAGGCGAATCAGCGGCCACGAACTCTGCGAGCTGGATCTTCATGGTCGCCAGGTTCCGGATCGAGTCGAGGGAATCGGGCAGCGCGGCGAAGGACAGCCGAAAAAATCCCTCGGCTTCCTCGTACTGCGTGTCCTTCCACATGGCCTTGCCCTCGCGGAGGGTGTTGCGGTAGTTGATCTCGAGAGCCTCGCTCACGCGATCGGCCATGGCCTCGTCCTCGACGTCCATGTCCCGTGCCAGGGTGTACTTGCCGTAGGCGGACTTGAACGCCGTCTTCGCCCCGGTGAAGTCGTTCTCGTCGATCGCCTGCTGAGCCATGCGGCTGTAGGCTTCGCCCTGGTAGTAGAATCCCTCAGGATCGTCGGGATTGTACTGCAGGCCCTCGTCGATGACGTCGATGGCCTTCTGGTACTGCTCCTGCTCGATGTACAGGATCGCACTGGTGGTATGCGCCGACCGGCAACCGGTCATGGCGGCGATCACGAGCAGCAGGGCAATGGCAGTGAACGTGACGATGCGATGCTTGGTCATCAGAGACTCCCCCTAAGGATCATTCCAGATTTACAGGATCACTCCTGATTCCTGGGGCTGGTCGGAATGATCGCAGGGCTGGGTGGGGATGGGCTCTTCGTCGGGACTCCGTCTCGAATCCGCGATTTGAGGCGTGATCTGAGGCGCGACGTTCAGGACGCGCCGAATCCCGCTAACACACGGAATACGTAAGAGATTTGCCGCCGCGATGTCAAGAAAAACTGGCCTTCAATGGACCTGACGCCGCCCCTGGCGGTTCTCCTTGTGGCGATCGTGGAGCAATCGCCGCGGATGCCGTTCCGGCCCGAATGAGAAGAGGCTGTGGTAGTGGCGGCGCTGATCCGGGGTGAGAATCTCCCGTTCGCGCATCATCACCTCCACGATCATGGAATCGAGATCGGACTGGGTGAGGCCGATTCGCCTCACGGCGGCGTGAATCACGACGGGATCGGACTCCGGCGCGGCGTAGGCCTCGTGAAGCTGCCAGCGAGCGTTGGCCATGGCCCGGCGGCGGCCGAACACCTCCCGTCCCGCATCCTGATGCAGCGTCCAGAGCTGGTTCCGCTGACGATCGTCGAGCGACAGTTCGTCGGACATTCGGTCCAGGCGGCGACGCATGAAGCGCTCGACCTGCGCAGAATCGGGCGGCTCGTCGGCAACCGGGCTGACCGCCACCGGCGCTTTCCCGGGCGGCGCCGCCACCGACGGACGGCGCAGGAGATTCAGGCCCAGCCCGATGTTGAGGCCCAGCGACAGCAACAAGATGATCATCCAGCCACGTTTCATGATCCCGCATCCTCGTCCGAGTCGCCCAGCTGGAGCCACAACTGGTCCAGGGAGGGCAGACTCTCCTCCAGGTATTCGGTACTGGCGGTGGTGGTGTCCGGATCGCCCTGAACGGCAGCATCTCCGCCACCCAGACCGAATCCGATCGCCACACCGGCGAGCGTCGCCGCCACAGCGAGGCCGCGCTGCGTCCAGGTCCAGGGAGACCGGCGTCCCCGCTCTCCGATCTGCGCAGCCACTCCCGACCAGATCTCGGGAGACGGCAGCGCCCCCGCCGCAGTGTCCACCTGCGCCCACAGCTGCCGGGCGGCTTCCAGCTCGCCGCGGCAGACCGCGCACTCCCGGACGTGCGACTCGAAGGCCGCGCGCAACGACGGCGCGAGCTCGTCGTCGCAGTAGGCCTGGATCTGATGGTCCACGTGCTTCATGACACTTCCTCCCGTGCACTGGGCTGAGCAGCGCCCTTCAGGCGCAATCGCAACGTCGCCGCCGCCCGCTGCAACAACGATTCCACGGCAGGCACCGTGGTGTCCAGGATGTCGGCGATCTCCTGGTAGCTGAGACCCTGGAACCGCTTGAGCACCACCGCGGCCCGCTGGCGCTCCGGCAGTTCGCTGACCGCCGCGCGGACCTGATCCACCGTCTCGCGGCGCTCGAGGCTGCGGCCGGGATCGTCGCCCGGCGTCGCCTGGTCGTGGCTTGCGGCGTCGAAGGTCACCCAGCGCAGGACCTTACGCCGGCGCAGGGTACTTCGGGCCTTGTTGCCGGCGATGCGCAGCAGCCAGCTCCGGAACTTGCCGGCCGGCCGGTAGCGACCGGCCTGATCGAACACCTTGACGAACGTATCCTGGGCCAGGTCCTCGGCTTCTTCCACCGAGCCCAGCATGTGCAACAGGAACGCGAAGACCGGTTGTTGCCAGCGGGCGACGAGCTGCCGAAAGGCTCGCTCGTCACCCGCCGCGGTCCGCTGCATCAGGATGTCGTCGTCGTGGTCCACGGTCTAGATCTCGTCCTCTGTCTCGGTCTCCTGCTCGAAGAATCGACGATGGAGGTGCAACCGATCCTCGAGCGCGCGGGGTGCGCGCACGCGACGATGGTTGCGATGGCCACGACGTTCCCCCACGAGAAGCATGCGGTCGCGTTGCTCGTCGGTGAGTTCGGCACGCACGTCGAGCCTGGCCTTCAGACGGAGCACCTGCAGTTCGGTCCGCAGGGCGCCCATCTCCTCGGTGAGGTCCACCAGGTCACGCTCCGACGGCTGGTCAGCGAGCATCTCGCCGTCGATGGCGTTCTGCAAACGAGCCTGCTGCTTGCGGAGTTCCACTCCCTGGGCGCGAGACTCGTCGAGGATCGCTTCGATGGCCGTCTCCTGCTCCTCGGTGAGGTCGAGCAGATGATGCAGGTGATCGAGTTGCGATTCGAAGCCCGGGAACTCCGCCGCGGAGATTCGCTCGGCGTGCAGACCGTGCAGACCGTGCTTGCCGTGCGGGCCCTGGGCCGCGGCCGCGGTGGCCAGTGCGACCACGGCGAGAGTGGAGAAAGTGATGCCGATGATGAGACGCCTGTTCATTCCAGTCCTCCTCGAGGGGTGCTGACCGCGAAGGCGGTCGGTCCGGTGTCGGGATGCTCACCCCCTGAACGCGGCAATGCGGCAAAACCAGCGGCTCCGGAATCGGGACATCGCGATCAGCGATTCTCGGTGCGACCCTCGAGGCGCCTCAGGTTCTCCTCCAGCAGCGACCGGCCCGCCGGATCGACGACCTGATCCAGCCCCGCGCGAAGCACGGCCATGGCGTCTTCCCGTCTCTGTTGCCGGGCCAGCGCCACCGCCAGATCCAGCCAGCCGCGATGGTCCGCCGGTGCGACGGCCTGCAGTCGCCGGGCCGTGGCCTCCACGGACGTCCAGTGCCCGCGCTCTCCCTGCATCACCGCCAGATCGTGGAGCATGTCGAGATCGTCCGGTTCATCCCGCAAGTAGGCCTGAGCCAGGGCCTCGGCCTGGTCGAGACGACCGGTCCCGCGCAGCAAACTGATGCGCATCCTCTCGAGAGCGGCCGGCTCGGAGACCTGCAGGATCCCGTCGGCGAGAACGGTCAGGGCGCCGTCGGGACGGCCCGATTCCACGAGATTCTCCGCCCTCAGCTGCCAGACTGCGGTGCGTCCGGGAACGGCGCCACAGGCGCTCGCCAGGAGCGTGTCCGCCCGATCGCGGTGTCCGGGATCGGCCACCACGAGCAGGCGCCGGGCGAGATTCAGGTCCTCGAGCCCACGCCAGGTCTTTTGCACGGCGTCCAGGCCCCAGGGCACGGTGAGCAGCAGGGCGGCCACCAGCGCCCCCGCCGACGCAAGGCGCCGGCGGCGCGACTGAGCACCGCGGGCCGACAGCAGGGCCACACATCCCAGTCCGGCCAGGACCGCCAGGGCCGGACTCAGCACCAACCGATAACGGGAGACCACGAAGAACAGACTCTGCACCGACACGACCAGGGCCACGGCCACCAGCCAGAACGCAGCTTGCCTGGCCCGCTCCCCGGACGCCGCCAGACACGCGGCGCCGCCGGAGACGGCCAGGATCACCAGCAGGCTCCACGGCACCGGGAGCAGCCGCAGCACCGGCGCCTCCTCCGGCCAGGCCGCCAAGGGCGTGACCTGGGCGACCTCCCATCCCTGTGCATGCAGCCAGACCTTGCGCAACCAGCCGGCCAGCGCCCGTCCCGGCGCACGGGCCACGAGGTCGCGGGCCTCGGCGCGCCAGAGGCGGTCGGCCTCGGCCGGTCCGTCCACCACGCGCCCCAACCGCGCCGACAGGTACGACGTACCAGAGGGATCACTTGCGAGGTCGAATCCCTCCAGGGTCGTGAACAGCCCGCCCGCCGCTGGTTGTTGACCCAGGTAGAGATTGACCCCGGCGTTGAAACTCGGCCCGGCGAGGCGGCCCGTCGTACGTGTGTTGTGCACCGATGCCAGGATCACCGGCAAGAGCGCCAGGACCACCAGGACACTTGCCGCGGCGACACGCCGCCGAACGTTCGCGCCACCGGCCCAGATCGCAGGCAACAGCACGATGAGCAGTACCAGCACGTGGGCTCTCAGGCTGGCCGCCAGGCCTAGGCAGACTCCGGCGAGAACGGCCCGGCCGATCACGCCCGGTCGCGCGGATACGGCAACGACCAGGGCGGCGGTCACCAGGGCGGTCAGGGGCACTTCCAGCAGGACGGTGCGGGCATAGATGGCTGCGGGGCGATAGAGCAGAAAGAGCAGTGCCGAGGCGATTCCGACGGTCAATGCGACGCATTCGGCCAGCTCGGCGCGCCGGCCGGCCCGGTGAACGACGCTGCCGACGAGGAGACCACAGGCGATCCAGGCCAGGGCCTGCACGGCAAGCAGACCCCGGGGATGGGCTGCCAGCACACCGGATGAGGGTGCCTCGCCTCCGCTCAATGCCACCAGCAGCGGGTAGCCCGGGGACATGACGAACGGCACGTCACCCGGCCCGCCCTCGGTCCGTAAGCGAGCGGCCTCGTGCAGATACCAGTTCTCATCGAGTAACGGGACGCGGGTGAGCACGGACTCCGCCGACTGGTGCCAGAACAGACCCCAGAACGCGGTCGCCAGGACCAACAGGATCAGCGCCGCAATCAGCGGTCGCCGGACGGCCATCAGACGTTGAACCGGATCTCGATGATGTCGCCGTCCTTCACCTCGTAACCCTTGCCCTCCAGGCGGACCTTGCCGGCCGCCTTGGCGGCGCTGTGGTCGCCATGGGCTACCAGGTCGTCGTAGGCGCAGACCTCGGCCCGAATGAATCCGCGTTCGAGGTCCGAATGGATGGCTCCGGCGGCAGTCGGAGCCAGGGCGCCCCGCCGCACGGTCCAGGCGCGGCACTCGTCGGGCCCCACGGTGAAGAAGCTGTGCAGGTCGAGGGCACCATACGCCGCGCGAATCATGCGATGGGCGGCTGGTTCGGCCACGCCCAGATCAGCGAGGAATTCGGCAGCATCCGCGGGGTCCAGTTCGGACAGTTCGGCCTCCACCGAGGCGCACAGGGACAGCACCTCGGCGCCGGCCTCGTTCGCCGCCGCCACCGCATCGCTATCGGGCTCCTCGCCCTCGGCATGGTTGAGGACCACGATCATGGGCTTGAGCGTGAGCAGGGAGTAGCCCGCGATGGTGCGGCGCTCGTCGGCGTTGAGTTCCAGTTCGCGCAAAGGGTGTTCACCCTCGAGATGGGTCTTGAACCTTTCGAAGAGTCCCGGTTCCAGGGGCTGCTCGATCTTGTTCTTGAGGCGCATCTCCTTCTGCAGCTTCTCGAGGCGCTTCTCCACGATCTGCAGATCGGCCAGGATGAGCTCGAGGCCCACGGTGGCCAGTTCGCCGGCGGGATCGGGCGGACCATATCCGCCGTCGAAGCACCGAACGACCTGGGCCAGTGCATCCACGCGGCGGGCGTGCTCGAGGAATCGGGTGGCCTCACGGGCGCCATCGTGCTCTGGACCCGGTTCGAATCCGGGCACGTCCACCCACTCGATCTGCACGTGGACGGTGCGCTTGGGCTTGTAGAGGTCGCTGAGCAGGTCGACCCGCGGGTCCGGCACCAGCCCCATGGCCCGGTGCGGATCCACGCCGCCTTGCCCCACGGGCAGGCCGGCGCCGGTCGTGACGTTGAAGAGGGTGGTCTTGCCCGCGTACTTGAGACCGAGGATCCCGACCTGCACGATGCTTACCTTCCTGAGGACAAAGGCCGGCGCATCAATGCACCGGCTCCGATTCGGGAACAAGCTCGCGCCTGGGAGCCGGTCGCGTCAAGGCTCGGGATCGTCCACTTCGAAGGCGTAAGCCACCGACCAGACCGACCACGGCCCCTCGTCCCCGTCGGCGTCGACGCCACGGACGCGAGAGACGTACCGGCGTAGATAGTCGCCGTCTACGAAGTAGAATTCCTGGACCGGGCCGGGCCGGGCCGGCACCACGAAGGTGGTGTCGACGTCGCCGTCGAGGTCCATGATTTGCAACTGATAGAGTACGGGAGGGGTGCCGTCGGCGGCCGCGCGCCACTCGCAACGGATCCGTAGGGGGTTCTGAGCGTCCGCGACGGTGGAAATCAAGACCGTCGACAGGGACACCAGAATCACGAGAACAGCCATGCGGCGCATGAAGTTAACCTACCACGGGCCGAAGGGTGCCAAAAATCTTGTCTTTCAAGGACGAATCTGATCCATAACCTTAGTGGTCGGAACGGCCCTTCGCCAGTTGTAATACCAGTGCTTCGGCTGAGTCACCCACGGATGGGAACGAATCGAATGTCAGCGGATCTGGTATCCAACCTGCAAGAGGACCGGCGGGGAAAGACATGGAGGTCCAGACGTTGAGAATTCGGATCACGATGGTGACCGCTCTCTGCATCCTCAGCCTGACCAGTTCCGCCAGCGGACGCGATATCGACGTCCCCGGAGATCAGCCCGATTTGCACCAGGCTCTCAAGATTGCCCACAGCGGTGACCGCATCGTCTTGCAGCCCGGACGTCACCTGGCCAGCGGCATCGATCTGCCGGACGGCGTGACGATCATCGGCGACCGCGACGATCCCGGCTCGGTGGTCATCGACGCCGAAAACGTCGACCGCGTCTTCCGTGCCGAGGGCATCGAGACGGCCCGGATCGTGGGCGTGACCATCATCGGCGGCCGTGCCGAGGGCAACACCAGCTACTCCTCCAGCGGTGGCGGCCTGTTCGTCAGTTCTTCGCGGGTCGAACTGGAAGCGGTCCATTTCTTCGACAACAACGCCCACGCCGCCGGTGGTTGCATCCGGGTGAGCAACGGCGAGGTGGACATCGAGGACTGCGTATTCGTCGACGGTCGTGCCGTCAAGGGCGGCGGCGCCATCGACCTCAGCTACAACTCGTCGGCCGACATCCACGGGTCCGTCTTCCGGGGCAACGGCGCCGCGTGGGGAGGCGCCATCTCGGCGCGGACCGGTTCATCGTGCTGGGTCAACGATTCCGTGTTCACCGGCAACACCACCGTCGCGCCCCAGGAACTCGGGGGCGCATTTTTCGCCGACTATGCAGCCAGGGTCGCGTTCAATGGTTGTGTCATGGTCGGAAACGCCGCACGCCAGGGCGGGGCCGCCCGTCTGGGCGACGCACTCAGCAGTTTCGTGAACTGCACCGTCACCGGCAACGCGGCCTGGGAATCGGGCGGCGCGTTCGCCGTTCGCAGCGGGGCGCTGCACGTGGACCATTCCATCGTCGCGTTCAACCAGGGCAGCGCCCTGAGTTCCGATCAGGCGCTGCTCAACGTCACCGCGACGGACATCTACGGAAACCTCGGCGGCGACTGGGACGGCGACCTCGCCGACTGGATCGACCGCGATCACAATCTCGAGGTCGACCCCCTCTTCTGCGGCGTCAACGACCTGCACCTGCAGCCCGAATCGCCGTGCGCGGCGGAGAACAACTCCGATGGACTGATCGGCGCCCTCGAGGTCGGGTGCGCGGAGATCGGGATCCTATTGCAGCAGTTCGTCGCCACCCAGGACCAGGACGCGGTCGTGCTCACCTGGCAGATCACCGGCGCCGAGGCTGTCGAATTCCGGTTGCAGGGGCGTCCGCTCTCCGATTCGGCGACGACCGGCTGGACGGTCGATTACGCCACCGACGGTCAGCCGGGCCGATTTCGCGCCGTGGACCGCCCCCGGGGCATCAGCGGATCGCTGGAATACACCCTCGAGGCGCGTGCCGTGGACGGAGACTGGTTCCTCCTCGGCGAGACGCTGGTCAACCTGATCGTAGTGGTGGTGCCCGAGCCCTTGGTGATCGATACCGTCTACCCGAACCCGTTCAATCCCAGGGTGAACATTCGTTACACCATCGGCGAACCGTCCATAGTCGAGGTGTCGATCTACGACATCCACGGCCGCGTCGTGATGCCGCTGACCCGGGGTGCGCGCAACGCGGGCACCTACACGGCGACCTGGGATGGCGTGGCGGAACACGGTCGCAAGGCGCCTGCAGGGACATACATACTCCGCATCGTCGCCGGGGATGCGGTCTTGACTCACAAGCTCGTCATGGTCAAGTGAGCGGCCGGCACCGATGAACGGTGCCGGCGGCGGGGCGCCCGTCTCCGTCGAAGCTTTCCTCGTGCACCAGAATCTCCGTTTCTACCGGTAACAGGCTCAGGGCTTCGTTCCTGGCCAGTCGGTGCCTTGGCTGCGGATTACCGATGTAGCCGGGTGCGTCGCGGAACGTCCGGAGCATGACCACCGCCCGATCCTGGAGCACGGCAGGCAGGCGCCCGAGCAGCGCGCGGTCCAGGTAGCGGAAGAGCAGGACTGCAGCCCAGGGTCCCGTCGGCAGGTTCTCCGGGCGGCGCAGGTCCCGGTTCAGCAGGATCGGGTGGACCCGGGACTCGGCGGCCAGCCGGCGGGCCAGATCCAGAGCTTCCGGTTGATGATCCACGCCGGTCACGCGCCAGCCCTGTTCGGCCAGCCAAACCGTGGCACGCCCGCTACCACACGCGAGATCGAGAACCGGGCCGGCGGCCGGCGGTGGCAGCAGATGCGCCCAGCGTTCCAGGAACGGCGGCGGTCGCCAGAGACGGTGGTGCGACATCCCATGGCCCAACATGATGGCCGGCACGTCCGTCAGATCGCCCGGCCCCAGCGCAGCCGATTCCACCTCGGTGCGGCCTCGCGCGGCCAGATCCCGGGCCACCACCGCTGCCAGTTCGCCGTCCGCCGCCACCACCCCCAGGGGTTCGTGGCGCGGCGGCAGGAAGATGGATGGCAAACGGTCGGCGAGCCATGCCGACCGAACCGCCTCGGGCACGGACGCCAGCTCGACCTCCAGAGGCATGGAGGCCGAGCCCCGCAGATGGCCGTCGCCGAATTCCGCCACCGATCTCAGGTCGAGGAGATTGCCCAACCGAAAAGCCGGCCCACGGGTCAAGCGGTCGAGCGTTGGATTCACCGGTCGATCCTTTCCATCCTGCCGCCGCCGCACCTCTTGGCGGCAGCGCGCCCATCTGCTAGCATGCGGCGGGTTTTCGCCCCGCGCGGTGCCGATCCTGGATCCTGGAGTCCGTCATGGAATTCCGCCACGCCCTGCTGACGACGCTCGCCGGACCGCTCCTCGCCCTGGCCGACCAGGAAGGTCTGCGCCACCTGCACATCCTCCCCGAGGCTGACGTCTGGCCCACGGAACTGGCTCGAATCGCGACACTCTCGGCGCCCGAGGTGCCCAGGGCGGAGATCATCCTGACCGAGGACGCCGATGGATTCAAGCCCCTCGCCGATCAACTCGGCGCGTATTTCGTGGGGCAGCGCCGCGCCTTCGACCTACCACTCTCCCCCCATGGAACCGCTTTTCAGGTCAAGGTATGGCGACAATTGCTCGA
>PIVY01000135.1 GCA_003353795.1 bacterium
GCCGGGCGGAGACGAGGTCCAGAGAAGCCGGTAAGCCATCGGTATCGCCGACCAGATGAATGGCGGCGAGATCCGAGCATCCGAGGTCGGCTCCTCCCAGCGCTCCCACGAGCGGCACCCGGTTCGGATCGAGCCCCGCCAGGCGGCAGGCCACGGCATCCACGGCCACCGGATCCCGGCCCGCCAGAATCAGATGCGCGGCCACCGGCACGAGCGCCGACTCCGTTGTGCCATCGCCGACGACCGTGGCGTCGACCACCGCACCGGCCACGAGCGACGCATCGCGTTTCCAGATCGTCTGCAGCCTATCGGCGACCGCTTCGTTATCGCCCGTCTCCAGATCGATGAGCGCCGCCCGAGCCTGAGCCGCCACCGCGCCAACGAGGCCCAGCCGACCGTGGGTCCGCAGGTTGGCCAGCAGCAGGCGCGGCGCGGCGCTGGGCGCATCGTTCGGACCAACTGGCATGTCGTCGACATCGTAGTCCGCAAGCACGCGTCGCCACTGCTGCACCGCCGGCCCCGCTCCGGGCTGTCGCGATGCCACCGTCAACGAGATGTTCTCGGGTCGACATCCCGCGTCCAGCAGTGCGCTCACCACGCCCTCCATCTGCCAGGGAGGGCAGGTCGACGCCGGGCCCGAGCCACCGGCCGTCGCAGACGCCACGAGGCTCCACGACCGCTCGCCGGCGTCATCGCCCGGCGTCGCCAGGCCCGCCAGATCGAGAAGCCGCGCGTAGTCGGCCAGTACGGTCTCGGGCCGCGTGGCGACCACCGCGACGACGGTCTCGTGATGCACGACCATGACGGTGTCACTCCCCGATGCCGATGATCGCCACGAAGGTCACGATCCAGCCCACGACCAATCCCTGCAGAGCGAGGTCGTTGAGCAGGATCTCGTGCGGTCGACCGCCGCGGCCTTCCTTGAAGACGAGGTACAGATAGCGCCAGAGTCCCGCGAACACGAAGACCGTGGTCCAGACCAGGGAGCGGGTTCCGAAGTGGGTCACCGTGGATGGCCACACGGTGTAGACGGCGTAGGCGGCAAGGGTGAGACCGAATGACGCGCCGATCATGGCGTTGAGCACGGTCTCGGTGTAGGACAGCAGCACCGGTCGGGTGGCGTGGCTGTCGTCCGCCAGGTTCACCAGTTCATTGCGACGCTTGCAAAAACCCAGAAATAGCGAGAGGAAGAACGGGCACACGAGGAGCCAGTACGAGATCTCCAGTTCCGGGTGCAGCGGCAAGAGAACCAGCACACCGGCCAGGGCTCGAATGACGAAACTGATGCCGATGCCGACAACATCCAGTACGGGAACTCGCTTCAGCATACGCGAATAGGCCCAGTTCCAGAGGAAGAAGGCTGCCACCGCCGCCAGGAACGGCCATCCCAGCAGCGACGCGGCCGCCAAGCATAACACCACCAACCCGGCCCAGATCCTCCACGCCGCCGGCTCGGGCAAGAGTCCACTGGCGATGGGACGCTTGCACTTGTACGGGTGCCGGCGATCCTGTTCCACGTCGGCCAGGTCATTGAAGATGTAGACCGCGCCGGACGCGAAGCAGAACACGGCGAAGGCAGCCAGGGCCCGCACCGCACTGCCCACGTCGGCGAGTTGCTGGGCGAAGATCACACCGGCAAGCAGGATGAAGTTCTTGGTCCACTGCCGCGGGCGGAGGCTCCCCCACACGGCCGCGAACAGGCTGGATTTCGTGCCGATCTCGCTCATCAGTAAGCGTTCTCCCCCCGCAGGACGTGATGTACGGTCATGAGCAGGATGCGCAGATCGAGCCAGACCGACCAGTTCTCCACATAGTGCAGATCGTACAGGGTACGATCGGCGATGCTCGTGTTGCCACGCAATCCGTTGACCTGCGCCCATCCCGTCAGTCCCGAGCGCACCCGGTGGCGCTCGAAGTAGCGCGGCATCTCCTGGCTGAACTTCTCCACGAAGACCTTGCGCTCGGGGCGAGGGCCAACCAGGGACATGTCGCCCTTGAGCACGTTGGCGAATTGAGGCAACTCGTCCAGACTCCAGCGTCGCAGCAGGCGACCGAGCGGCGTGACCCGCGGGTCGTCGGCCTGCGTCCAGACCGGCCCGCTCTGAGCCTCGGCGTCCGTTCGCATGGTGCGGAACTTGAGCATGCCGAACTCTCGACCGTCGCGACCCACGCGCGCCTGACGGTAGAATACCGGCCCGGGGCTCGACAGGCGGACGGCCAACCACAGCGCCGCGAACACCGGCGCGAGCACGATCATGGCCAGCAGCGACAGCACGATGTCGAAGGTGCGCTTGACGATGCGGTCGGCGCCCGAGAGCGAGACCTCGCGCACCGAGATGAACGGAATCCCAGCCATTTCACGCAGCCGCATCTTGCTGGTGTGCAGGGCGAACAGGTCCGGCACCCACTGGACCTCGGTGGTGAGGTTGGCCAGGCTCGCAGCGACGTTGGTAATCAGCGGCAACTGGTCGAAACGCAGGGTCAGGATCACCCGGTCGACACCGTGCTCGAGGACCACATCGCGAACCTCGTCCACGTTGCCGAGACAGGGCAGCGACGCCGGCTGATCATCACGGCGAGGCTGTCCGTCGGCGTCGAAGAGGGTCGTGGCGTCCGGGGCGGGTTCGCTTCCGGGACCGGAATCTTTCTCACCGGGCACCTGCAGCCAGCCCACGGGCAGGAGCGCCAGGCCCGGCAACTCGCGTACGGTCCGCAACAGGCGACCGCGCATGGGATTGTTGCCAACGAGGAGCAACCGGGCGCGGCGCAAACCGCGGTGCAGGATGCGGCGAAGGATCCGCCGCGACAGGACCCGCCCCACGCAGAGCAGTGCCCAGCTGAACCAGAAAAACAGACCGAAGAACCAGCGGCTGAAAGTCATGGCGCGGAAGAAGAACGTGAGCGCCAGGACCAGCAGACTGCCCAGAAGCACGCCGCGGAACAGGCCGGCGAAGTCGCGCTCGATGCGGCGTCCACCCCGTTCGGCATAGAGTCCCTGGCTATAGAACAGGGACAGGAAGACCAGCACGATCACGGCGATGGCGAGCAGGTACGGACCCAGCGGCGGAATCCCCAGCGGCACGAGGACCAGCCCGCTGTGGAATCGCACCCAGTAGGTTAGCAGGAAGGCCACCACCAGCATGACCGCATCCATGGCCAGGTAGACCGTGGGCTCGACGATGTCGCTGCGCTGGCGTCCTTCATCCATGGGCGACCTTCCTCGCGCTGTGGTCGTTCCAGGCGTCGGTCAGGGCGGCGACGAGCTCGGATCGGAAGCGGTCCCGACGGAACGCCGCAGCATGGGCGACCATGGCGGACTCGTCCCACGGACCATCGAGGCGCGGATCGTTCAGGGCCTCGGCCAGGCAAGCCGTGTCTTGCTCCGCGAAGAAGACGCCGTTGAGCCCCTCGCGCACGGTGTCCAGCACTCCCCCGGCCCTGTACGCCACCACCGGGCGTCCGGCCGCGGTGGCCTCGAGAGGCGTGATACCGAAATCCTCCAGCCCGGGAAAGACGAATGCGCGGCAATGTCCGTAGAGCGCCGGTAACTCCTCATCGCTCACCGCGCCGGCGAAGACGACACGGCCCGGCCCCGCGGTGGTCGTGGCGAGCTCCCGCAGGTGTTCCAGCTCCGGCCCCTTGCCCGCCACGACCAGCGTGCGCCCGGCGGCGATGGCACCGGTCACGGCCAGGTCGATCCGCTTGTACGGGACCAGCGCCGAGAGCACCAGGTCGTAGCCCCCGCTCTCGAGACCCGCAGGGACGGGCAATCGGCCTGCGTCCCGGAATCGGTCCACGTCCACCGGCGGAAACAGGACCCGGGATCGTTCGTCCGGCACGCCATACCAGTCCCGCAACCGCTCGGCCACCACCGTCGAGATGGGTAGCCACTGCTGCACGCGGTCGGAGGTCCGCCGGTCCCAGGCACGCAGCCAGCGGGCCTGGACGCCGATGGCGGCGCGCAGGGGCAAGGGTTTGCGGCCGAAGTAGTCGTCGAAACGATCCCACACGTAGCGCATGGGCGTATAGCAGTAGCAGACCGACAGCGCCGCCGGATCGGGAATCGCGCTCTTGGCCACGCAATGACTGCTCGACAGCACCAGATCGTAACCGGTCAGATCGAAGGATTCGATGGCGCGCGGGAACAGAGGCAGCGCCCAGCGGTACCGCTGCTCGGCACGCGGCATCTTCTGCACGAACGACGTGACCACGCGCCGGTTCTCGATCACCGGCGTGACGCTGCCAGGTACGTGCAGCAGCGTGTAGAGGTCAGCCTGAGGAAAGATCTCGCCCATGACCTCGAGGCACTTTTCACCGCCGCGCATGCCGGTGAGCCAGTCGTGGACCAGGGCCACCTTCAGGTCGGCGGGCAATGCGCGCGGCAAGGCGTCAGGCATTGTCGCTCCCCTGGCCCAGACGGCGGACCTCCAGGAGTTCGCAGAGCACGTGGATCAAGGTAAGGTGCATTTCCTGGATGCGCGGGGTCTCGTCACCGGGCGCCACCAGCGCGGAGTGAACCTCGTCACGCAGGGCGCCGCCGTCCTTGCCGAGAAGAGCATGGGTGCGCAAACCACCGTCGCGACCGGTGCGAACCGCAGCCCGGCAATTGGGTGAGTTGCCGCTGGTCGAGATCACGAGCAACACGTCGCCGGGCCGTCCGAGCGCCTCCACCTGCCGCGCGAAGACCTGTTCGAATCCGTAGTCGTTGCTCACGGCCGTGAGCGCCGACGTGTCGGTGGTGAGCGCCAGTGCCGCCCAGCCGGGTCGATCGTGCAGGTAGCGACCGGCCAGTTCGGCAGCCAGATGCTGACTGTCGGCGGCCGAACCGCCATTGCCGCACACCAACAACTTGCCGCCGGCGTCCCAGGCCGTCAGCACGTCCGAGGCCAGGCGATCGACGGCCGCGAGATGCTCGGCACCGAGCGCGTCCAGAGCAGCGCGGTGCGCGTCCAGGGTGCGCTGAAGGATCGCTTCGGCGTCGTGGGTCATGACAGAGACCTTTCCTCGTTCTCGTCGAGCCAGGCAACATAGCGGGCCAGGGCATCGCGCCAGTCCGGAGCCGGCGCCACGCCGAGCTCCGCGAGGCGCGTGTCGCGCAGGATCGAGCAGGCCGGACGGCGCGCCGGTGTGGGAAACGAAGCGGTGGCACACGGTACGATGCGATCCGGATCCGCGCCGCCCAGACGGGCGATCTCCCGTGCGAATTCGTACCAGGTGCAGTGGCCGACGTTGGTGCCGTGCACCACACCCGTGACGCCGCCTTCGATCAGCCGCAGCAACAACGCCGCCAGGTCCGGAGCATACGTTGGACAACCACGCTGGTCGTCCACCACGGTCAGCGTCTCGCGCTCGCCCAGCAACCGTCGGATGGTGCGGACGAAATTCGCCGGGCCATGGCCGAACAACCAGCTCGTACGCACAATCTGCCACGGAACCGGGAGACGCTCAACCGCTTCCTCGGCCCGAGCCTTGGTGGCGCCGTACCAGTTGATGGGATCACGGGGCTCGTCCTCGGCGTAGCCTGCATCCGCAGTGCCGGCGAAGACGTAGTCGGTGCTCAGGTGCGTCAGCGCCACATCCTGCTCCTCGCAGGCGAGGCAGAGCCGCTCCGTGGCCGTGGCGTTGCCGGCCTCGGCGGCGTCTCTTTCGGTCTCGGCTCGGTCCACGGCCGTGTAGGCCGCACAGTGGATCACCCGGTCTGGTCGCGCCTGCGCCAGCAACCGCGACGCGGTGTCGGGGGCGGCCAGATCACCGTCGTGCAGATCGACGCCCTCGGTCGAGTGACCGGCGGCGGCGAAGACCTGCAGACAGGATTGACCCAGTTGACCACGGGAGCCGGTGACGAGGGTGCGCACGCGGATACCTCACCGTTGCTATTCTGACGATCCGGAACGAGTTCGGCGGTCAGGATGGGTCTTCGGGGCCGGAATTGCAAGGCGAGTCGGGATCGTCATCGGACGGCCGGGCCGAGGTCGCAGCCGCCCTGCAGACTCCCGCTGGGAACCCCCGCGAGGACAGGAACCTCTGCACCCTGGTCAAGGCCCGATAGTCGCGGCCGGCCTCGCGCCGCCAGCGTACCGACGCCGCCTGTTCGGCCAGCTCGCGTTCCTGTTCTCGGGACAGCAGTTCGCGCACCACGTCGGCCGCCAGGCCGGCCGGCACACCCTTCTGGCGCAGCTTGTTCTCGATCCAGAGCCCGCCCACGGGTTTGGACCGCAATGTGTCCCGGCAATAGGACTCGGCGTACTGACGGTCCGATTGAAGCCCCGAGGCTTCGGCCTGGTCGAGGACGGCATCCACCGCCGCAGCCGCGTACCCGGCGTCCAGCAACTTCCGCCGCAGCCGGGCGCGGCTCTGGCTGGCCCGGTCGAGCATCGCGAACAGTTTCCGGGCCACCAGCTTGCGCTCGGCAGCGGCCCGCAGGACGTGCAGTAGGGGGGAGCCGAGGCTCCCCCCTACGTCGGGCATGTCCGGAGGAATCGCGTCCGGAGCGACCTCCAGGATCTCGCCGTCGTCGAGCTGGATCACCACCTTGCCGGGCTGCTCATCCAGCCTGATCAGGATGCGTGCGTCCGGCTCCACGGCGCCCTGCTCAGGCCCCCGCCTTGCGGGTCCTGTCAGTGGCGCCGGCCCTGTCCGTGGCGATCGTCGCGGCGGCGGCCTTGTCGGCCTTGTCGGCCTTGTCGGCCTTGGCAGCCTTGGCGGTCGTAGCATTGCCGCCGTTCTTCTTGCGCTTGATGCCGTAGTGGTCGAACACCAGGCCGGTGATCTCCTCGTAGAGGTCCACGTTCTCCTTGAGGAACACGCGCACATTCTCGCGTCCCTGCCCCAGGCGCTCGTCACCGTAGCTGTACCAGGCGCCGGACTTCTGTATCAACTCGGCCGCGACGCCCAGATCGATGAGGTCGCCTTCCTTGCTGATGCCCTCGCCGTAGAGGATGTCGAACTCGGCCTTCTTGAAGGGCGCGGCCACCTTGTTCTTCACGACCTTGACGCGGACCTGGTTGCCGGTCACTTCCTCGCCCTGGGTGATCGCTCCGATCCGGCGGATATCGAGGCGGACCGACGAGTAGAACTTGAGCGCGTTGCCGCCCGAGGTGGTCTCGGGGTTGCCGAACATGACGCCGATCTTCATGCGGATCTGGTTGGTGAATAGCACCAGGGTGTTGGTCTTGGCGATGGCGCCGGTGAGCTTGCGCAGGGCCTGGCTCATGAGGCGCGCCTGCAGTCCCACGTGAGAGTCGCCCATCTCGCCTTCGATCTCGGCGCGCGGCACCAGGGCGGCCACCGAATCGATCACCACGATGTCCACGGCGCCCGAGCGCACGAGCATCTCGGTAATCTCCAGGGCCTGCTCACCGGTGTCGGGCTGGGAGACTAGGAGGTTGTCAATGTCCACGCCCAGCTTGCGGGAATAGATGGGATCGAGGGCGTGCTCGGCATCCACGAACGCCGCCACGCCGCCGGCCTTCTGGGCGTTGGCGACCGTGCTCAGCGCCAAGGTGGTCTTGCCGCTGCCCTCGGGTCCGTAGATCTCCACGACCCGACCGCGGGGCAGACCGCCGACGCCCAGGGCGATGTCCAGGGCGAGGCTCCCCGTGGAGACCGCATCGGTATCGTCGTAGATCCTGTCGTCACCGAGCAGCATGATGGAGCCCTTACCGAACTGCTTCTCGATCTGGGCGCGCGTGAGGTCTAGGGCCTTGGTCTTGTCGTCATTCTTGTTCGCCATGAACTCTCTCCTGGGTTGCTCGAGGCCGGCCTGATCAGCTCAGGACGGAGTACGCGGGTCAGGTCCATTCGACCCGAGCCGCAAGATAGCACGACCCTGGTGGGATCAGCAAGCGTTTTCGTGAAATTTTCGCCCCCCACGATTCCGGGGCATTTCAGCCACCGAGTCGCAGGGACTCCACCACCGTGTGCCGGGCGCCTTCCGGCCGCAGCTCGCTGGCCATCAACGCGACCGACTCGACCTCGAACGATTCGAATCCTGCGAGGTCGAGAGATCGCAGGTCGGCCTGCTCCGCCTCGACCAGGGGCCGCTTGATTCTCGCCACGGTCACGTGCGGCCGAAAGGCCTTGTGATCCTGCGGCCCATCGGGCCATACCGAGTTCACGGCTCGTCTCACGGTCGCCGCCAGCTCCCGCAGCGGGTCGTCCCCGTCCAGTTGCAGGAACAGGACCCGCGGCCGCCCACGCTCGGGAAACGTCCCCATGGTACCGGGTCGGATCACGAAGGGTCCGTGCTCGGCGACCGCCGTTCGCAGCGCCTGCCCCAGTACGGCGAGTCTTTCTCGTGGCCAGTCGCCGAGAAACGCGAGGGTGAGGTGCCAGGTCTCCGGCCGCGACCAGGCGATGGGAACCTTCGCCCGCACGGTGTCCAGTCCGGTGGCCATATCCTCGCGCAGCCGTGTCGGCAGGTTGACGGCCACGAAGAGCCTCATGCCGGCCGACCCCAGGTCAACGCGTCGGGAGCGAAGGCAGGCATGTCGGTGAGGGTCCGTCGGAGCGCATCGAGGGCCGCAGCCACAGCCAGCAACCGGTTGCGGTCGCGGTCACCCGAGAAACGGTAGCGGCCCGACTGGATTCCGCCGGGGCCGGCCAGCGCGATCCAGGTCGTGCCGACGGGCTTCTCGTCGGTGCCTCCGCCCGGCCCGGCGATGCCGGTGACGGCCAGGGCGTGGTCGGCCCCCAGGCGAGTTCGCGCACCCGCGGCCATCTGCTCGGCCACCTCTCGGGAGACCGCGCCGTGCCGCTCCAGATCGCCTGCGTCCACGGCGAGCAAGTCGACCTTGACCGCGTTGGCGTAGCTCAGCACGCCCCCCAGGTAGCACGCGCTGCTGCCTTCCTCACCGGTGATCGCGGCGCCCAGAAGACCGCCGGTGCAACTCTCGGCCACCGCCAGGGTCTGGCCGCTCGCCATGAGGAGATCCTGGACCACCCGCGGCAACCCGACCATCTCGCGGGCGAACACGGTATCGCCGAGCAGACCGTCGACCGCACGAGCGGCCGCGTCGAGGTCCGCACTCTGGTGGGATTCGCCGCTGATGCGAACGTCCACTCCCCAGTCCACCAGCCACCACGACCAGCCGAGATCGGGATACCTCTCGCGCACCGGCTCGGTGCGTCGCGCCACCGCCAGTTCCGCCATCTGCGCCGTTCGCCAGAGGTGGATCTCGCGCGCCGCAGGCAAGGCGCCGAGACGATCAAGTTCCTCGATGACTCGCGGCAGCAGGGCCTGCAACTCGGCCGGCACTCCCGGCAAGACGGCCAATCGCCGGCCGGCCAGCCTGCCGACGAGCCCGGGCGCCGACCCCACCGGGTTGGTGACGGGCACGCAGCCGGCGGGCACCTGGGCCTGCTTGTCACTCTCGGGCATGGGCGGGATGCCGCGGCGACGGTAGCGTTCGGAGATCTCGGCGACCAGATCGTCACGCACGACGAGCGGGACCTTCGCCCAGGCCGCGATGGCCTCGCGAGTGAGGTCGTCTCGCGTGGAACCGAGGCCTCCGCACACGAAGACGATGTCGCCGACCTCGGTGCGGTCGAGCGCCGCAGCGATGGCTGCCTCGTCGTCGTGAACGACGGCGATGTCCTCCACCCTGATCGCGTGTCGCCCGAGAGCCCGCTGGATTCGAGTGGAATTGGTGTCGGACGTGCGGCCCTCGAGCAATTCATCGCCCACGGCGACGATGCGAACCCTCGCACCGTCCATGGCTACCATCCCAGCAACCGGACGGTGACCTGCGTGGCGATGGCCGACAGCACGCCGGCGCCGAGATCGTCGGCCATGATCCCCAGGCCCCCTCCCAACTTCTCGAGCCGGCGCACGCCGAAGGGCTTCAGGATGTCGAAGAATCGGAACCAGAAGAATCCCGCCAGCAAACCCAGCGGCCCGGTGACCAGGCCGAGATACGTGACCTGCATACCCGCCACCTCGTCGATGACGCAGAGCCCGGGATCCTCCCCGTGGATCTTCTCCAGTTCGTCCGCCGCCCAGATGCCGACGGCCGTGACGATCGCCAGCGACACGAGCTGGATCCAGATCGGGATGGGCCCCCAGAGCGTCCACGCTCCCCACCAGATCACCATGTAGAGGAAGCTGCCGGCCGTGGCCGGTGCGATGGGCGAAAATCCCGAACCGAAGAACGTCCCGATGAGATGAATGATGAAGCGCTTCATGCAATGCCCTTTCACGGCAGGATGACCGCGGCAGGATAATACCACCCTCTCCCGCGGTCAACGCCGGCGCCAATGTAACGCCGCCTCTAACCACCACCCCAAGACGTCTAGAGGCTTCGTGCCCGACCCGCGGTTGGGAATTCATGTCCCCATAGCGAGAACCGGCCCCGACGAATGTCGGGGCCGGTTCGATCGATTCCCAATCGCGGGTCGGGCACGAAGCCCCTAAACCCCCGCCGGCTGGGTCTGCAACTGCCGCAGAACCTGCTTGGCCACGCACTTCAGCGTATCGAACACGCCGTCGCCCTTGTAGGCCACGGCCTCGAACGATTCGAAGCCCTCGGGATTGAGTTCCTCGTTGAGCTCGTCGATGGGCAGAGCGTCGGGCAGGTCACGCTTGTTCCACTGCATGACGAAGGGGATCTTGCCCAGCTCGAGATTGTATTCCTTCAGGTTCTCGTGAAGGTTGTAGAGCGACTCGACGTTGGCCTCGAAACGAGCCTCGCTGGAATCACCCACGAAGACTACGCCGTCGCAGCCGCGCAGGATGAGCTTGCGGCTCGCGTTGTAATACACCTGGCCCGGCACCGTGTAGAGATGGAAGCGGGTCTTGAACCCCTTGACCTCGCCCAGTTCCAGCGGCAGGAAGTCGAAGAACAGGGTGCGGTCCATCTCGGTGGCCAGGGTGACCAGCTTGCCCTTGGTGTCGGGGGCGAGCTTGTCGTAGATGTACTGGATGTTCGTCGTCTTCCCACCGAGACCAGGACCGTAGTACACGATCTTGCAGTTGATCTCGCGCGAGGAGTAGTTGATCAGCGACACGGTCTTGCCCCTTCCATGGCCGCAAGCGGCCACCTATCTCTATGTCACGAACAGTCCGGTACTATTCCACGAACAGGTTGTCGATCTCCTGTTCGACGCCCTCCGAAAATTCCTCGTCGAAGGGGTCGTATTCCTCGTTGCGGTACTGCAGTTTGTCGTACAGACCCTCGATGATCACGTTCAGCTCTTCCACGGCCTTCTTCACCCTCAACCGCACCAGTCCCAGGGTCGTGGACTTGTCGAACACCACGGCCACGACGACGCCCTTGCAGATCTTGCCGAGGTACATGCTGTCCTGGGCGCCCTGGTGGTAGAGAGTCGAGAAATCGTCCTCACCGATGAGCTTGGCCAGCGCGAAGTTGGCCTCGAAATCCGCGGCGCAGAGAGAGGCGAAGCTCTGGGTGTCGAACTGGGGATCGTCGCCGGCCTGGGCGATCATCTGGCCCGTGCGGTCCACCAGCAGCACATGCTTCGCCTGGCTACTCTGGACCAACGCCTCCAGGGCGTTGTTGATGGCCCAGTAGTCCTCTTCGAAGATGGCCCATTCGGCTCTGACCATGGATACGTCTCCCGACCACGCGCGGTGGCTCGTCTCGGCTTTGCGGACGTTTGCTCAAAGAGATTATCGGCCCGGACGAGCCTACCTTGAGTCTGGTTCACGAAAAACAAAGAAATCGCGCGGGAGGGGCAATCCCTCCCACGCGCGACGCAAATCGTTACCAGTTAGCGGAATAGCTGTTTCACGGAGCTGAGGGACCGCGATTCCACGGACACCACGTCGCCCTGGAGCACGAAAACCGGATTCTCGTGCAGATGGTCGACGCTGTTGGGCAGCGCGTCGTAGAGCGTCTCCGCATCGCCATGTTCCGTGTAGATCATGTGATCGTACGACGGATGATAGGGCTCGAAAAACACCTCGATATCCGCCCCGGGCAGCGGCAAATTCATCAGAAACAGCTGGGAGTGGCGAATCACGACCGGTTCGCCGCCGTGATAGAATCCATCGTAGAGATAGATGAACGACGACGTACCGTAGTGAATCCCGCCGATCTCCCCGGAGTAGGCCGGCACCCACTGGTCCGTGAGGTAGCCGTAGTCCACGCCGAACTGGAGATCCGCGCCTCCCTGGCGTATCCGGACGCTGTAATCGAAAGATCCCAGCGTCTGGTTCACGCCGTGGGGGTAGTAGAGAACCGTGTACAGGTCCATGGGCGTCAAGAGGAGGTACTCGGGATAGAAGACCTCGCCGTCGGCGGGTCCGGAGACGTCATCGAAGTAGGTGTACATGCAGACGATCGCCGTGCCCTCGTCGGACGGCGGATCCACGGCATTGGCAGCGGTGCAGAGAACGAGGACGAGCAGGGCCGAGACAACGGCCATTCGCTTGTTGATCATACCAATCTCCCTCGATCGAAATCACGATCGGCGGCTAGCGAAACAAGTGCTTCACCGCCGACAGCGTCCGCGTTTCCACCGCCACTACGTCGCCCTCGAACACGAAGACCGGATTGTCGTGCGCGTGGTCCTCGCTGTTGGGCAGCATGTCGTACAGAACCTCGTCATCCGACTGATCGATGTAGTGCATGTGTTCGTGCCACGGCCGAAACGGCTCGAAGAAAACTTCGATGGCCGCCCCGGGTAGAGGAACGTCAAGGAGCAGGATCTGCGAGTACCGGAGCACGATGGCCACGCCGTCGTGCGGACAGGGCGGCCAGACGACAACCTGCATGAAGTCTGCGCTGAAGTTCAGGTCGATGTCTCCAGGGGCTGCCGGCACCCACTCGTTCACCAGGTAGCCGTAGTGGACACCGTACTCGAGAGCGTGTTCGCCCTGTCGGTATCGGACCCCGTACTCGAAGGCCCATACTGCCTGGTCCGCACCTTCGGGAAAGTAGAGTACCGTGTAGATATCCATGGGCGTCAGAAGGAAGTACTCAGGGTAGCGGATATCTCCGTTCAGCGGACCGGAGACATCATCGAAGTCGCTGTACATGCAAATGATCGCGGTGCCCTCGTCCAGAGGCGGGTCCACGGCATCGGCCGGGACCGGCCCGAGCAGGAACAGACCTGCCACCGTCAGGAAAACGATACGTATCGTCATGATAATCCCCCTCGAATGGGACGGATACGCGGCCCGACCCCGGCGGCGAACCGCTGCACCATTCTAGACTACGAGGGTTCAACGACCAATTAGGGATCAGCGCGGAATTTCGTACGGAAAGGTTCAGAATCCCGTCCGGTGCTGGAACGCCTGCTGCAGCGTGGCCTCGTCGGTATAGGCGAGGGCACCGCCCACCGGAATGCCCGTGGCCAGCCGGCTCAGTTGCAGGTCACGCTCGCCGAGGATGCGCTGCAGGTACAACGCCGTGGTCTCCCCCTCCACGCTGGTGTCGAGCGCCAGGATGACCTCGCTCACGCCGTCCTCGTCGATGCGGGACATCAGGCGTTCGAAGGGTAGATCCGCGGCCCGCACGCCGTCCAGGGGCGAGAGCAGACCACCGAGCACGAAGTAACGACCCCGGAAGAACGCTGCCTTCTCGAACGGCAAGATGTCCACCGGGCTCGCCACCACGCACAGGACCGTGGCCTCGCGTGTGGCGCTGGTGCAGATGGCACAGGGGTCGGCTTCGGTGATGGCGCCGCAGCGGGTGCACTGGGTGACGTTCGCCAGGGCGTGCGCCACGGCCTCGGTGAGATCGCCCGCCCCTTCGCGGTCGTTCAGGAAATGCAGCGCGATGCGCGTGGCGGACTTGCGGCCGAGGCCCGGTAGCTGCTGCAGACGCCGTACCAGTTGCTCGAGGGCCGGCGACTGGAATTCGCCGCCCGGCGCCTGGGCGCCGCCTCCTCCGGGGTCGTAGGCCATGCTACATCCCCGGCAGCTTCATGCCCGGAATGTTCATGCCGCCCATGGCGCCGCCCATCTCGGTCTCCACCATGGCCTCCACCTTGCGGACGGCCTCGTTCACCGCCGACAGGACCATGTCCTGCAGGAATTCCACATCGTCGGGATCGACGGCATCGGGCTTGATGGTCAGGTTGACCAGCTCGTGCTTGCCGTTCATCTCCACCGACACCTGGCCGCCGGCCACCTCGGCCGTCACGATCTTGGTGGCCAGTTCTTCCTGGGCCTTGGCCATCTTGGCCTGCATCTGCTGGGCCTGCTTCATCAGCTTGTTGATATCCATGATTCCTCCAGCGGCCAGGGCCGCGGGTTGCTCGGTTGCTCAGCATTCGTCCGGCGTGCTGTCCGGAGCTTTGGGCTGCTGCCACTTCTCGCGTTCACTGTCAGGCAACGCTTGCCCCTGAACCAGGTCCACCA